>JBEKGC010000560.1:0-10469 GCA_050013055.1 Streptosporangiaceae bacterium
CTGACGACCGCGCGCATTTCCCGCAGCGACTCATGGGCCACCTGGCGCACCTGGAGCATCTGCCCGGCGGCGTCCTGGTCGCCCCGGCGCGCCAGCTCCGCGGCGAGCTCGCTCTGGACGGCTATCAGGGACAGGTTCCGGCCGAGCACGTCGTGCAGGTCGCGGGCGAACCGCAGCCGCTCCTCGGCGACCGACAGGCGGGCGTGCGCGGTCCGGGACCGGTCGAGCTCGGACATGATCCGCAACGTCCACGCGGACGCGCGGCAGGTGAGCACGCCGACGCCGACGATGAAGGCGTAGAACAGGGATACCCCGATGAGGAGCCGCCCGTCGGCGCCAGTGCCCTCCCGGCCGATGCTCGCGGTCAAACCGCTGGCCGCGGCCGCGCTCACCAGGACCAGGATGAGCAGCGCGCGCAGGCTGAGCAGGGGCGTGAGCGCCATAATCAGGGCGCCGCCGAAGAGCATGGCGACTAGCAGGCTCACCGGGAACCCGGTCCCGGGGGGCCGGGTGAAGGCCGGAAAGGCCGCCGCTCCCGCGAGCACGCCGGCCGCGGTCAGCGCGGCGGCTGAGGCGACCAGCCACCTCGCCGGCTGCGGTCCCCTCGCCAGATAGCGGCCCAGGCCCGCGTGCAGCAACGCGATGCAGACGCCTGCCTGCGCCACGGACACCAGCAGGAAAACGGCCAGGCCGGGCACCCGCACCTGATGCTGCCCGCGAGCCAGGAACACCGCGAGCACCGGCACGTAGGCGAGCAGCACGTACACGCCGGCCCTGTGCCAGAACTCGAACCGCCCGAGACTGCCCCGCTCGTTCCATCGCCGCCACATCGCCGTCACCTCTCCAGGGTGTCACGAATACCTAGCGCCGCGGTTCCCAGCGGAACCAGCGTCGTGCCGCCCACCCGGCCGCCGCGATCCAGGCGGTGAGCACGAGCACCGGGATGACGGCCGCGCCGTAGGTCGCGGCCAGCCCGAGGGGGTGACCCCCGGCGGCGGTTCCCGTCAGGGCGAGCCGCATCAATTCCACCACCGGGGTCAGCGGCAGCGCCTGCGCGAGTCCGCGCAGCGGACCGGGCAGCATCGCCACCGGGATCAGCAGCCCGCTGAGGACGAACGGGATGACCAGCACCGGCAGCGTCGTGACCTGCGCCATCTCCACGGTGCGGGTCGCCGCGCTGCTGACCGCGGCCAGCAGCGCGAACACCGCCGTACCCAGGATCAGCGCGACCAGCGCGAGCACCGCATTGACGGGCCGGGCCAGGCCGAACACGGCCACCGCGGCGACTGCGGCCACCGCGATCTCGGCCCACGCGACCGCGATGGCGGGCGCGGCGGTCCCGGCGAGGATCTCGGGGTCCGTGCTCTCGCCCGTGCGCAACCGCTTGAGCACGAGCTGCTCACGCCGCGCGACCAGCGCTGTCACCAGGTTGTAGTAGACGGCGGAAAGCAGCGCGAACGCCACCAGCCCGGTCAGCAGGATCGCCCCGGTGCCGCGGGACCCGCCGGCGTCACTGACACTCGGTGCCGCCTTGAGCGCGAAGGCCAGCAGGACTGGAAGGACCAGGGCGTTCAGCAGCGCGAGGCGGTTACGCCGCAGCAGCACCCCCTCCGCCCGGGCCAGGGCCGCGATCCGGTGCGCCGGCTGCCTCCACCTGCTCGTGGTCATCGTCCCTGTGCTCATGCCGCCACATCCTCTGCGTTGCCGTTCACGGTGACGGGCCCGCCGCCTGAGGCCGCCACCGCGTGGAAGGCCTCCTCCAGCGAGGCCGGCCGGGCGTCCAGGCCGGCCAGCACCAAGCCCAGGGAGTTCGCCCAGCCCAGCAGCGCCGTCAGCGTCCGCTGCAGGTCCTGCGTCTGCAGCAGCACGTTTCGCCCGGTGACGCTGACCCGCGTACCCGCCAGGCCGGGGACCGGCTCGCGGGCGTTGGCCGGGAGCTCGAAGGAAATCCGAGCCGGCTGTGATGCCGCGACCTCAGCGGGCGTACCCGTGCGCACGATCCGGCCCTGATGCATGATCGCCAGGCGGTCCGCCAGCTCTGCGGCCTCTTCCAGGTAATGGGTGGTGAGCACGACCGTGGTGCCCGCCGCCAGCAACTCGCGGATCAGCAGCCACGTGCGGTGGCGGCTCTCCGGGTCCAGCCCGGTGGTGGGCTCATCCAGGAACAGGACCTCCGGGCGGCCCAGGATCGCCATGGCGAGATCCAGGCGGCGCCGCTCACCGCCAGAAAGGGATCTCACCGCCACCCCCGCGCGGTGCCCGAGGCTGACCAGGCCCAGCGCTTCGGCCACCGGCCGGGGCGCGCTGAGTGTCCCGGCCCACATCCGGCCGGTCTCCGCCACGGTCAGATCCGACGGGAACCCGCCCTCCTGCAGCATGATCCCCATCCGGCGCCGGACCAGGGCCCGCTCCCGGCAGGGGTCACAGCCCAGTACCCGGACAGCGCCCTGGGCCGGGGGCGCTAGTCCCTCCAGCACCTCCATCGTCGAGGTCTTCCCAGCCCCGTTGGTGCCAACCAACGCGAAGAGCTCCCCGCGGCGCACCGAGAAGGTGACCCCCCGGACCGCATCAAAGCCCCGGCCGCCCGTGCCGCCGTAGCGCCGCCGCAAGTCCCTGACCGTGATAACGCCGTTGTCGTCCATGCCACCCAGCTCCCGATAGGGCGCGATCATCGGGAACGTGATATCCGAGACCGCCGATTCCCAGCGACAACCGCAGCGGCTATGGTGATGCTCATCACCACCGTGGACCACGTGGCGGCTTGGTCAGCGGACGCGAACCATCCCGCCCACACCAGCGCCCCGGTCAGGACAAGACCCAACGCCACCTCGAACAGGCGCACGCTGAGCTTCTCCCCGGTCCACCAGCGGCGCATCCCGGCAGTACCGGCACGATCATGCTGAGATCCAGCGCGTGGCGAGTTCTTCATGGCTGACTCCGTTTCAGTCACGTCCCGGGATGAATCCCGGGCTCATAGGTCCAGCATCCCGCCCGACCAGCGCGCCCGCCGGTGCCCGCCATCACCAGTCCCGGTGACATCCGCCCGGCCCGGCCATGACAAACCACACGTCCCGCGCCTGGATGCCCGGCAGTCATTCGCCATCGGCCGGGCGTTCCCGGCGGACCTCGCGGAGAAGTACCGGGCAGTTTTCGACGCAGCCGATCACCGGCGTCTAGCCGTGGCGATCAGCCGTATCGTTGTGATGACAGGGGGGACCGGTGACGGGGAGCGGATCGCCGAGGTTGAGCAAATGCCACGCGACCCGATAGCAGGCTGTCCCGTCCGCGGATCGGGAAGCCCGCCGTGACGCCCGGGACAGCTGGAGAGAGGCGGAAGAGGATGGACGTCCAGGAACTGACGGCTCAGGTGGAGCGGGTCTCTCAGGTGTATGCCTCCCGGTTCGGCATCGACCGGGACGCGAACTGGTACGTCCTCAAGCTGCAGGAGGAGATCGGGGAGCTGACCCAGGCCCATCTGATGCTCAGCGGTCAGGCCCGGGCGAAGGGCAGGTCCGCCGAGGAGATTCACGCCATGTTCCGTGCCGAGGTCGCCGACGTCCTGTGCCAGGTCCTCATCCTTGCGCGCCATCACAAGATCGATGTCGTCGACGAGATCCGGAGCAAGTGGCTGGTTTTCGCAGACGACGCCTCGCCGTCGAGGGCGACCGCACTAAGCAGCGAGCCGAACTAACTGACAGAAACGGTTCCCTCGCCTCACGCGGCAGACTGCAACGGGCGGGCATGACTGGCAGTGCTGTGGCGAGCCTGGGGGCATCAGCGGTGTGCTTCAATGTCGTTCATGCGGGTACTCGTGCTTGGCGGGGGCTGGTTCGCCAGGCGGGCGGTCGTCGCGGAGGCGCTGGGGCGTGGCTGAGATGTCACGGTGTTCAGCCGGGGCCAGACGTCCGCTTTGAGCATGTCGGGCGATACCAGGACGAACACGGCCCACGGTGTCAGCCTGGCTAGTGCCACCGCAGGTCACGTTCGCCCCGCTTCCAGTCACCCTTACAGCCCCGAACCTGGCGACAACGATGGGCCGTTGTTGTCGCTGGGACGACAACGATGGGCCGTTGTTGTCGTTCGCTGGGTGTGCAGGACGGGGCTCGCGGGACGGCGGGGGGCGCGGGCGGGGCTCGCGGGACGGCGGGGGGCGCGGGCGGGCAGCCGTCGCCGGGCACCAGCCTTCGCCGTGCTTGGTACCGCGCGAACGCTGGTTGATAGAGCACTAGATCGGACGGTTCGGCAGGCATTCGCTGATCTTGGCTAGTAGTTCGCGGTTCTCGGGATCCGCGCTGGCCGCCTCGACGGCTTGCTCGACGTCGGCAAGTTGTCCGGGGTTCGCTGGGACGAGATCCAGCACGGCAGCCTCAAGCGCGCTGTAATCGTCTCCGGTGAAGTCCGGCAGCAGGACTGTCGGCCGAGGCTGGGACCTCCCTCGGGATGGGAAGCTTCACGCACCAGATCACGCGGCAGGTGTTCCAGCGAATCCGTGACGATATCAACTACACGGTTGACGACTCCGTGTGGACCGCGCCTCAAGTCCCGAAGACAATCGCACCATGATGCTTTCCGCATCCACTTTGATAGGGGTGTCCTAATCTGCTCCCGATGACGGGATCGGGCCCATTGAGGCCGGGGCTATCCCGGCCATCGTGAGGGGCGCCGCCCGGGTCCTTGCCCCTGTCGCGGGCTTGTATGTGTTCGTGTCGACGGTGTCGGTGTACCGGGACTGGCCGTATGCCCCGGTCGATGACCCGGCTCCCGGACGTAGAGTCCGCCCGAGACACCGCCTACCTGCGGGAGCTGCGCCGCGACATGGGCCGCCGCCAGCGCGCCCGCCCGGTCGCCGCGTTCCTGCCCGAGCTTGACGCGATCCTCGGCCATGACCGGTAGCAGCCTGCCCTGCTCCCTGGACGGTCCGGCGCACGGCGCCGCGTGCCGTGAGCGCGCCTGCGATCACCCCGACGCGGCACGCTGGCACCGGCCTACCGCAACGGCGGCAGCCTGCGCCCGCACACCCACCACGACTCGGCGTGGAGCGGCGTCTACTACGTTGAGGCCGGCGACCCTGGCGCCCCAGGCGACACCAGCGACGCCGGTTACCTCCAGCCGCGCGGCCCGCGGCCCGCGGCCCGCCGCGATCGCCCGGCAGGTCCCCGAAGGCTCGCACCGCATCGAGCCGGTCCCGGGCCGAATGGTCGCACTCCCCGGCTGGCTCCCGCACTCGGTGCAGGCCACCCCCACAGCCGGCTCCGCCCGCACGGCAGGGGCCGTGTCGCGTTACTGGAAGACCGGGCTGGTCATCGGGAACCTCGACCTCACCGGGATCACCGCCGACCCGCCGGACCCGGACCCCGCCGGGGACCGCTGCCTGACCCTGCCGCCCGGCGCGGTCACCGGCCTGCAGCTGCTTAGAGAGCAGTTCCTGGCCTCGATGAACCAGCTCGCCGCAGCCGACGGCACACCAGCAATCCCCGCTGTCGGGGTCGATGTGCAGATCTGGCCGAACGGCCCTGGGGGCGCCAGTTCGTCATCCGTCCTGTCCCCGGAGCGCACGCCGTCGTGCCAGGCTGGCCCACCTGCTCCATCGTGCCGCTGGAACCGGGCCAGCAGATCGCCGTCGCCGTCGCCGTCTCGGCCAGCTGAGCAGCAGCTGCCCGGGCGGCATCCGCCATGCAGGACAACTCGGCGCTGCGCGCGGAGACCACCGTCGACCCGGCTCCTGTCAAGCCGTAGCGACCCCGCCCAGCCCGGCCGACGGATGCCGCCGGCCGGGCTGCGGCCTTCCTGGCGGCGGGCCGGCACTGGATGCGGCACGCCGCCGCATCTCCCCGCCCAGCCGGCGGCGGCGGGCTAGGGTTAGACGCGGTTTGGCCGGCTTCCCGGGGAGGGCACACGTGACCAGCGACTCGTTCGTGCACCTGCATGTCCACACTGAGTACTCGATGCTGGACGGGGCCGCGAAGATCGGCAAGCTCGCCGCGCGGGCCGCCGAGCTGGGCATGTCGCGATGACCGACCACGGGAACATGTTCGGCGCCTACGAATTCCAGAAAAGCGTCACCGCGGCCGGGCTCACGCCGATCATCGGCATCGAGGCATACGTCGCCCCGGCGTCCCGGCACCACAAGCAGGCGGTGTACTGGGGGGAGCCGCACCAGAAGAAGACCAACGAGGCGTCCGGGCTGGGCGGGGACGTGTCCGCGTCCGGGTCGTACCTGCACATGACCATGGTCGCGGCCACCGCGCAGGGGCTTCGGAACCTGTTCCGGCTCTCCTCGCTCGCATCGCTGGAGGGCTACTACCGCAAGTGGCCCCGGATGGATGACGAGCTGCTTGAGCAGCATCACGACGGGATCATCGCGACCACCGGCTGCCCGTCCGGCGCGGTGCAGACCCGGCTGCGGCTGGGCCAGTACGAGGACGCGCTGAAAGCAGCCGCCAAGTACCAGGACATCTTCGGGAAAGAGAACTACTTCCTGGAGCTGATGGATCACGGCATCCCGATCGAGCGGGCCGTCCGCGACGGCCTCCTCAAAATCGCGAAACACCTGGACATCCCGGTGCTGGTCACCAACGACTCCCATTACGTCACAGCGGATCAGAAAGACGCACAGGACGCCCTGCTGTGCATCGGGACCGGCTCGAACATGGCCGACCCGGACCGGTTCAAGTTCGGCGGGGACGGCTACTACATCCGCAGCGCGGACGAGATGCGCGCGATCGACGGCTCGGACACATGGGCCGAAGGCTGCCGGAACACGCTGCTGATCGCCGAGCGGGTTGAGTCCTACGCGCCCGTGTTCGCGCACCGTGACCTGTCCGCCAAGTTCCCGGTCCCCGCCGGCGAGACCGAGATGACCTGGCTGCGCAAGGAAGCGCAGGCCGGCGCGGTCCGCCGTTACGGGGACCCGGTCCCGGCGCACGTAAGCGAGCGGATCGAGTACGAGCTGGGCGTCATCGAAGCCATGGGGTTCCCGGGATACTTCCTGGTCGTCGCCGACATCTGCCAGTACGCCAGGGACAACAGGATCTGGGTCGGCCCCGGCCGCGGGTCGGCGACCGGCAGCATGGTCGCCTACGTCACCGGGATCACCGAGCTGGACCCGATCGAGCACTCGCTGCTGTTCGAGCGGTTCCTGAATCCCGAGCGGATCTCGATGCCTGACGTCGACCTGGACTTCGACGAGCGCCGCCGCGGTGACATGATCCGCTACGTCACTGAGAAGTACGGCGAGGACAATGTCAGCCTGATCATCACCTACATGACGATCAAGTCCAAGGCGGCGGTGAAGGACGCGAACCGCATCCTTGGGTACCCGTTCGCGCTGGGGGAGAAGATCACCAAGGCGTTCCCGCCGGCCGTGATGGGCAAGGAGATCCCGCTCACCGCGATCTTCGACAACGGGCACCCCCGCCACGCCGAGGCGGGCGAACTGCGGACCCTCTACGAGGACCCCGACGTCAAGAAGGTCATCGACACCGCGCGAGGGATCGAGGGCCTGATCCGCGGTACCGGCGTGCACGCCGCCGGGGTGATCCTGTCCTCCGAGCCGCTGGTCGACGTGATGCCGATCCACAAGCGCCCGGATGACGGCGCCCGGATCACCGGGTTCAACGGCCCGGACTGCGAGTCCCTGGGGTCGCTGAAGATGGACTTCCTGGGCCTGCGGAACCTGACCGTCATCGGTGACGCGGTCGAGAACATCAAGACCAACCGCGGCACCGACCTGGACATGCTCAAGGTCCCGCTGGATAACATGGCCGCCTATAAGCTGCTCGCCGCCGGGAAGACCCTCGGAGTCTTCCAGCTCGACAGCAGCATGATGCGCGACCTGACCAAGCTGATGGCCCCCACCCGGTTCGAGGACGTCTCCGCTGTCCTCGCGCTGGGCCGGCCCGGCCCGATGGAAGCCAAATCCCACATCAACTACGCGCTGCGCAAAAGCGGCCAGCAGAAGACCACCCCCGTCCACCCCGAGCTGGAGCAGGCGCTGGGGCCGATCCTCGGCGAGACCTACCACCTGGTCGTCTACCAGGAGCAGGTCATGGCCATCGCGCAGAAGCTCGCCGGGTACACCCTGGGCGGCGCCGACATCCTGCGCCGCGCGATGGGGAAGAAGAAGAAAGAGGAGATGGACAAGCAGTGGGCCTTGTTCTCCTCCGGGATGCAGGCCAACGGCTTCTCCGCAGCCGCGATCCAGGCGATCTGGGACGTGCTGCTGCCGTTCTCCGCCTACGGGTTCAATAAGTCGCACACCGCCGGGTACGGCCTGGTCGCCTACTGGACCGCGTACCTGAAAGCGAACTACCCCGCCGAGTACATGGCCGCGCTGCTCACCTCCGTCGGCACCAACAAGGACAAGATGGCCATCTACCTGGCCGAGTCGCGCCGGATGGGCGTCAAGGTACTGCCCCCGGACGTGAATCAGTCCCAGCTGCGGTTCGCCGCCGTCGGCGACGACATCCGGTTCGGGCTCGGCGCCATCCGGAACGTGGGCGAGAATGTCGTCGACGCGATCATCCAGGCCCGCCGCCAGGACCCCTACACCAGCTTCAACGACTTCCTGCGCCGCGTGCCGCTGCCGGTCTGCAACAAGCGGGTCATCGAGTCCCTGATCAAGGCGGGCGCCTTCGACTCCCTCGGCCACCCCCGCCAGGGCCTGCTCATGGTCCACGACCAGGCCGTGGACACCGTCATCGACATCAAGCGGAACGAGGCGATCGGGCAGGACTCCCTGTTCGGCGCGCTCGAAGAAGACGCCGCCGGGCTGACCGCGTTCGACATCGCCATCCCCGATGCCGAATGGGACCAGACTGCCCTGCTCGGGTTCGAACGGGAAATGCTCGGCCTGTACGTATCCAGCCACCCTCTCGACGGGGCAGAAGCACTGCTGGAACGCAGCCGCGACCACAGCATCGTCGACCTGCTCGACGGCGCAGGCGGCAACGGGAACACCCGCATCGCCGGGATCATCACCAGCGTTACCAAGAAGATCACCAAGCAGGGCGCCGTGTGGGCACTCGTCGGCCTCGAAGACCACGAAGCCGCGATCGAGGTCGCCTGCTTCCCCGCCACCTACCAGCTCTACGCGCCCATCCTCATCCCCGACGCCGTGCTCGCGATCACCGGGAAAGTCCGCAAGTCCGAAGCCAACGACGGCACGACGACCGTCTCCATCAGCGCCGAGCAGATCGAGATCCTTGACACGGCAGCCGCCCGCACCGAAGACACCTGCGCGCCTGTCGTGCTCAGCATCCGCGCCGAGAGAATCACCCCCGAGCTGACCGCCGAGCTCAAGCACATCCTCCAGGCCCACCCCGGCCCCGCACCGGTCCACCTGAACATGACCAGGCCCGGCGGCAGGAAGCTCCTGGTCAACCTCACCTATTTCACCGTCGATCCGTCCAGCTCCTTCAAAGCCGACATGAAATCTCTCCTCGGCCAGGCAGCACTCACCCAGTGAATGACCCCGGGCCCCGGGCCATCACCATCCATGTCACCGAGGACCAGCCGGCATGCCCGCACTGCGGCACGCCGGCGCTCCTCGCCGCGCGTGTCCCCCACGGGCGGGACAACCCGGACGGCACCACGACCAGGGGTACGATCACCACCCTGCTCTGCGCGCAGTGCGACGCGGACAAGCCCGCCGCTGCCCCGCTGATCACCTACTTCCACGTCCACGGCCAGATCGACGCATCACCATCCCGCCGGTCGACCTGACACAGCTAGAAGCCGAGATGCGCGCCTGGCGCGCAGGCGACCTCTAGGACAGATCCCTGTACGGGAAGATTTGAGCGGCGAGCTGGGCCGCGCTGCGGTCCGGGATCGATTACGCGGGGGAGGGGCGGCCCGGGGTCCTGACCGGCTAGGGTCTACGTGGAGGGTGAGGATGGCACGCACCCATCTGGCGATCACTGCAGAGCTGGTCAGCGGCGGGCAGCACGCTGCTTTGTGGCCGCAGCCGGGCCGGATCATGATCGCTTCCCGGTCGGCGACCTTCGAGCAGTTCGCCGAGTCGGTTGATAACGCGTTCGGCCGGTGGGACCGCAGCCATCTGCACGAGTTCACCCTCGCCGAGGGCACCAGCATCAGCCCGGCGAAATGGTGGGATGGCGACGAGCCGGAAGGATCGCTGGACGGGTCCAAGGCCCGGCTGGGTCGGCTACGCTGCGGCGACCAGTTTGCTTACGTGTTTGATCTGGGCGATGCGTGGCACATTTCTGCACCGTGGCTCCTGGACTGGCCGACCCGATGGAGACCCTCGGCGCCATCCCGGACAGGCCGCTTGCCCTGGTTCGGCTGGGGAGATATCCCTGACCAGTACGGTCGCCGCGATCCGGTTGCGTTGAATGCCGGTTGCGTGCCCCGGGGAATATCTGTGTTACTTTGTGACTAGTTGCTCCGGACCTCGGTAGCTCGGGACGCTCGCTGACGCGAGTGCCGCCGAGACGTCTCCGGGGCTTTTT
>JBEKGC010000561.1:0-6465 GCA_050013055.1 Streptosporangiaceae bacterium
GCCGCCTGGGCGCAGGCCGTCACGCAGGGCCGGATCGCGCAGCCTGTGCAGCGGCGCTACAACGCCGCGAGCATCTTCAAGCGGGCCCGCGGGGCGGGCCGGATCACCCGCTACGAGGGGCTCGACCCGCTGCTCGAGGAGTACGCCGAGCACGTGGCGGCGGTGGAACTGCTCCCCATCGGCGCGCCCCGCCGGGACTGGCGGGCCACCACCACCGGCGACGGAATGGTCATCATCCGGCACCCCGACCTGTCCGCCGCCTTCCAGATCGCCGAGCACTTCGCCACCGACCTGCACCTGTACGCCGGCTGAAGCCGTCGTGATGACCGGCCCGCCAGGTCAAGGGTCAGGTCGCGGCGAGGTAGCCGTACCGGTCGCGGAAGGCCTCGGGCGTGAGCCCCGCGGCCGCTGCGATCGGGCCGAGCTTGTCCGGATCCTCGAGGTCCTCGCGGTCCAGCCGGATCATGTACTCGCGGGCTACCCGGTACGAGCTCGACTCGACGTTCACCAGCCGGATCCGCACCCGCCCCGTCTCGGGGTCGTTGAACGACCCGAAGGGCAGCGCCACCATGTGCCCCTCCTGGATGGTGACCATGCCACCGGGCTCGTCGCCCGCCAGCACCTGCTTCAGGTAGTCGACGGCGCTGTAGCCGAGGTCGCGGGTGTACTCGATGTCGAACGGGATAGGGGGCGCGCACCGCAGCTCGTAGCCGATGTTCTTGCCCTCGACCGTGACCTTCTGCCCGCGCTCCTTGAAGCGGTCCTTGACCTGCTTCGCCAGCAGCCGGTCCAGCTCGAGCTCGGCCAGCCGGACGTGACCGTGCTCGTCCAGCTCGACCTCCGGCATGGCCCTGGCCAGCTCGTCCTGGGGCAGGCGCAGGCCGATGCCCTCGGCGAACACCGCCACGCCGAAGGGACGGCCGTGGGCGATCCGCTTGAGCATCGAGGTCTCGATGATGTCCACCAGGTGCGGCAGCCGGATGGGCTCGTCGCCGGGGAACTCCTCGCCGATCACCGTGAGGGTGGCCCCGGCCGACTTTCCGATGCCCACGGCCAGGTGACCGGCCGAGCGGCCCATGGCCACCACCAGGTACCACCGCTGGGTGGTGATGGCGTCGGTCATCAGGTTGTTGACGAGCTGGACCCCCACGCTCCTGGCGGTCTCGAAGCCGAAGGTCGGCGTGCCGCCAGGTAGCGGCAGGTCGTTGTCGATGGTCTTCGGCACGTGCGCCACGCGCAGGCTCCCGCCGGCCACCTCGGCCAGCCGGGACGCCGAGAACGCGGTGTCGTCCCCGCCGATCGTCACCAGCGCGTCGATCCCCAGCTTGTGCAGCGAGTCCAGGCAGGCGTGCAGCCGCCAGTCCGGGTCCGCGGCGCCCTCGTCTCGCACCGTCGGGTTCGCCCGCGAGGTCCGCAGGATCGACCCGCCCAGGACGTGGATCCTCGACACGTCCGTAATGGACAGCGGCCGTGTCTCCTCGACCCGGCCCTCGATGAGGTGCTCGAAGCCGTCCATGATGCCGAGCACGTCCCACCCGGAGTTCCGGGCCTCGATCGTGGCGGCCGAAATAACCGAGTTCATACCGGGGGCGGGCCCGCCGCCGCACAAGATTCCTAGTTTCACGCGCCCCATCGTTTCAGCCGGGAGACGATCCGACAAGCTGACGGTACGCCAGCCCTCCATTACCCGCCAGATGCCGGGAAAATCACGGAAGATACGGCTCACGTGGAGGGTTTGGTGCCCAATAGGGCACCTTTTTCTCCACTAAAGCCGAATCTTCCACCAAAAATCCGCCATTTACCGTACTGGTGATCGAATACTGATCCTGGTGAGGCGGGGCGTGCTGGTGGGGCAGTATGAGAGCGCGGACGCCGCGGTCCCGTCCTCGAGCGCCGCCTCGAACGCGATCAGGTGGCGGGTCGCCTCGTCCAGGTCCACCCGCCGGCTGTACCCGCACAGCCGCGTCTGCCGCTCGTAGGCCGCGTAGTCGTTGACCCTGAACGGGACGAATTCCCCGTCACCCAGCGCCAGGTGCATCCACCGCGGCGCCGGATCCTGCAGGCCGGCCAGCAGCTGGGAGTAGAACGCCGTCTGCAGCACCGCGCGGGCCTTCGCTGACCGCGCCAGCTTGGCGTCGACCACCTCGTAGTGCGCCCCGGCCGGCCGCGGCTGCCCGTCCGGCGCGGCCAGCAGGTCCGCCCGCACCAGGAAATCCGGCCGCCCGAACAGCGGTGCCCCTGGGCCGTCCCTGGTCAGCGTCCCCTGGAAGATCACCTCCGCGCCGGCCCCGATGGCCTGCGCCGTGGCCTGGGCCGCGTCCCGCGCCGAGCCGACGTCGACGACGTCGAGCCCGTCCGCGCGGAACCGGTCGAGCACGCCCCGCTCGTGCACCTCCCCGCGCCTGACCAGTTCGGCGAACCCGACGTCGAACTCCCGCGGCGGCCGCAGCTCGCCCCGCGCCCGCCGCACATCAAGCTGCGTCAGCCGCCGGCAGGCGAGAAAGTTGGCCACATCGCTGGCCGCCAGCCGCACCTGCCCCCCGATAAGCTTCATTTTTATCCCTAACGATCGCCGGTATCAGCCCGCCGGCCCGCGTCCCGCCCGCCGTCCATTGTCGTCTCGACGGGCACGTGCCGGAGATCCGCAGGAACCTGCCCCCGCTCCTGGCCGGGGTCCGGCGGAGCATCCTGGAAGTCGGCGCGGGGACGGGCCTGATAACCACGTCGCTGGCCGACTGGACCCCTGCTGAGATCTTCGCGCTCGAACCCTCGGCCGGAATGCGCGGAGTGCTGCTGTCACGGCTGGGCTCGCGGCCGGAACTGCTCAGCCGGGTGACCGTGCTCGGCTGCGACGCGCTGAGCGTGAGACTGGACGAGCCGGCCGAAGCCGCCGTGATGATCAACGTGATGTATGCCCTGGAGCCGGATTACCGCAAGCGGCTCTGGCCGGTGCTTGCGGCCTCGCTGGAACCCGCCGGCCTGCTGGTCCTCACCTGGCGCGACGGCGGCCCGCCGGCACCTCATCCCCTCAAGGAACTCCAATCGCGTCAGGTGGGCCGGCACGCCTACACGGTCCTGTCGGAGATCCTCGACTCGGGCGAGGAGGCCTGCCGCGCTCGCTACCTCTACCGGATCACAGAAAGCAATAAGGTCATCAGCGAAGAGGAGATCACCGGCTACTCCTACCGCCCGCCGTGGAACCTGCTCCAGCGTGAACTGGTGACCGCAGGCTTCACCCAGGCCGAAGGGGCCGAAGGCCTCCTCGCCTGGCGGCGCACCTAAACCCCGCGTCAGGCCGAGGCGAACCAGGACTCGCTCGGGCTCCTCACGGGTCGCCACGACCTCGCGAAGCCGGCGAAGGGTCGCGCCCGGCGACGACTGGCCGTCCCGCGGACCCCGCCCGGGTCCCCGTGAGCCCCGCCCGCCCCATCCTGCACGCCCGTGCTGCCTCGCTCCCGCCCGCGAGGCACCACGATGGTCCATCGTTGTCGTCCCCGCAACAACAATGGACCATCGTCGTGGCCGGGCTCGGGGCCGACGGCGGCTGGAAGCCGGACCCAAGGCTTTAGCATGCGGTTTGTGACTGCACCAGAGGAGCCGCCCGCCGCGCAGTTCGGACCGCACCGGTTCTACCCCGGCGAGGGCGGCGGCAGCACCCAGTTCCTTGGGGCCCGGTTTGACGTCGCGGACCTGCGCGGGGCCAGGTTCACCGACTGCGACCTGACTGGTGTCACGATCAGGGACGGCTGGCTGGTCGACGTCAGCATCTCCGGCTACCTCAGCCATGTCATGGTCAACGGCGTCGACGTGACCGATTTCGTCGGTGCCGAGCTGGACCGGCGGCACCCGGAGCGGGTGCAGCTCCGCGAGGGGCAGACGGCCGACGACGTCCGTGCCCTGTGGGACACCATCGAGCGGTTGTGGGCGCAGGCCACCGAGCGGGCCGGGCGGCTGCCCGCGGCGGCGCTGGCCGAGCAGGTCGACGAGGAGTGGTCGTTCGAGCAGACACTGCGCCACCTGGTCTTCATCACCGATGCGTGGGCCAGCCGGACGGTGCTTGACGAGCCGAGGCCCTACCACCCGCTCGGTCTGCCGCAGAGCTGGTATCCGGCCGCCGACGCGGCCGCACTCGGCCTCGACCTGGCCGCGCGGCCCGGCTACCCGGAGATCCTGGCCGCTCGCGCCGGCCGGATGGCCGTGATGCGGCGCATCGTGACCGGCCTGACCGACGAAGGCCTGGGCCGGAGGTGTCCGCGCTCGCCCGCTCCCGGTTACCCGGACGAGGAGCGCACCGTGATCGACTGCGTCAGCGTGGTGCTGGAGGAGGAGATCGAGCACTACCGGTTCGCGGTGCGCGACCTGGCCGTGCTGGAATCCAGGTAGCCGGTTCCGGCGGCCGCAACCCAGGGGGCCCTCACATGCTGGCGATAAGCCTGTCAACCCTCTCGTCCACCGAACGGAACGGGTCCTTGCACAGCACGGTCCGCTGAGCCTGGTCGTTGAGCTTGAGATGCACCCAGTCGACGGTGAAGTCACGCCCCTTCTCCTGGGCCTGGCGGATGAACTCGCCGCGCAGCTTCGCCCGGGTCGTCTGCGGCGGGATCGACATCGCCTCGAAGATGTCCAGGTCACGGGGCACGCGCTCCACGGCGCCTGCGCGCTGCAGCAGGTAGTACAGGCCCCGGCCGCGGCGCACGTCGTGGTAGGCCAGGTCAAGCTGGGCCACCCGCGGTGAGGACAAGGGCAGGTCGTGCCGGGCCCGGTACCGCTCGATCAGCTGGTACTTGGTCACCCAGTCGATCTCCCTGGCGATCTTGTCCAGGTTCCCGGTCTCGATCGACTGGAGCGTCCGCTCCCACAGCTCAAGGACCCGCTCGCTCATCGGGTCCAGCCCGCTGGAGCCGGTGAAGTCCCGGGCCCTGGTCAGGTATTCGTACTGGATCTCCAGCGCGCTCATCTCGCGCCCGTTAGCGAGCCTGACCCGGCTGCGGCCGGTCATGTCGTGGCTGATCTCGCGGATCGCGCGGATCGGATTGTCCAGCGACATGTCCGGCGGCACCACGCCGGCTTCGGTCATCCGCAGCACCAGGTCGGTGGAGCCGACCTTGAGCAGCATGGTGGTCTCGCTCATGTTGGCGTCACCGACGATCACGTGCAGGCGGCGGAACCGCTCGGCGTCGGCGTGCGGCTCGTCCCTGGTGTTGATGATCGGGCGGGACCTGGTGGTGGCCGAGGACACGCTCTCCCAGATGTGCTCGGCCCGCTGGCTGACGCAGTACACCGTGCCCCGCGGCGTCGGCAGCACCTTCCCGGCACCGCAGATGATCTGCCTGGTGACCAGGAACGGGGTCAGGATGTCCGTCAGCCGGCCCAGCTCCTGCTGCCGGGGGACCAGGTAGTTCTCATGGCAGCCGTAGGAGTTGCCCGCGGAGTCGGTGTTGTTCTTGAACAGGTAGATGTCCCCGGCGATGCCCTCCTCACGCAGCCGGAGGTCGGCCTCCACGATCAGTCCCTCGAGGATCCGCTCGCCCGCCTTGTCGTGCGCGATCAGGTCCGGAAGGTTGTCGCACTCCGGCGTCGCGTACTCGGGGTGGCTGCCCACGTCGAGATAGAGACGGGCGCCGTTGCGCAGGAAGACGTTACTGCTCCGGCCCCAGGACACCACCCGCCGGAACAGGTAGCGCGCCACCTCGTCGGGAGACAGCCGCCGCTGCCCCCCGAAGGTGCAGGTGATGCCGTACTCAGTCTCGACCCCGAATATCCGCCGGTCCACACCTCCAAGCTACGTGCCTGCACGACCGGTGTCATGGGCGGTGGGGCTCCGATCCGGCCGCAGTCTTCCGGCGGCGCCGCCGGGCCGAAGGTCCCGGGCGCAAGGACGTTGGTCCATGGCGCGTACTCCGGTGACCCGGTTGACTGACGATGACAGAGGGCCCCGTGTAGACGCGGAGGAACGGATCATATCCGCGCACCGCGCAATCGATATCCGCGACAGCGGAGGGGGTCCTCTCGTCACGTCTTGCGCGCATTCGGGCCGCTGAGGCCATGACGCACCACTACCCGTTCGGCTTCACCCGATGGCAACGGGCGGTTCCAGGCGCCGGTGAGGCACAGCACGATCAGGGCGACGAGCGCGAGCAGCCGGCCACTCGGCGCCACATAGGAAACCACCGTGGTGTAAGCGGCTTGCAGCCATGCGGGCTGCAAGTGCGCCACGGTGACGCCGGGGATGTAGGCGATGCCGCCCGCGATGCTGCGGCCGAGCACCACCCAGTCCAGCCTGGACGGCGCCAGGAACACGAGCGGCAGGTAAATCATCACGTCGAACCACGGCCGCTGCAGGGATGAGGTAAAGGTCCACGCCACGATGGCGGCCAGCACGGGCCAGATCAGCGGCAGGTCCGGCGCGCCGGGCGGGGGGCGCCGGATGAGCAGCACGGCGAGGCAGGCAAACGCCAGCGCCGC
>JBEKGC010000562.1:0-4069 GCA_050013055.1 Streptosporangiaceae bacterium
GAACGGACCGTCGTTCGTGCCCAGCGCCAGGCAATCAGGAAGGTCCCGCACGTGGCTGCCGTACCGGTTTACCCGTCGTACTTCCAGTTCGACCAGCAGGGCGTCGCGTTCAACATGTGGTATTTCGCCTGGTTCGACGATGTCATGACCCGGTTCCTCGGCGAAGCCGGGTACCCCTACCCGGCCATGATGGCCGACGGCCTGGATGTCCAGCTTGTCCATACAGAAGCCGACTGGCGCACAGGCGTCCGCTACGGGGAATCGGTGCTGATCGACGTGGTCGCCGAGACGGTAGGGTCGACCAGTTTCACGCTGTCGTTCACCGTGCGGGCCGAGGAGAAGGTGCGCTCCACCGCCCGCATCGTCTACGTGGTGGTGGGCACGGACGGCTCGGGCAAGCAGCCGATACCGCCCAAGCTCCGGGCCGCCCTGCAGTCCGCCCGCTGACGCGCGCCGGGCCGGTCTGCCTAACATGAAGGAGAGCGTCCTCCGAGGGGCCGCGGCTCAGGGAGCGTGATCGATGCAGTCTCCTGCCGTCGAGGGTCCGTACTTTGACGAGCTGGTCGTCGGCCAGGAGTTCGGCCACGCGCCCGGCCTGACGCTGACGCCGGGACTGGCCGCCGCGCATCAGGCCATCACCGGGGACCGCCTCGCGCTCGCCCTCGATCATGAGCTGGGTCATCAGGTCACCGGCGGCGGCCCGCTGGCGTCACCCAACCTGGTCTGGGACATCGCGATCGGCCAGTCGACGCTGGTCACCCAGCACGTCAAGGCCAACCTGTTCTACCGCGGGCTCGCCTTCAGGCGCACCGCCCAGCTCGGCGACACGCTCCGGACCTCCACCCGGGTCGTGGCGCTGCGGCAGAACCAGCCGCGGGAAGGCCGCGCGCCCACCGGGCTCGCGGTGCTGCGGATCACGACCGTGGACCAGCAACGGCGGCCGGTGCTCGACTTCTGGCGCTGCGCCATGCTGCCGCTGCGCGACCAGAGCAGGCAGACCGGGCATGCCGACGAGCTCGAATCCGTCGGTCATCCGGTCGACCCGGCTCACCTGAAGGCGCTCGTCGGCGGCTGGCGGTTTGACCGGTTCGCCCGGCACGCAGGCGGCCCCCGCTTTTCCGAGCTGCGTCCGGGGCAGTCCTGGCTGGTGGCCGGCGGCGACGTGGTTTCCAGCGCGGCTGAGCTGGCCCGGCTGACCCTCAATGTCGCGGCGGTCCATCATGACGCGGCCGCCGCGGGCGGCCAGCGCCTGGTCTATGGCGGCCACGCCATCGGGCTGGCCCTGGCCCAGGCGGTCCGCTCGCTGCCCTCCATCCTCACCGTGGCGGCCTGGCATGGCTGCGATCACCTCGGCCCGGTGCACGAAGGCGACACGCTGCGCAGCACGGTCTGCGTCGAGCAGGTCGACGAGATCCGGGGCGGCGCCCTCGTGCACCTGCGCTCCCTGGTCCGGGCCGAAGGGCCGCCGGCTGAGCCGGGCCGCGCTGACCGGGGTAAACCGCGCGACGTTCTCGACTGGCGCTATCTCGCCGTCATGGCCTGACCTGCTCTCCCGGGATCACGGGCATACGGACAGTCAGTTCCATGTTCGACATGCTGTCACCGAGTCGGATGCTGCTGGAGGATAGATGGCTGACGCCGCACCTGTCGTGCTGATCACCGGGGCTACCTCCGGGCTTGGCCGGTACCTGGCCCGGGAGCTCGCGGGCTCCGGCTGGCAGGTCCTCGCCCACGGACGTGATCCGGTACGGGTGGCCGGCCTGACCGCCGAGCTCGGCGGCGGCGCCCGGGGCTTTGTCGCCGACCTGGCCGTGCTCAGCGAGGTCGCGGACCTGGCGGCCCAGGTCCGCGCGCAGGCGCCGCGGCTCGACGTCCTGGTCAACAACGCCGCCGTCGGCTTTGGCGCGCCGGGAGAGGGACGGCAGCTGAGCGCGGACGGTCATGAGCTCAGGTTCGCCGTCAACTACCTGGCGCCGGTGCTGCTCACCCGGCTGCTCCTGCCGCTGCTGACTGCGTCGGCGCCGGCCAGGATCCTCAACGTCGGCTCGATTGGCCAGCTCGCGTTCGACCCTGGCGAGGCCGGCTTCGAGCATGGGTACAGCGGCATGGATGCCTACCGGCGGGCCAAGCTCGCGCTGGCCGCGTTCACCTTCGACCTGGCCGATGAGCTCGACCCGGCCGTGGTCACGGCGAACTGCTCGCACCCGGCGACCTTGATGAACACCACGATGGTCGCGCAGGCCGGCATTACCCCCGCCTCCACCCTCGAGCAGGGAGGTGAGGCGACCATGCGGCTCATCACCGACCCGGCCCTGGACGGGGTCACCGGGCAGTTCTTCGACGGGCTCACCACCTCCCGGGCCCGGCCGGAAGCCTACGACCCGCGGTTCCGCGCCAGGCTCCGCGAGGTCACCGGCCCGCTGATCGAGGCGGCAGCATCAGGGGTCAGCCCGCGGTTACGGCACATGGGCCGACGCGGACGCGGCGGCCAGGACTTCGCGGGCCGCACGGGCACCGGAGGCCAGCGCGCCCTGGACGGAACCGGTGGCCCGGTGGTCACCGCAGACGAAGCGATCCGGGCCGACGCGGCTGCCCCGGGTAAGGGGATACGGCGCCGCCATGACCGGAAGCGCGCCGTCGACGGTGTAGCTGGCCAGGTGCTCCCAGCCCGACGTGTCGGTCTGGTACAGGACGGCCAGCCTGCCGCGCACGGCGGCCTCCAGGCCTCCCGGTCCCTCCCCGCGGGTATCGAGGACCGATGTGTCGCCGGTGCCGAGCACCGAGGTGGACACGAGCGCGCGGCCGTCGCTGGCGTAGCCGGGCGTGACTTCGGTCAGCACGCTGGTGTTCAGGATCTCCCGTTCGGTATCTATCAGGAGGATCGGCTCCGCCAGCGGCGATGCGGGTGCGGCGTGGTAGAGCGTGGTGACGGTCCTGGTCGCGGGTACGGTCAGGCCGGGCAGCAGGCGAGCGGCGGCGGCGGCACCGGTGGCGACGACGACGATGTCGGCGGCCCGCTCGCTTCCGTCGCCGAGCAGCACCCCGTCGGCGGTCAGCTGGCTGACCGGCGTCTGGAGCCGGATCGTACCCGGCGGCAGGGCCGCGGCTAGCTGCTCGGGGACCGCCTGGATGCCGTGCCGCGGCAGGCACAGGGTGCCGCGCAGCATGCTCCGCCAGACCAGGTGGAAGAACCGGCTCGAGGTCTCAAGCTCATCTTCGAGGAACACCCCGGCCAGGAACGGCCGGAACATCTGGTCGATCAGGGCGCCCGAGATGCCGGCTCGCCTCAGCGCCGCCAGGGTGGACTGGTCCCGTCCGTGCTTGATCAAGCTGACCGGGCCGAATATGTCGCGGGCCGTGAGCAGCGTCAGCGCGGCCAGGTCACGTGGCCCGGCCAGGCGGCCGGTGAGGATATCGGCGGCCTGGCGGGGTTGCCGGGTAGGGTCGGTGAACCGCACCCGCCCCCGGCTGGTGTGCAGCAGCATTCCCGGGGTGAAGCCGCGCAGCTGCAGCGCCCGCAGGTCCATCCGCCGCTTGACCTGCGGGTAGGACGTATTGAACACCTGGAAGCCGCGGTCGAGCAGGAAACCGGCCTGACGGTCAGTGCGCATCCGGCCGCCGACCGCATCGGCGGCCTCGAGCACCCGGACCGTGGCGCCGGCCGCGGCCAGGTCAGACGCGCACGCCAGCCCGGCCAGCCCGGCTCCGACCACCACGACCCGCAATTCGTTTTTGCCTGCCATCGAAGGATGCACCGCCCCGTTCCGCCCTGCTCAGCTGACTCCCTATGATCATCATCCGCCTTCCCAGCCCGCAGTGCCCTTTAAGATGACACGTTCCCGCGACCAGGCTGGTGCGGTTCTTGATACGCTAGCGCCCCATGATGCGCAGAACCCTGGGAGACTTCACGGAAGATTTGGCCTCTGCGGATGATTCAGTACCCGATAGGGTGCCAAAATCGCCACTAAAGCCGAATCTTCCACCAAAAGCTCCTATGTACCGGACCGGCGATCGAATGATGGTACAGACGGGGCGGCGCGGACCGGTGAGATAACACGGGGCGAGGGCG
>JBEKGC010000563.1:0-4067 GCA_050013055.1 Streptosporangiaceae bacterium
TGTCAGGTTCACCATTTGCGGCATAAGGGTCACGGCGGCGTGACCAGCCTGGACAATTGCATACTTTTGTGCTGGTATCACCATAATGTGGTCATTCACCGGATGGGCTGGACGCTGGTCCGTCATCCGGACGGGACCACCACGGCGTGGAACCGGGACCAGAGCAAGGTCCTGCGCAGCCACAGCCCGCCCGCCCGCGCCGGATAAACCAGCCCGAGCGCAGAGCACGTGTCCTGGACGAGCCTGCGCACCTGGTTCCGGCGTAGCGGCCAGCCCGTACTGGTTCAGCGGCGGGCTATGCCGCGCCAGACATGCTTGAACGGCTCGCCCGTCTTGCGATGCGGGACCGGGACCGGGACCAGTTGTGCCTGCTGCCATCCGGCCAGGAGTTCGCGCAGGTAAGCCTCGGAGAAGAAGTGCATAGTCTGGCCCGACTCCTCGGCTACGTAATCCGGCTCGAGTTCGCGCGCGGGCAGCTTGCGGGCGCGCAGCGGCCTGTCCTCCAGCGAGTTGACGTGGAACACGAACATGCCGCCCGCCCGGACGAGCCGCCCGACCTGCGCGAACACCGCACGGGTCACCTCGTCGGGAAACATGTGCATGGCGACGTTGGACATGACCGTATCGAAGCTCCCGTCGGGGAAGGGGAGCCGCCTGGTCATGTCGGCGACCAGGAACCTGGCCAGCGACCCGAACCTGGCCTGTGCCTGCCCGATGGCCTCGCCCGACACATCGATGGCCGTGACCGAGTAGCCCTCGGCGGCCAGCCGAGCGGCGTCGTTGCCGGTGCCGCATCCCAGCTCCGGGTCAGCGCCGGCATGGCCCATGTGGCCACGCTATGCCGGATCCAGGCCGTGATCTATGCCGGCGGCGGCCCGGCCGGCCATGACTGGCTCGCTGCGGCCGCTGCGTCGGTGGCCGGGAGCTCGACTTCGTCCCTGAGCACACTGTAGATGACGTGATCATGCCAGTGCCCGGCGCGGAAGGTGGCGCCACGCAGGACGCCTTCGCGGGTGAAGCCCGCCTTCTCCAGGGCACGCTGCTCGCCGACGTTGGTGATCTCGGTGATGGCCTCGATCCGGTTGACCTGGGTGTGGGCGAACAGGTAACGAACCAGCAGTCGCTGGGCCTGCGTGCCGCAGCCGCGGCCGCGGAATTCCGCCGCCAGCCCGATGCCAATGGCCCAGCAGTGCGAGATTTCCCCGGTCTGGACCTTGCGCCAGGAGATGGTGCCTGCCCGGTCGGTGCCAACCATCACCATCAGCGTCCCGCCGCTATCGCCGAGCAGTCTGGATTCTGCCCATCGCCGCCGGTAAGACCCGGGATCGCTCCAGCCGTGCCACTCGTGCGGGCCGGTGGCGCCGGGATCGTTCCTTGAGTTTTCCAGCCAGGGCAGGTCCTCTTCGGTCACCGGCCGGAGGATCACCTGATCGTTCACAGCAGGTAACCCTACCGCCCGAATGCCTCCGTCACCCTGCCCGCTCGGCGTAGCTGAGCACCACGGCCCGTGGCGCGTGCTACCAGCCCTCGGTGAGCACGCGGTCCAGGGTGTCGGCGAAGAAGTCGGCGCCGGCGGCGTCCAGGCACAGCGGCGGCTTGATCTTCAGCACGCACATCCGGTCGCCGGTGGGCTGGATGATCACGCCGAGTTCGAGCATCCGGTCGCAGATGGCCCAGGTCTCCCCGGTGGCGGGCGCCAGCGTGCCGCGGTCCCTGACGAACTCCACGCCTAGGTAAAGACCGGATCCGTGCACCGCGCCGATTAGCTCGTGCCGGGTCGCCAGCTCCTCAAGCCGGGCCTTCAGGTGCGCGCCGACCCGGGCCGCGTTGGCCTGCAGGCCCTCGTCGCGGATCACGTCAAGGACGGTCAGGCCGACGACGGACGAGACCGGGCTGCCGCCGGTGGAGGAGAAGAAGTAGCCCTGGTCGCGGTACCGCTCGGCGATCGCGCGGGAGGTGATGACCGCGCCGAGCGGATAGCCGTTGCCCATGGCCTTGGCCATCGTGACGATGTCCGGCACCACGCCCTGCTGCTCGAAGCCCCAGAACCACTCGCCCAGCCGGCCGTACCCGACCTGGACCTCGTCCGCGATGGCCAGCCCGCCGTGGTGCCGCACCTCCGCGTAGACCTCGGCCAGGTAACCTGCGGGCAGCGCCATCCCGCCGGCGTTGCCGTAGAACGCCTCGGCCACGAACGCGGCGGCCGGCCGGCCGGCCGCCGCCAGGGCGGCGATCAGCTGGGCGGCCTCCGGGGCGTACCGGTAGGCGTCGGCGCCGCGGTAGCGGCCCCGGTAGGAGTTCGGCGCGTCGACGGCGTGCACCCAGCGGGGCCGGGTGCCGACCGCGTTCGGGTTGTCCGCGGCGGAGGTCGAGATGGCGTCGGTGGCGTACGTCCAGCCGTGATAGGCCTCGCGTATCGCGACGACGTCCTTGTGCCCGGTGGCCGCCAGGGCCAGCCGGAGGGCCAGGTCCACCGCCTCGGAGCCCGAGTTGACCAGGAACACCGCATCGAGCGGTGCGGGTAGCCGGGCGGTCAGCCGCTCGGTGAATTCCACCACGGCGGCGTAGTTGAACCGGGAATTGGTGTTCAGCCGGCGCAGCTGCCGGGAGACCGCGGTCTCGATCCGCGGGTGCGCATGGCCAAGCACGGCCACGTTGTTGACCATGTCCAGATACACCCGGCCGTCGGTGCCGGCCAGGTGGTGCCGCCAGCCGCGTTCGATTCGCGGCGGGTCGCGGTAGTAAAGCTCCTGCACCGCGGCGAACGACGCGTCACGCCGGGCCAGCAAGTCCTCCGCCGCGCCCTGGCCCGCCGCCAGCCCGAGGGCCGGCGCCAGCCCGAGGGTCGGCGGCCGCCCGAGGGTCGGCGGCAGCCCGAGCAGCGGCGCCGGGTCGGCGGCCAGCGCCAGCCAGCCGGCCGCGTACTCCGGCCGGACCAGCGGCGGCATCGGCGGCGCGGTTGCCGCCCGCAGGTTCACGTGCAGCCGGCTCCCACCCGCCAGCGTGCCCAGCCTCGCCTTCGCCGGCACCGGCCGGCCGCCACCCGGCACCGCCCGGTCCGATCCGCTCCAGGACAGCGTCAGCGTCAGGCCACCGCCGGTGAGCACGATGTGATCAGGCCCGTCCGAGGTCAGCTCACCCGCCCACGGCGCGGTCAGCTCAGCCGGACAAGCCAGCCACAGGTCAACCCCGGTGGCGACGGTGGCGGGGGAGTCCTCGGCCAGCGTCCGCGAGGCGGTCAGCCGCGCTTCCCCGTAGCGCGTGACCACCGCCCCGGCCCCACCCGTCGCCGCCCCGCTGGCCAGCACCTGCTCGGCCAGCCGGTCCTCCAGACCAGGTATGAGCCAGGCGCCCCCGTCGGCGGCGTCGGACTGGCTGGACAGGTCAAGGGTCTGGCTCCGGGCCTGGTCCAGGATGGTACCGGCCGGGACCCGCAGCGGCGGATGGCCAAAGCCAAGCTCGTCCAGGATCAGCGCGGTCATCACGTCGGCCGGCACCGAGGTGGCCTGCGTGAACATCAGCCGCTCGCGGTCCAGGGCGCCGGTCACGTAGGTGTTGCCCGCGTCGATCGCGGCCTGCTGCTCGCCGCTGACGACCAGCACGGCGGCGCGCAGCACGACCAGCGGCCACAGCACCGCGGCCTCCTCGAAGGACAGCGGCCTGATCTGGTGGAAGGCGCGGATGGCCGGCACCGTCGAGCACGGCTCGGCCCGGGCGTGGTGCAGGACCGAGGTGATCGCGATGGCCAGCTCGCAGATCGCCCAGGTGGTGGTCAGGTCGCCGAAGTCGATCACCCCGTCCGGGGTCCGCAGCCCGTCGCGGGTGCGGCAGACCACGTTGTCGTCGGTCACGTCGAGGTGGACGGCTTGCCGCGGCAGATGCGCGGCCAGCGGCTGGACCCGGCTCCAGGCCTGCCGGGCGGCGTCTTGGACTCCCGATCGCAGGCCTGGGTCACGCACCTGCCCAGCGAGCCGCGCGACGAGCCGGTCGGCGTGCCGCAGATCCCACTGCAGCACCCGGTCGAGCCCGGGGTGGGTGAAGTAGCGCAAGCCCCGGCTCACCTCGCC
>JBEKGC010000564.1:0-4724 GCA_050013055.1 Streptosporangiaceae bacterium
GGGCACCCCGTCACATGCGAACTCCAGCGCAACGACGACGCGCCTACCAAAGCTCGCTGGTCGGCTGCTCGCCCGTAGGCGGGGCCGGACTGATTGTCTCCTGGGCTACAGAAGGACCGGGCTGCGGCTGCTGCTCCCGCGGCGTCTGCTGCCACTGCTGGGCGCTGCGCTTCGGGCGTCGGCGGCGCGGGCCGCGGTCGGCGCGGCCCACCCACCACGGCCGCGGGCGCCTGCGGTCCTCGTCAAACGCCAGCTGCAGCTGGGTGCCCTCGACGGGCACGGTCTGCTCGCCGAGAACGACGTCCTCGAGCTGCGCGCCCCCCGGGGGGGTGACCGTGACTTCGCGGTTTCCCGATCGCCTGACCAGGTACGTCAGGCCGGGTCCTTCGTAGTTGAGCTGAGGCGATCGGTCGTCCGGGTTCTGGATGACGAACCGGAACGACTCGCTCCGGCGGCTCGGCGCATCGAGCTGAGCCAGCTGGGCTCCGTCCCGCCGCAGGTGCGCGGCCAGCCCGCGCACGTCCATCCGCCACTCGTGGACCGCGCGCCGCCACCGCCACAGCACCAGGAGCAGGATCAGCGCGATGATCGCGCCGATGAAGTACCACTCGTACTTGGCCCGGAAACCCGGCGGCTTGGTCACCGTCGCGTCGAACGACGCCGTGGCGAGGACCTGGCCGGACTTCGCGTTCGCCGCGGTGACCTGCACCCCGGTCAGGCCCTGACGCGAGTCCGACGGGAAGTCCACGGTGAACTGGACCTTCTTCGACGCCCCCACGGTCAGCACACTGCTGGTGCCGCCGATGGACGGGCTGGTCCCGCTGCCGCTGACCGAAAGCCGCACCTGCTGCGCCGACCCGGTGTCGTTGGTGAACACCGCTGTCAGCGGAAGCTCGCTGCCCGCCTGGACCTGAAGGCCGGCCTGATCAGCCGGGTACTGGATGACGGCGGTGAACGGGGGGGCCACGTTCCCGACCGTGACCGTGGCGGGCACGTAGGTGGTATTGATGCCGTATCCGGTTGCAATGCCGGTGAAGGTCAGGTCGCCGGCCTTGGAGGGCGCGGTGACGGTTCCCGAATACGTGCCGGGGCCTGATGTCGGGCAACTAGGCGAGCCGACATTGGTGACGGCGACCGGCTGCGACAGGCCGTCACCGGAGACCGTGATGCCGACCTGGAGGTCGGAGACGTCCGCGGTGTCGGAGAGCGGCCCACGCGGTCCTTCCAGGCTCAGCTCGGAGCAGACCGTCTGACCGAGCTTGGCGCTGGTCGGATTGGGGGATATCACCGCCCGCACCGCCCCCTGCCAGAAGGCGCTCACGTGCACGACCTGGCTGTTGTATTGCGCCGGCGCGGACAGCTTGACCGTCCAGTTACCCACTTCACCGCTGGTCAGGTTGGGCAGGTGCAGGGATTCGACCGCGGCGCTGTCCTGGCCGCTGAGGGCCGAGGAGTCGGTCCACGACTGGCCATCCGGCTGGACGAAGGTCACCTGGACGGCCGGGTTGCCACGATCGACGGTGATCACGCCGCTGGAGGCGTAATCCGGTATGTCAACCGTCACCCCGCGGCCGACGGTTGTCGTCTTAAAGATGCGTGCGCTGCAGGAGGCGTCCGCGGACAGTTGGCCGAGGGTGAGGAATACGGCATCGGGATCGTCCACCCACCGCGCGTTCGGCTGGACGGCAGCCAGGCGCCCGTCGCAGATGGCCGGAGCGCCCTGGGCGGCCATGGTGTTCAGGTACTTCAGGGCGGCGGCCTTGGTGATAAGGGTGCCGTCGACATTGGTGCCGATGTCGGTGCCGAAGCCGAGCCCCCAGAACTGGACGTTGTCCTGCTTGGCCGTGCTCAACTGCTCGTTGATCGCTGTCTGCTCGCCCAGTTGCCAGGTGGTCCCATACTGCTGAGTGTTCCGGTGCACGTCAACGGCGCCGTCGGTCATCATGAGGATGACCTTTTTCGCGCCCGCCGGGGACTGCTGCCCGTAGGCAGTGTTCGGGTTGAGGTAGGTCATCGCCTGGCCGAGGGCGGCCGCGTAGTCGGTGTCGTCACCCTCGGCTTCCGTGCGCTGATGCAAGCCATTCACGCAGGACGTCAGGTAGCCATAGTTGGCCGGGCTCGCGATGGTGGGCCGGCAGATGGGGTCCGTCGGGTCCTGGTCCGGCTTGACGTTGTTCACCCCGCCAAAGCCGACCACGGTGACGCGGCTCTGCTGGCTGAGCATGGACTCGGCGATCTCGAGTGTGGTCGCCTTCTCGTCCGCGATCTTGGCGGGTGTCTCACTGCCCGACTCGTCGACCAGCACCACCACGTCGAGCAGACCAAGCTGCCCGGAAGAAGACCCAGCATTTAGTGCGGAATTTGCCTGACGCTGAGCCATCGCGGCGTACGGCTGAGTCATTAGCGCCAATACGGCAATCAGTGCGACGAGCAGTACCCATGTGACCCTAGGTCCGCCCCGATCCCGAACAGCAACAAAAAAGCGCAAGTTGAAGCTCATCGCGATCCCCCTCCCGGTCCCACTAATACCACCTAATATAAGGCGGTGCGCGCGAGAACACACCACTCGGAGGCGTACGGATCAGTCCGATACCCAGTTTCTCTTGCTCGAGAAAATTCCGCAAGAGGTGTGAACGCGAATGAACGCGCCGCCCGGGTAAGTTCGATCGCCATCAATCACTGTCCTGACCTGGGGAAATAGCGATCACCGAAGCCAGCTTGTAGCTCAGATTGATGTGTGTGCGCAGTCGACCGCATAGCGTCTTGATCATCGCCGCAAGCAACGGGGGGCCAACGACCTCACACTCACCCGCTGAAGTGCGGCAGAGGACACAAGCAACCAAGTCGCCGGGTAGCCGAATTCCTTATGACCCTCCCTTCCCGCACGTAACAATCACGACATTACGGACTAACTAGGATCTTTAATCTGTACCTGAAGTCTAATTTGAACTAGTGCCGCATCAATCGGCGTTGGCCCGGTTACCTGGCAGCGAAGGGTCGCGCCCGGCGACGACTGGCTGTCCTGCGGACCCGCCCGCGGTCCCCGTGAGCCCCGTGAGACCCTTGAGTCCCGTGAGTCCCGTCCTGCACGCCCGTGCTGCCCTGCTCCCGCTCACGAGGCATCACGATGTTCCGTCGTTGTCGTCCCCGTGCCATCTGCCGACCGTGACCACCGCACCGGCCCGCGCGACGGCTCACGACCGAAGCGGCGGTCACGCCCTGAGGGCCCGGAGCGCCGCACCTCAGCCACCACCCCCACCGCTCCCCGCACCCGCAACCCACCCGTCACGATCATCGAAAAAGATCGTGGAATATTCGGCTTACCTGGATAGTTTGGTAACCTATCGGGTACCAAACTATCCGCAGGAGCCCGATCTTCCACGCGAAACCGGCGCCCCGGCCCGCACCACGCCCCGGCCCGCACCACGCCCCGGCCCGCACCACGCCCCGGCCCGCACCACGCCGAGGCCGGACCAGGCACGGCACACACCTCGCATCACCACCCCCAGCCGCCACCGCGCCACCAGCACGGCCGCGACCGACCCGCCTCCGGGGCCTGACCAGCGGACCCCCCGCACCAGCAACGGACCATCGTCGCGGCCGGCCCCGGGCCGACGGCGGCAGGAAGCGGGGCGAACGTTGCCTACCCCGGCACCAGCCCAGCGCAATGACGCCTACGGAGCGTGGGCCTCGTCAGCCTGTCCCTCGGTAGCAGGCCGCACCGGCCGCCTCGGCAACGCCGTCTACGCCGCCACCAAGTGGGGCATCGACGGCTGGCCGGAATCACTGCGCCAGGAACTCCAGCCCGGCGCGCGCGTCATGGTCATCGAATTCGGCGCCGTCGCGGCCGAGCTGACCACACATCACCCACCCCGAGGTCAAGCGCGGACGGCGCGGTATGCGCACGCGAGGGTGGCAGCCGGCCCGGGGGGCCTGTTGCACCATTTTCGCCGGTAATTAATGGCTGGTGATAATTGCATGGAGCCGCCCGTATCGCACGTATTTTTCGTTTTCAATCAATGCCATGACCTTGGCCTGGAATCCGAATTAATTCCCCGTAGTAAGCTGTGCGCCATGAACAGGCTTACCGCAATTCTTCTCTCGCCGCCCGTGCAGCGCACCTGCGCACCGGGTTACCGCCAGCTGAAGCAGGGGTTTCGCCGAGGCTATATCGACCGGCTGCATCGCGAATTCCCGGATCTCCACGATGGCGTAATCGAGACGATTAGCCGGGTTCGTCATGCGACGATGACGGGACCGGCCCGGGTGGCCGCGTTGTGCGAGGCAGTCGAATACGTCGTGCGCGGGAAGATTCCCGGCGTCATCGCGGAGTGCGGGGTATGGAAGGGCGGCAGCATGATGGCCGCCGCCCTGACGCTGCGGCGACTCGGGGCCGAGCGTGAGCTCTACCTGTTCGACACGTTCGAGGGCATGACGCCGGCGACCAGCGCGGACAAGGACCTGCGCGGCAGGTCGGTCAGCGAGCGGATGGGGCCGTACAACTACAGTCAGCTCTGCGTCTCCCTGGACCAGGTCGCCGCGAACCTGGCCAGCACCGGCTACCGGGATTCCCTGATCCACTATGTCCGTGGCCCGGTCGAGCGGACGCTACCCGAAAATGCGCCAGAACAGATCGCCTTGCTGCGGCTGGACACCGACTGGTACGAATCTACCCGGCACGAGATGGAGACCTTGTTTCCGCGGCTGTCCCCCGGCGGAATACT
>JBEKGC010000565.1:0-6625 GCA_050013055.1 Streptosporangiaceae bacterium
ACGTTGCCCGGCACTACGACGAACGACCCGGTGGTCGCCTCGATCCATTCGGTGCCGACCAGCACGCTCATGGTGCCGGCCAGGACATAGAACACGTCGTCCTCCGGATGCGAATGCGCGCCAGGCCCCTTCGTGTGCGGGTGGAGCCACCACTCCGAGATCGAATACATCTGACCGGTCTCCGCACCGTCGGCCTTGAAGACCGCCGAGATGCGACCCATCGGATACGCCCGGCCCTCGCCTGGTCCCAGTACCACCGGCCGTCGTCCGGTACTGCCGCTGTCAGTCATCGTCACTCCTTTGCCCGCCACCAGGCTAGAGCTAAGACGCCGCAGGCCGGCGACGCCGTCACGATGCCGCTGGCCGGTCTAGCTCGATGCCGATGACCCGGGCCACGCGAGCGAGGTCGATATCGCAGGCAAGCAGCGTCGCCTCATGCCGCCGGGCGACGGCGGCGATCAGGCAGTCGACCAGGCCCCGGGGCGTGACGCCGGCCTGCCGGCAGCGGCGGTAGATGCGGGCGGCGCCCTCGAAGTCGGCGGCCGGGTCGACCTGGCACAGGCGGAACCGCAGCAGCAGGCGGCGCAGGTCCGCCTCCCGGGCGTCGGTACGCGCCCCGGCCAGCACCTCCATGATCACCGGCTCGGTGACCGCGACCGGGCCGTCGGCCGCGATCAGATCCCGCAGGCGAAGATCTACTGCGCTCCCGGTGGCCCGGTCATATTCGACCCAGGCCGAGGTGTCGGCGAGGATCACGCTGCTCCCCGCGGAGGCGTATCGGCCGGCGGCTCATCGATCGCGTGGGCGCCGCGCATCGCCAGGGCTTCCTCCCGGCTCATGGGCTGTCCGGCCAGGTGCCGGAGGGCGAGCTCGACGGCTTCGGTCATGGTGCGCAGACTGTAGCGGTCCATGACGATCCGGAGGTACGTCTCCTCGATCTCGATATTCGTGCGTTTTCTGGTCATACACCTACTCTACACCTCACGTGTACGATAGGTGTATCAGGATCGCCGGATCTTCACTGGTCACCACCGGCGGACGGTGTCGATGACGCCGGGCCGGACCAGATCGCCGGCCTCGGTATCCCAGTTGTCCATCTCGGTGATACGCCACCGCCCTGTGGGCCAGGCGCCGGTCAGGCACAGCATGACCAGGGCGGCGAGGGCGAGCAGCCGGCCACTCGGCGCCACAACTCTGACCACCGTGGTGTAGTCGGCTTCTAGCCAGGCGGGATGCAAGCGCGCCACGACGACACCCGGGATATAGGCGATGCCGCCCGCTATGCCGCGGCCCAGGACCACCCAGTCAAGCCGGGACGCAGGCAAGAACACCAACGGCACGAAAATCAGCACGTCGAACCACGGCCGCTGCAGCGGTGAGGTAAAGGTCCACGCCACCACGGCGGCCAGCACCGGCCAGATCAGCGGCATGTCCCGCGCGCCGGGAGGCGGGCGCCGGATCAGCAGCACGCCGAGCGCGATAAAGGCCAGCGCTCCGATCAGGGTGAGATGCCGGAACGGCGGGCTGAAGCCGAGCAGGCGGTACAGCACCTGCCAGAGGTTGTCACCGGCGGCACCGTAGCCGCGCTGGACCGTATCGGCCACCGCGCCGCGGCCCGCCGTCAGGTACCCCGCCGCGAGCACGACCGCGCCGCCCGCGCCCGCCGCCGCCAGGGTGCGCGGTGACCTGCGGGCCACCCAGGCCAGGCCAAGGCCGAACAGCACGAACGGTGCCTTGACCGCAGTCGCGGCGCCCAGCAGCACTCCGGAACCGAACGCGCGAACCAGGCCGATGCGATCAGGTTCACGGGCCAGCACCGCTGTCCGGCCCAGGACGGCCAGCGCCAGCACGGCGAACCCGGCGGCGAACCCGTCGACATGACCGCCCGCCATCACCGCCCACAGCATCAGCGGGTTCACGGACCACAGCAGGTGCGCCCGGGCCCGCATCACGGGCCGGGCGCGCGTCAGCCAGTCCAAGGTGAGCACGACCACGATGAACGCCAGGCCGTTCCACACCTTCAGCCAGAAGATGGTGACCGCCGCCGAGGTGCCGCCCAGTTCCGACGCGGCCCACTGGGCCGCGGTGGCCAGCGGGCCGTATACCGAGGGCACGTTCTGCCAGAACCACGGCGCCAGCAGGCCCACCGGGTCATGGGCTCGCCTGAGCTGTTCGGGGGTCATGAGGTACGGGCTGTGGTGCAGGACCGCGATCCGGCCGTACGCCGCGTAGTCCAGCATGTCCGTGGACCCGATCGCCGGCACGACGGCCAGGGCGATGACCGCCACCAGCGCGCCTGTGACCAGCCAGCGCGCCGGCGGGCGCCAGCCTTGCCGTAGCGCGGCCAGTCCCGCCGCGACACCGGCGGCGCCCAGCAGCAACGCCGCCCACAACGCGGCGGTTACCGTCAGGTCGGACAGGTGCAGGGAATCGAACCACGGCGGCCACGCACCAGCCCGGTGAATCCGCACCGTGGCCACCGAGGGACCGGCCGCCCCGACGCCCGCCAGGATCGCCACGCTCAGGCAGATGCCTGTGCACGCCGTGACCGCGGCCAGCCGCGTGCGGCGTTCCGGCCGTATCAAGACGTCTCAGTTCGCACCGACACAGCCGCCACTTCGCGGGCCTGATCATGCACGAGCTGGCCGAAGGCACTATGACCGGACCATAGCGAGCAGATGAATCGTGATGGACATCGGCGATGAGCCGGCCAGGGCCGGGAGGTCGTCCTGGGTGAGGTTGATCCCTGGTCACGCGGGTATCCCGGGTGCTGATGCCCAGCTGGGAGTGATAAGCGCGATGAAGTCTGACTGTGATGTCATCGTCGTCGGCGGCGGCCCCGCCGGGGCGGCTGCCGCTGCGCGGCTGGCCGGGCGAGGTTTTCGGACCGTGCTTATCGACCGGGCCAGCTTCCCGCGCGACAAGGTATGCGGCGACTTCGTCGGACCGACGGCGCTGGCCGAGCTGGCCGACCTGGGCGTGGCCCAGACAGAGGCGTTCGGCGCGACCAGCAAGATGGCTAACCTGGCTCTGCACGTCGACGGAGAGCAGCTCCCCGTGATGGGTGTCCCGCAGGTTGACGGGCTTCCTAGTTACGGCCGGGTCATTCCCCGGCTGCAGCTGGACGCCTCGATCCTGGACGCGGCCCGGCAGGCTGGAGCAACCGTCATGGACGGGCGCAAGGTGACCGCGGTGCAGCAGGCGCCGGACGCGATCACCGTCGGGGGCGCACCCGCTGACCACCTACAACCCGCGGCTGCCGCTGGTCGGCGACCGCGTGATGCTGCTCGGCGACGCGGCCGGGCTGATCAACCCGCTGAACGGCGAGGGAATCCAGTACGCGCTGCACAGCGCCCGTTGGGCCGCCGACATCGCGGGTGATCGCCTGGCGTCCGACCGGCTGGACGCGGCCTCCCTGGCGGGCTACCAGCAGCGCGTGCACCAGAACCTGCGCGCGGACATGGCATTCTCGCGGCTCACCGTCCAGCTCTTCCGTAATCGCAACCTGAACCATGTCTGGCTGCGCGCCCTGCGGACCATCGCCACCCGGGCCGAGGCCGATCCGGACTACGCCTACCGCGTCGGCTGCGTCCTCACCGGCCTGACCCCGGCCGCCAGCACCGTAGGCGCCGGCACGGCCGCCAGGATCTTCGGGCAAGCGATCCTCTCCCGGCCGGCCCGCGGGGAAAGGCGTCCCCTCGGCGACACGGCCAGATATTCCGTCACTGCGGGCGAGTTCACTGACTGGGCGGCCGGCACCGGGCGGGCGCTGGCTGAATTCAGTACTCAGCTGACCCGCGCCACGATCACCCGAAGCTCGCGGCGTGAATAGTCGCGGGCGCCAAACTGCACGACCGGAGCAGGCTCATTGCCGCAGCGTTGAGGACGCCAAGGGCGGCACTGGTATTCAGGCCAGCTCCGCCCTGGACGCTCAGCTGCAGTACGTACCAGTCGAATCGAATCGAGAACGAGAAGAAACGCTCCGTCGGACCGACATGCTGGATCAAGTACTGCGGCGTTTCGTATGCGACACTTTCATCGCCCCCTGCGACCGGCACGGGGATAGCGCGTGGCAGCGCAGTGCCTTTTTCCGCGACCTGAGTGGTCTCTGCTAGCGAGGCGGCTGACCCGAGGTCCTTCATGTAGTCGCTTGCTCCGGAGACCGAGTGATATTCAGTGTTGGTCTGATACACCTCGAGGATCCCAGGGTTGTGCTCCACGACTGGCCCCACTAGGGGCACCAGCGGAAAGCGCCCAACCTTGTACCGTAGCGACTCTGCGTACTGATTCTCGCTTACGCGATCAGGTCCGGTTACCGCAATGCGGGCGATCCAGCCAAGAAGCCGCGCGGCTTGCCAGTCCGAAATGGCCGGTCCCGGTGACCCCGCACCACCGATATGGTGGCCTTCGAGAGGCGGAAACGTAAAGCGCTGATCGGCAAAGGAATCGAAAGAACCGGCTAGTGGCGGGTGAGCTGCATCAACGTATGCGCTGTTCGCCGTAGCGCAGGAAGCGGCGGGCGTGACCGCTGACGACCTCGGCGGAGAACTCGGCGAAGATCCCGCGCAGGCGGCTACAGCCAGCGCAATAATTGCTGTAGCCGCGCACCAGAGCCGCCCAACTTTGAGCCTGGATGAATGATCACCAGTGGTCAGCTGCAGCCACCCCCAGGACAGTGGCGTTCGACGGAACGACGGCGGCGACGAGTGTCCGGATGGTGCCTGGCGACGACGAAGTCATCGGCGTTTCGATATCCACCGCGATAAGTTCGTCGGAGGTGGACGTGGGATCGTCGGCGACCATCCACAGGACGCCCGGGCCATTCAGCTGAGCGGCGGTCGCCAGACGAGCAGCAACGAACGACTTCCTCGCAGCTGCCTTGAAGCTCAGATCCAGCTTGTTGTCCTGCAGGGCGTAGTTGCACGTGCGGTACGCAAGATGAGCGCTTGGCACCGTCACGGTGCCAAGCTGCGCCGACGAAGGACTGGACGCCGAAAGCGCAGCTCCACGCGGGACAACATAGAGCGTCGTACCCCCCGTATGAGCTAGGGCGGCAACGGGAAAATTGATGCCCTGAGACGCGAGCGATGATCTAGCGGCCGCTGTACGGACCACGGTTCCGACCGCTCCCGGGGCACCCGACCCGCATGGCAGGGGATGTACCGCGAAAAGTCCCGCGTGGTCTTGCGGATCCACTCGGGCAGGCAACGCCGGCCGACCGCCAGCCAGGCTCCCGCCAGCCAGGCTCGCGCCGACGAAGGCCGCAAGACCGCCCGCGGTGATGACGATGGCGAGGGCGAGGGCGAGCCGGACAGGCCGGCGAGCGATCTGGCGGCCCCTGCTCAGCTGGTGACGAAGAAAGTATCGCATGGGTCAGTAGCCTCCGTTCGACCACGAATCGCCGCTGGACTGGCTGATCCAATACGGAGAGTTGTTGCAGTCGTTATTGTAGCCCCACTGATACCAGTTAGTGCCGCCGTTCGGAGACCAGTAGGATGAGAACGATTCTCCGGAGCCCCCGCCCATCCAGGTACTCGTACTTGACACGACTTCGCCCATGCCGAAGTTAAACCCATTGGGCACCGAATAACTCAGGTTGAAGCGGGTCGATCCGATGTCAGCACGGCCACCCGACACGGCGTCGATGTCGACACCCGAACCCGCAGTGAGGGAGCTGTGCGAACGTTGCCCTGATCCGCCGTTGTTGACGGTGTAGTACGGACTCAGCCCATTGGTCCAGGATCCGTCGTACGGAAAGTATCCACTGTAGTAGCCAGATTCGATCGCGACGTTCTGGTTGCTGTTGTCGATGATCCAGGTGCCTTCATCGGTCGTGCTGTCAGCCGGATGATTAACGGACCAATGCGTCGGCAGGAAAGTAACCTGCAGGGTACCATTGTCACAGCACCCCGACCGGGCTTGGGCATACCAATGGTTGCCATCAGTGCTGCACGTCGCGGCGACCGCTGCCTGAAGTGGCGGGATCAGTACGAGGAGCAGAGCGGTGACGCTCGCTCCAACCACCATCACCGCCAGCGCAAGCCGACGTCGGAGTTTCTGCAAAAACCGCTGCATCGGGCAGGCCTCCCGTTCAGTATCGACAGAACCACGTCAACTAGGTAGTTTGCCACCATCTGTGGTAACTGGAAAGATCCCTGGAGGCTGCATTTCAGGTTGCCGCGAGCTAAATGAATCTTCAATTACCGGCATTACGGAGGCCAGCTCACTTCCGCTGGAGTGCGCGAGCTTGAGGCGGTGCTAGACGGAGGCCCGGCGGGCTGCGGCTATGTGGGTCAGCGTTGGACCCTGCCAGCCACTCCCCGCACTCGGAACCCACTCGCCACAATTGCCGAAAAAGGATGACCGCCACCAGCGCGCCTGTGACCAGCCAGCGCGCCGGCGGGCGCCAGCCTTGCCGTAGCGCGGCCAGTCCCGCCGCGACACCGGCGGCGCCCAGCGATGAGCCGACTCACGGACATCAGGGCGGAACGGTCCGAGTGGCCGGAATATTTTCGTGAGGCTCCTCATTATGTCGGGTGTCAACGTGAGGCTCGTCAGAGTGAGACGGGTCGGAGTCAGTGCGTGGCAGAAAGGCTTGTGATGGTTACACCTGAGCAGGTTGGTG
>JBEKGC010000566.1:0-4033 GCA_050013055.1 Streptosporangiaceae bacterium
GTAGCTTCCCTGTCATCACGACGCCCATGCGTCTTGTGATCTCTGCCTGCTCGGCAGCAAGCATCCATCGCAGCCTGCGGCGCTCTGCCGGGCTCGCCAGGCACGATCCTCCCCGGCTTCGGCGTCGGCGAGGGGTTTCCCCGGAGCACCTGGACCGCCGCTTCGCGATTTGACAGAAAGCGTCGCAGCGCTTGGGATCGCCCGAACAGCAGGAGCGCTCCGGCCGTGACCTCGGCCTGGGTCCCGACCCAGTCCACGGCACCGCCGCGCCCCACCTCGCTGTTCCCACCCCGCGCGGGCTATCGAGCACCTCGACGACCAGGATTTCCGCACCTCCGGCCTGAACGATTCCGACGACCGCGGAAAGCGCTGGCTGAGTCATGTACGCGAGCGGCGCCTGGATTCGTATACCTGGTCAGCGGGCGTCTTTCCGGATGCGCCCACCGTCCCAGTATTTCTGACTGGCAGGTCTTCTGCCGACCCGGGGAGCAGCCGGCTACCGTCCGGCAGAAAACAGCCTGCGTGAGTTGATGAAGACCACCTGCCTGCGATCTTCCGGCTCGCTGGCCCTATCGTCATCGCCGGGTTCTGATCCGGCGATGTTGTCGGCGTAGCCTGGCGCGACCCGGAAGTTGCCGTTGCCATCGGGCTCGAGCGTCTCAAGTTCCAGTGCGCGGCCCTGCAGCTCGGCGAGCAACTGCTCCGACTGCAGGAATATCTCGACGAGCTCCTGGCGAGGGTATAGCTCCTCTTCCTCGTCCCGGCGCCGGGGTTTCCGCCAGCGGCCGAGGACCAGGCGGGGAACACGGATCAGCTGCGGCCACTCGTCCCGCCCGCATTCATCGAGCTCGGACCAGAATTGGGACCAGTCGAGTACCTCCGAAGGAGCTGCCGAGGAAGCGGGATCCCCCCACTCGGGCTTGCCAGGATCACTGATGTCGAACTGGACCAGGCATCTCGTGACGCCCCGGTCTTGCCGGCGGTGGGCGTTCAGGTCTTGGCGCAGCACGCCAGCTACCTGCTGAGTGGTCATGACGACCATCCAGTCCCCGAACCACCAGCCGGTCTTGCTGCGCTGGACTGCCAGTTCGGTCGCGTCTTGCCCGTCAGCCCTGGCCGCGGCGGCCAGCTCTCCGTCCCAGTGCGGCCGGGGGAAGGCATAGAACGGCTGCCGGGCGAGCGGCTTGTGGCTGTACTCCCACAGCTGACCAAGATCGACGTTCACCTTGTGACGTCCAGGGCCGGCGGGCGTGATCGTCTTCAGCTCTAGCTGTATGGCCTTGCCGGGCTGGGCCGGCAGCGCCTGGAGGTCGATATCCACCCCGTTGACAGGCCACCACTGCGCGGCCAGCGACCGGTACCGGTACGCGACGCACAGGCTGGCCCAGTGCTCCAGGGTCTTCTCCGGAACCGACACGTTTTGCGTCATGGTGAAAACAATAGGGAAAGGGGGCGTTTCTATGGAAATCCGGTGACTGGGTGACAGCGGCCGTTCCGATCAGGGAGCGAGCGATGGCGACCGCCGTTGAGCTGGATGACTCGCAGACGGGGAACCACGACCGGACGCGTCATGAACTATTACGACCACTGATACTTCCCCGGCGTCGCGGGAGACGCCGGCGGCCTACCAAGGTAGTACGGATGCCGGTTTCTGCTGCTCAGGCGGCACGCGATGCGCAACGGGGTCGGCAAGCCCACCCTGCTGCGCATCCTGGCCGGGCTGGTCCAACCGGATCAGGGGCGAAGCCGGGCTCAGCCCGCCCGCCGCCACCGTCGGCTACCTTTCCCAGGAGCCGGAGCGGCGCCCGGGTGAGAGCACAGGTGCCTTCATCGCCCGGCGCACCGGCGTCGCCCGCGCGCAGCAGGACCTGGACGAGGCCACGGCGCTGCTGGTGGAGGGGAAGCCGGGAGCGGACGACGCCTGCTGCAGCTAGTGCGGGTGCCGGTTTCTGCTGCTCAGGCAGGCGCCGTCCCTGATCCATAACCACCGGCTTCGCGCTCTCGCGATAACGGTCATCAAGCGCTCCAGCCTGGACCATGTCGCTGGATACGCGTAGACAGCGCTACGGCGCGTGCGGAGAGGTAGGCGATCTCGGCGGGTGTCTGGGCGAGTTCGCTGGCCCGCCGGTAGGCCTCTGCGGCGGCCGTGTGACGTCCGAGTCTGGCGAGTGTGTGGCCGAGGGCGGCGTGCCAATGATGCTGGCGGGCCAGGCCGGGTTCCCCGGCGAGGGCCTCGAGGTGGTCGAGGCCGGCCTGCGGGCCCTCATGCCAGGAGATCGCGATGGCTCGGTTGAGGGCGACGACGGGGGTCGGGGTCAGTGCGAACAGCTCGTCGTAGAGCAGGCGCACCTGGCGCCAGTCGGTTTCCTGGGCCGATGGCGCCTCGTCGTGCAGCGCGGCGATTGCGGCCTGGACAGACCAGCTGTTGGGTGGGTGGTGGCGTAGGGCCTGTGTTGTCAGCCAGGCGCCCTCGTCGATCATGGAGGCATCCCAGAGGGCGCGGTCCTGGTCCTCCAGCGAGACGGCGATGCCATCGCCGTCGACCCTGGCCTGACGTCTGGCGTCAGTGAGCAGCATGAGCGCGAGCAGGCCAGTGACCCGGGGCTCGCCAGGCATCAGCCGGTGGAGGATACGAGCGAGCCGGATGGCCTCGTCCACCAGATCGCACCGGACCAGATCGTGGTGGCCGGTGGCCGCGTAGCCCTCGGTGAAGATGAGGTAGACGACGTGCAGAACCAGGCCCAGACGGCTTTCGAGCTCGTCCGGGCCGGGTACGCGGAAGGGGATGCGGCTTTGCTGGATCTTGCGCTTGCCGCGGGTGAGGCGCTGGGCCATGGTCGCCGGCGGGACGAGGAAGGCCTGTGCGATCTCGGCGGTGCTGAGGTCCGCGATATAGCGCAGGGTGAGTCCGGCCTGCGTGTCCAGGTCGAGAGCAGGGTGACAGCACGCGAACATGAGCTGCAGCCGGTCGTCGGGGATGTGCTCGTGCTCTGGGACCGGCTCGGTGCGGCGCGCCGGATCGGCATCGGCGTGCAGAGTAGCGAGCTTCGTGGCCAGCGTGGCGTCCCGCCGGATCCGGTCGACGGCCTTGCGCCGGGCCGTGGTCGCCAGCCATGCCAGCGGCTCGCGCGGGACCCCCGAGCGCGGCCAGGTCTCTACCGCGGCCAGAAGGTCCTCAGCGGTAACCTCCTCGGCGAGATCGAGGTCGCCGAAGCGGGCCGCGAGCAGGGCCAGCAGACGGCCGCGCTCCTCCCGGAACACTGCCTCGATCGGTTCGCCTGCCGGCCCCATCACGCTGGTCCTCAGAACTCGGCGAGCGGACGCACCTCGACGCGCCCGTACTTCGCGCCCGGACACCTGGCCGCCCAGTCAAGCGCTGCGTCGAGATCGGGGACGTCGATGATCTGATAGCCGCCCAGGTACTCGCGGGACTCTGCGAACGGCCCGTTGGTCACCAGCCGCTCGCCAGCATCGCTGACCTGCACCTGGGTGGCGTCCTCGAAGGACTGGAGCAGGCCGGAGTCGACGCGCACGCCGGCCTGCCCGAGCTCCTGCTGGTACCGCATGAACTCCTCCGCCGACGGTGCTGCGCTGCTCGGCGGCTTGGGCATGCCCTCGCCTTTGCGAAAACCCATGATCAGCAGCATGTACTTCACGCTAGCCCTTCCTTTCGTTCGGTGGTTCAGGCACCTAGGAGACGGATAGAGAAGCGCGCCATCGACACAGTGTCTTAGGTAAAAGTCGCGCTAGGCAAAGAACCCGCTGCGGCTGATGCCCGTGCTACCTGCACCGATCGCTCGCGCAGGCCCAGAAGGCCTGCACTTGAGGCCACGCCCGGCCGTGAAGGCGTACCGTTTGCGGTGGCAGGGCCCGTGGAAAGGATGACACGTGAGCGAGCTGGCCAGAGCCGAGTTCACCCGCATGCAGGACGGCACCGCCGAGGAGTTCGCCCTCATCCACGCGGGCGAGACCGAGTACGCCCGCACGCTGCACGTCCGGGTCCTCGACGCGGTACGGGCGCTGGAGACGGGCG
>JBEKGC010000567.1:0-4017 GCA_050013055.1 Streptosporangiaceae bacterium
CCGGTGGGCGGCCAGCGTGAAACGCGGGTCCGGAGCGGTCCCGCCGCAGGCCAGATCGGCCGCGATCTCGCCGACGAGCGGCGCGAACTTGGCGCCGTGCCCCGAGCAGGGTGAGCAGATCACGAACGGGCCCTGCCGGTCCAAGATGAAGTCCTCGCTGGCGGTCGAGGTGTACAGGCAGGTCACCTCGCCGACGGGCGTGGGGTCCAGGCCGCCGAGCCGGTGCCTGGCGAACGCGCGGATCCGGTCCCTGGCGGCCGGATTGACGATCCCGTCGCGGCCGTCAGCGGTGGTGACCGTTCCTTGGCCGTGCTCGCCGACCTTGACCGCGCCCGGGCCGTCGCGGCCGGCGGGCAGGCCGTACCTGGTGATCTCATCGTGATAGATAAAGACAGGCCACGGCGCCGGCTCGGCGGGCGCGAAGTGGAAGGCGTCTTGCTGGGTCACGGTCAGGGACGGCAGCCGGACGTGCGCACCGAGCAGCGGCTCCAGCCATGCTCCGGCCGCCACGATCACGACCCGCGCCTGCCAGGTCCGGTCCTCCGTATGCACGCTCGCGCCCGCCTCGCGCGGCTGTACCCGAAGCACCCGGGTGCCGTCATGGAACTGGGCGCCGCGCGCGGTCGCGACCGACCGCATCGCCGCCATCGCCCGCTCCGGGTCAAGCACCCCGCCGTCGGGATGGAACATGACCGGGTCGGACCCGAACCAGATGCCGGGCCAGCGCTCGGCGGCGGCCGCGGCCGGGATCAGCTCCGCGGGCACCCCGAACGCGGTCACGATCTCGTACATCTTCTCCTGCTCGCGGGCCGGGCCGAAGTCCAGGGCGCCGGTGGTCACGATCAGGTCCTGCGCCGCGGAATCCGAGAGCTCCCGCCACCGCCGCTGCGCCTCGCCGGTCATCCGCACGTAGAGCGGGTCGGGATAGGCACGCCGGAAAATCCGGGCGCTGCCGTGCGAGCTGCCCCGCCGGTGGCCCGGCGGGAAGGCCTCCACGACCACCACAGAACGCCCCCGGCCGGCCAGGGCCCAGGCGGCGGCCGATCCGGCCAGCCCGGCCCCGATAATGACCACATCTGACCATTCGGCACCCATGGACCTACGGTAACCTGCCGGTTCGCGCCGGCGCGTTACGAACCGCGCCGGACGCCATGAGAGGGTAGCCGAGGGAGGTAACGCCATGAAGATCGGCCTGCAGATCCCCGATTTCACCACGCCGGACGGACCGCCGCGCCTGGGCGCGGACCTGGCCACCGTCGCCCGCACCGCGGACGACGGGGGTTTCGAGTTCATCGCGGTCATGGATCACTTTTTCCAGATCAGCGCGGTCGGGCCAGCGGACCACGAGATGCTCGAGGCCTACACGACGCTGGGCTACCTCGCGGCCTGCACGTCGCGGGCCAAGCTCGTCACGCTGGTCACCGGCGCCATCTACCGGCAGCCGGGCATCCTGGCCAAGATCGTGACCACGCTGGACGTGCTGTCCAGCGGCCGGGCCTGGCTCGGCATCGGCGCGGCATGGAACGAGGAAGAGTCCCGCGGCCTGGGAATCCCGTTCCCTCCGGTGGCCGAGCGGTTCGAGCGGCTCGAGGAAACCCTGCAGATCTGCCTGCAGATGTGGCGCGGTGACGAGAGCCCGTACCACGGCCGCCATTACTCACTCGACCGGCCCCTGAACTCGCCGCAGTCGCTGACCAGGCCGCATCCCCCGATCATGATCGGGGGCGGCGGGGAGAAGAAAACGCTCCGTTACGTGGCCAAGTACGCCGATGCTTGCAACCTGTTCCCCGGCCCCGACCTGGCCCGCAAGCTGGACGTCCTGCGCGCGCACTGCGACGCGGAGGGCCGCGACTACGACGAGATCACCAAGACCTGCTACTTCGTCTTCGACGTCGGCGAGAAGGGCGAGAAGGGCGCCGAGGTCGTCGACCAGCTCGGCCGGCTGGCTGAGCTTGGGTTCGACGCCGCCATGGGCCAGGTGGTCAACCTGTGGCAGGTCACCCCGCTTGAGGTGCTCGCGGCCGAGGTCGTCCCGGCCGTCGCCGACCTCTAGCGGGGCGGCCGCTGGTCGCTCCCGCTGGTCACTACAGTGCCTGCGGCGGGCGGATGCGCTCGTCGTTGGCGTGGCTGATGGCGGCCGCGTTGCGGTCATCGCCGCGCGCGGCCAGGCCGGCCACCACCCCCGCGACGTCCTGCGCCGGCCGGTTCTGGCTCAGCTTGGCCTTGGCCTCGATCCGGGTGATCTGCAGCTCAAGCCCCACGATGGCGCGCAGCTGTCCCTCGATAAACGCGCGCGGTGCGTCGTCGACCGACCAGGCGGGCGGCTGGCCCGGTGAGGTCAGCCGGGCCGCTTCGTGCTTAGCGGTCAGGCGCCTGACCACGTTCTCCACCCACGCCGGGTCGTCGTGGACGATGAGCTGGCCGTAGACGTGCGCCGTGAGGTAGTTCCAGGTGGGGACCACCCGGCCGTGCTCGGCTTTGGTCGCGTACCAGGACGGTGACACATACGCGTCCGGACCGCGGACGATGGCCAGCGACTCGCCGAGCGCGGGCTTGCGCCACTGGTCGTTGTTGCGGGCCAGGTGACCGTACAGCACGCCACGCTGGCCTGCCGCGGGTTCGTACGCGAACGGCAGCATGGTGGCCAGCAGGCCGTCCGCGGTCAGCGTGATCAGGTCGGCCGCGCCGTGCTTGGCCAGCAGCTCGCGGGTCGTCGCGTCGTCGGCGGCGAAGTGGGCGGGGATGTACATAGGGTCAGGCTAACCTGCGAAAGGAACGGGTCAGGCTGCCCCAGACGGCGTCGTAGTCGTCCTGGCGGTGGGTCGCCTCCATCGCCTGCCGGGTGGGGATGATCATCCAGCGGCTCTCGAACATGAACGCCAGCGTGCCGTCGACCTTCTGCGGCACCAGCTCGGCGGCGCTGGCCCTGGCGAACGTCTGCGCATCCGGCCCGTGGGAGGTGAACGTGTTGTGCAGGCTGGCCCCGCCGGGCAGGAATCCCTCCGCCTTGGCGTCGTAGGCGCCGTGCACCAGGCCCATGAACTCGGACATGATGTTGCGGTGGTACCAGGGCGGGCGGAAGGTGTCCTCCCCCACCAGCCAGCGCGGCGGGAAGATCACGAAGTCCACGTTAGCCAGCCCGGGCAGCTCGCCCGGTGCGGTGAGCACGGTAAAGATGGACGGGTCCGGGTGGTCGAAGCTGATCGTGCCGATCGTCATGAAGCGGGCCGTGTCGTACTTGTAAGGGACGTAGTTCCCGTGCCAGCCGACGACGTCGAGCGGCGAGTGATCATAGTCGGCGGCCCACAGGTTGCCGCCGAACTTCTGCACCACCTGCACGGCCGCAGGCCCGTCCTGGTAAGCCGCCGCCGGGGCCAGGAAATCACGCTCGTTAGCCAGTCCGTTGGCCCCGATCGGGCCGCGTTCCGGCAGGGTGAACGCGGCGCCGAAATTTTCGCACAGGTAGCCGCGGGCCGGCCCGGACGGAAGTTCGACGGCGAACCTGAGGCCGCGCGGGACCACCGCGATCTCGCCCGGTGACACCGCCAGCGGCCCGAGCTCGGTGCGCAGCAGGACCGTGCCCTGCTCGGGCACGAACAGCAGCTCACCATCGGCGTCGACGAAGTACCTGTCGGTCATGGACCGGTTCGCGGCGTACACGTGCGCGGCCAGGCCGGCCCGCGTCCTGATGTCCCCGTTCCCGGCGACCGTGTACAGCCCGTCGATGAAGTCCGTGCCGACGGCCGGCATCGGCAGCGGATCCCAGCGCAGCCGGTTCGGGTCGGGCTCGATCTCGTCGAAGGGGGTGCCGCGGAGCGTCCCGTTGCCGATGCGCGAGAACGCCGGGTGCGCCGCCGACGGCATGATCCGGTACACCCAGGTCCGCCGGTTGACCGCCCGCGGCTGGGTGAAGGCGGTCCCGCTGAGCTGCTCCGCGAACAAGCCGAGGGGGGCGCGCTGCGGGGAGTTCCGGCCCGCCGGGAGCGCCCCGGGCACCGCCTCGCTGGCGAACTCATT
>JBEKGC010000568.1:0-3998 GCA_050013055.1 Streptosporangiaceae bacterium
GACGCACGAGATCGCCCTGCAGAAGAAGCTGCCGCGGGACCCCGCCTCGGTCTACCCCGTATGCACGAAGTTCAGCGGCGACTCGCCGGCCGAGTACCCGGAAGAAGAACCCTGGTACTCCGGCGACCCCGATGACGACGACCAGGCGGAGCCCGGCCCGGCGAAACCCGGGCCGTTCGACCTGACGGCGGTGAACCGCAAGCTCGCCGCCCTGGGCGGCCGTTGAGGGAGCCGGGTATTCACATGCGCGATCAGCTGAGAACGTCGTGGGTGACCCTCGACCGCTTCTGTCAAGAGGAGGCGGCGAAGGACGAGCCGCTGCGCCGCAAACTGGCGGCTGACAACAGGCCGTTGCGGTCAAGTGCGGCGAAGCTGACCGACGGCGAACTGCTGGACAAGCTCCGCAGCATGGGCTTCGAGCTGGACCGCAGCGGTATCGGGAACCTCTGCGCGGGCGCGCTGTCCGCCGAGGAGGTAGCACGCCCGCTCCAGCGCGACTGGGAAGCCCGCAATCCCGGTGGCGGCTTCGATGTGGACTGGATCTGGATTTGCCTGCTCGCGCTGTGGGAGCGCTGGTGGCCGGATAAGGTCTGCCTGGAGTTGCTCGACGACAAGATTCAGGCAGGCTACGACCGCCAGCAGCAGCGTGATCTGGCCGCGTGCGCCGCAACCTGGCTGGACGCCTGGGTCGATGTGCTGCGTTTGTGCGACGCGACCGGAATCGGCTCCATCGATGAGTTCGACGACCGCTTCCCGCTCACCCAGTCGCTGTACAACTGGCTCAGCGACGTCGAAATGGAGCTGTGGAACGCGGGAATCAACAGCCGGGAGTTCCTGACGGCGCGAATCGGACTCTGCTCTGAAGCGGTCCGCAGGTTCCCCGGCGAGGAGCAGTGGCGGATCGAGAACCTCCGGCGGGCACTGGCCGAGACGTACTTCGAGATCGGCGAGCACTGCACGGCCGATGAGCTCTTCGAATCATGGCTTACCGCCGATCCGCGCTGGGGCTGGGGCTGGATCGGCTGGGCCGACTGCTACCGCGGCTCGGTCAAGGCCGATCCGGACGATCCTCGCCGGGCAGGTGAACTGCTGCTCCGGGGCTACTCGATCCATGGCGTCCGCGACCGGGCCGACATAGCGGACAGGCTCGCGTTCTTGTGCGAGGACACCGGCAGGTCAGACGAGGCCCGCGAGTGGAAGCGGCAGGCCGTGGTGCTCCGGGAACCCGCAGCGCCACGGCCCGGCAGCGGCCGCAAGGTCGGGCGTAACGAACCGTGTCCTTGTGCCAGCGGCAGGAAGTACAAGAAGTGCTGCGGTTCACCGGCAGCCCTCCGCAGGTAATCGTGCGCGTCGCCACGGCCAGGTTCCTAGCCAGCGATCATCAATGCACACTTAATGTGTGTCATTATCGTTTGCACCATGGGGTGTGTCCGCACTTGCAGGTCAACCGAGAAGTTCCTGGAGGATGGCGGCGGACCTGATCGTTGCCCGCGGTCGGCGTGCTCACTATGTCTGGTGATGCTGACCGTGCGCCCGGAATTGGCATGTCACTTCCTGGCGTCTTTCGGACAGACCTGCATTGGCATCGACACGCCTGAAGCGCAAGCAGACGGAGCGGGTGTCGCGGAGCGGGTGTCAGAGCCGCAAGAACATGGCATCAAGCCCGACTAGGCCCAGCGTCTTGCCGTAGAGCTGGCGCATCTGGCTGAGCACGTCGGCTTGCTGAACCCGCTCGACGATCTGGCCGTCGTCGACCCAGACGTAGTCGAAGAAGCTTGCCTCGAACGATCGCTTGGTGGCCGGTGCCCCGTACAGCCGCCCGGTCGCCGTCCCGCGGACCGTGCCGTGCGCAAGGGCGGCATCGCCGTCGGCGAGAACCTGGGCCAGCTCTACCCGGAGGTCGGGCAGCCCCTTCCAGACCTGGCGGACCGATTCTTTCGCCTGTTCCCAGTCCACGAACCCGCGGGTGAAGCCGACACAGTTCTCGCGGTAACGGGCGGCGTTCACGAACCGCCCCGCCGCCTCAAGATCCTGGCGGTTCACGGCCTCAATGAACTCCTTGTAGATATCACCGGCGCTGATGCCGGGGCTCTGCCGTTCTGCCGTCATCTGGCCAGTCCCTTCATGGTGTGCTGGCAGCGGCCGCCGGGCCGGTCCCGGTACCGCGCTGATCGTGATCCCGGGGTTGCCCCGCCGCCCCCGGGGTGCGGCATAGCGGCGTGCCCGCTCACGGCGTGAACGCCTGACGGCACATCCACAGGGCGATAGCGGCCGCCGCCGACCAGGCGGCCACCCGTATCCAGTTGGAGCGGACGAGCAGGCCGATGGTCCGCTGGTCGAAGCCGCGCGCGAGCACCCCGTGCTGGCGGCCCTGCAGCACTACCGTGGAGATGATTACTACCGCTAGCAGCGCCAGCTCGCAGACTGGCGCCCAGAGCGGGACCTGGCCGGGCCTGGACGCCGCCAAGCCGATGCCGCCGCAGGCCGCGGCCAGCACCCCCGGAACGACCACCAGCGCGAAGCGGCGGTTGTGCGCGGCCTCGTACCGGGGGAATGCCTCGGTGCCCACCAGCGCCAGGAGCGGGTAGCTGAGCAGTTGCATTGTCCACAGCACGCCGGCCATGAAGAGGGTGGCGGCGGTCTCTAGCAAGACGAATGCCTGCCCGGTTCCCATGATGGAGTCCTCCCGACTGCCTGCGGACAAGATATTATCAGGATCCTGATTATCTGTCGACTGACGATATAGTGTGTCCGCCGCACCGCCGCGCGCGAAGGAGCACGACCCGGGAGGGGCAGGATGGCCCGAGCACCCGACAGCCGTCGCCGTAAGCGAGCCCCGGCCGGCCCCCGTGCGCTCCCGCCCTCGATGCGCGACCGGGTGCCGTTCCTCCTTTACAGGGCATCCCAGATATCACAGTCCCTCGCCAACGAGATGCTCGCCGAGATGACGCTCAGCGCCCGGCAGGTCGGGATCTTGACCATGGTGACCGAGCTGGAGCCCATGACACAGAAAACCCTGGCAGACGCCCTCCGGATCGACCGAACCACCATGGTGGCCCTCCTTGACGACCTGGAAGATAAGGGCTACGTCGTACGTCAGCGGCATCCCGGCGATCGGCGGGCCTTCCTCGTTCAGCCGACCGACTCCGGCCGCGCCGCCAAGGTCGCGGCCGTGCGGATCCTGGACGAACAGCAACGCCGTTTCCTGGCCCCGCTGACCCTGGACGAACGCGCACAGCTTTCCGCCTTGCTCACGCGACTCAACCGGCAGCCGGACCCGGCGCAGTAACGCCCGAACCGGAGAGGAGATCTGCGCGCACTTCGGACCTGCCCGCCACCACATCAACTGCGCAGGGCAGGCAAGGCCATCTCCCCTCCCGTGACAGTCACGCCGGACACCACGATGGCAAGCTGCCCGATGCCGACGCTGCAGAAGATCGCGAAGAGCGGGCTACCGGCCGGTGAGCCCTTCGTGCCGAGCGAACCGGGCACCCCGTACTGTGCATCGGTGATGACTTCGCCGCGACCGATAGTGCTGTGATGCGCCTCCAGCCCGAGCCTGATCCAGCGTAGCCATGTCAGTCCGCAGCAGGGTCTGTCCATGCGCTGACTGGCTGTACCGGGTTGCCTGGGAGCCGACCGGCGAAGTGTGTCGTTATCTCACGTACGGCGGAGCATTACGCCATACGTACCGGTCCGAGCCTCTTGCCTACCCAGGGCGAGGCGTCCGGCTGTTAGCTGTCCGGGACAAGCTCGGCCACGTCGTGGTGGAGCTTGGCCATCGCCTGGTCGAACGTGGCGAGCCGGGATCCGTGGGCCCGCGCGAGCTGTGCCAGGTAAGCATCGGTCACCTGGCGGTGACCGATGATCCCCTGGGCGGGGACCTCGGTGTAGGAGACATCGTCAGGCCAGAATTCATGCCGCGGGTCGGCGGTGGTGCCGGTGAGGATCTCTCGTGCCGCGCTGGCCGGCTGGCCTTCCCTGATGAGCAGCCGTAT
>JBEKGC010000569.1:0-3995 GCA_050013055.1 Streptosporangiaceae bacterium
GCCGCGTCCCGCTTGTGCTGGAAATAACGGATCACGGCGGCTGGCGGCCCGGACGTCGCGTGAGCCTGGACAACGAAGCCGGGCCGCGACGTTGGCATGATGCGGTTCATCACGCGGATGTACTGGTCGAGGAGGGCAGCGAGCCGCCCTGGCGGCGACCCAGGCCATGGCGTGTACGGGACGACCAGGGGGACCCGGTACTCGCCGGTGCCCGCATACCACAGGGCGATCGCGACCCCGTCCGGTCCGGACACCGGCTCGCGATACAGGCCCTTGTGCCTTTCGAGCAGGATGCGCCGCTGCTCGTCGTATTCTGCTTGACGCCGGTCGTTCAGCCCGTACACCCATCCAGCCGGGAGCAGCCCGTGCTGCATGGCCTCGAGTTCCGCGCGCTTGACCTGCGCATCGGCTCTGCGCCGCAGGTACGCAATCCAGCGATCCGTCACGCTCACGGGCACCTCCGGCAAAGGTCTGCCGGCCCTGAGTTCACGCCAGCCCTGGCCGATAACCGCGGTGAGCTCGAGCGCACCCGCGAGGTGATCTGGCACGTCTGCGCCGGCCAGAACCTGAATTCGTGCAGAAGGGAACCGTTGTGCAAGCCGTCACCGTACGAGACCGTGCCGCTGGTGCCGCCGGGCTCACGCTGTCCGACATCCCCCACCCCCACGCGTCCGAAAACGACGTGATCGTGCGCGTCCACGCGGCCGGGTTCACCCCGGGGGAGCTGGACTGGCCAGGCACCTGGACCGACCGCGCGGGCCGCGACCGGACCCCGAGCGTGCCCGGGCACGAGCTGTCGGGTATTGTCACCGAGCTTGGCTACGGCACCACCGGCCTGACCGTGGGCCAGCGGGTGTTCGGACTGGCCGACTGGACCCGCGACGGGTCGCTGGCCGAGTACACCGCGGTAGAGGCCCGCAACCTCGCCCCGCTTCCGGCCGGCATCGACCACACCGTGGCCGCCGCCCTGCCCATCTCCGGGCTGACCGCCTGGCAGGGCCTGTTCGACCACGCCCATCTCAAGACGGGCCAGACCGTCTTGATCCACGGCGCCGCGGGCGGCGTCGGGTCAATCGCGGTGCAACTCGCACACGAGCTGGGCGCCCGCGTGATCGGCACCGGCCGTGCCGGGGACCGGGAGGCCGCCCTCGGCCTGGGTGCGGACGCGTTCGTGGACCTGCAGGCCGACCGGCTGGAGGACGCCGGCGAGGTCGACGTCGCGTTCGACGTGATCGGGGGTGAAGTCCTCCAGCGCACCGCCCCGCTGGTACGCGCCGGCGGCACGCTCGTCACCACCATCGGCCCGCCGAAGGTGCGGCCCGCCGACGGCCGGGCGATCTTCTTCGTCGTCGAGCCGGACCGGTTCCGGCTAGCGGACCTCGCCGAGCGGGCGCGGTCCGGACGGCTGAATCCGATCATCGGGGCCGTGCGACCGCTCGCCGAGGTGCCATCCGCGTTCGCCCCTGACCGCCGGGTGCACGGCAAGACGATTATCCGGGTCGCGCAAGACTCGTAACCGAAGGCGGGTAGCCGATCAGCCCGCGGCCGGTCCGGGCGGCCTGCTCGTTCGCGCCGGGCCCGGCCCTGCGGCGGCAGGATCCGGATCCAGGATCGCTCTCACCCGGCGGCGGCTTTGCCTCGGCGGCTCACGACTGGTCCGGCCTGCCCGGCGCGGATGTCATCAGACACTGCTGTCGGCGGATGAGCTGCGCTGAGTAGTTCTGTACCCGCTAGCTGCGGGTAACGTCGCGGTTGCTTCCGGTCCCGGGTTTGCGGAAGCAGGTGCGGCAGTGTTTGACGTCACCTAAGGTGCTGGCCCAGTCCTCGGGCGGAGCCGCCGCTCTGTATTTACAGAGACGGCGATCGGCTGCGAGGCTTTGGCAGCACAGGTTGAGGCGTTCTGTGCAGTACTGGCAGATCACTGGAGCACCATATGACTTCGGGAGTGACGGGTACACCGAGATCGGGACGGCCGCCAGCGTCCGGCGAGCTGGCGTGGCACACGCTCAGCGCCGATCAGGTCCTGCGCTCCGAAGGGGTGGACGGGCAGCGCGGTCTCAGCTCGGCCGAGGCAGCCGCGCGGGCCCAGCGGTTCGGCCCGAACGAGTTCGCCGCTGGCCAGGCCGAGTCCCGCTGGCACGCGTTCTTCCGCCAGTACCGCGACCCGATGCAGGTCGTGCTGCTCGCCGCCGGCATCGGCAGCCTCTACCCGCTCAAGCAGCTCGGCACGGGCATCCTGCTGATCTTGCTGACGCTGTTCAACGCGGTCATGGGCCTGCATCAGGAGGGGAAGGCCGCCGCGGCCGTCGCCGCCCTGCAGAAGATGGTGATCATCAAGGCCATGGTGAGGCGGGACGGCCAGCTGGCGGAGATCCGCGCCGGGCAGCTGGTTCCCGGCGATATCGTCGCGATCGAGGCGGGCGATATCGTGCCCGCGGATGGGCGGCTGCTGAAGGCGGCCACGCTGGAGGTCGACGAGTCCGCGCTGACCGGGGAGAGCCTGCCCGTCGCCAAGGGCACCGAGCCTGTGGCGGGCGCCGGCACGCCGCTTGGCGACCGGGCCGACATGGTGTACATGAACACCAGCGTCAGCCGCGGCGCGGGCGAGTTCGTCATCACCGCGACCGGGATGGCCACCGAGGTCGGCCACATCTCCGGGATGCTGGCCGAGGAGCAGGCGGTCAAGACCCCGCTCACCCGCCAGATGGACCGGCTGACGGGGCAGATCCTGGTGATCGCGGGCATCGCGCTGGTCGCGTCGATGGCGCTGGACCTGGCCCGGGGCGAGACGTTCATCGCGGTTTTCAACGCCGCCGTCGCCTTCGCCATCGCCGCGATCCCGGTCGGGCTGCCCACGGTGGTCACGACCATCCTGGCCTGGGGGACGCAGCAGCTCGCCAGCGCCGGGGCGATCATGAAACGGCTGGCATCGACCCAGACGCTGGGCTCCACCTCGGCGATCAACTCGGACAAGACCGGCACGCTGACGCTGAACCAGATGACCGCGGTCCAGATGACGGCCGCCGGCCGCCGGTACACGGTCGAGGGGAAGGGCTACTCGACCGCCGGGCAGATTACCAGGGTTGGCGGGCAGGGGGATATCCCGCTGGATGAGTTCCTGGTGCCGATGGTGCTGGCCTCGGACGCGGTGGTCAGGGACGGCGAGCTGATCGGGGACCCGACCGAGGGCGCGCTGGTCGTGCTGGCCGCCAAGGGCGGCATCGACGCGGTCTCCACCAGGGAACGGTACCCGCGGATCGGCGAGCTTCCGTTTGACGCGGCCTACAAGCTGATGGCCACGTTCCACAAGATGACCGGCACGTCCGGCCACCAGGTGATTCGGTGCTTCGTCAAGGGAGCGCCGGACCAGCTGCTGCCCCGGGCCGCCACGGTCGCCGACGCCGACGCCGGCCTGGCGCCGGCTGATGGCGAATTCCGGCAGCGGTACCTGGCCGAGAACCAGCGGCTGGGCGAGCAGGGCCTGCGGGTGATCGCTATCGCGCGCAAGGACTTCGACCCGGCGGCCTTCGACCCAAGCGCCGATCTGCTCCCCCTGGTCACCGGGCTTGAGCTGCTCGCCCTGGTCGGCATCGTCGACCCGCCCCGCCCCGCCGCCAGGGCATCGATCGCGACGGCGAAGAAGGCCGGCATCCGGGTCCGGATGATCACCGGCGACTACGCGGTCACCGCGGCCTCGGTCGCCGGCCAGCTCGGCATCGATGGCACCGTGCTTACCGGCGCCGAATTCGCCGCCATGAGCGACGAGGAGGCACTGGCCAAGGTCGACGGCATCGGCGTGATCGCCCGCGTTACCCCCGAGCACAAGGTCCGCCTGGTCGACGTCCTGAGGAAGAAGGGCCAGATCGTCGCGATGACCGGGGACGGCGTCAACGACGCGCCCGCGGTGAAGAAGGCCGACATCGGGATCGCGATGGGCACCGGCACCGAGGTGACCAAGGAAGCCGCGGTGATGATCCTGACCGACGACAACTTCT
>JBEKGC010000570.1:0-3987 GCA_050013055.1 Streptosporangiaceae bacterium
CGGCACATGGGGGCGCTGCGGGGAAGCGGGAAGGCCAGCAGATCCAGATCGTGTACGATCCCCGCCGGCCCGCCGATATCAGCCCCCAGGGAGAAGACCCCCGGGCCGCCAGCGTGGTCCTGATGGGCATAGTCACGGCTATCTTCCTGGTTTCTGCCATCTACTGCGCGTTCCGCGTCTTCGGCTGACCCGGCTCCGCCGGAAGGCGGTCATACGGTCGCCTGGCGCGGCGACGTCCGCCGCACGCTCGCAGCAGCGCGTGCATTAAGCGTTCGATCGCTCACGATCTGGAACACCAGTCGCGCAGACGGACGGCCGCCGATCGCAGTCGTCGCGCGAGATCCGCCGTTCGGTATGGGCCTGCGCCCCAGGGATGTGCGAGACTTACCGCGCAGATCGGGTACTTCTGCGCGACAGGGGCCTCACCGTCCGGGAGCGCGTGAGCTGGCTGGTCAGCCGGGAATCGTCCAGGCCCGTTCCGGGGTGACACGCAAGCAAGCACCGTATGCGTCGTCATACCATTGCGGTGTCCGGCCCATCTGCTCGATGCGGGCAGCGTACTTGTCCAGCAGGCCAGGAAACTGCGACGGCGCTGGCGCGTCGGGTATCTGTTGCGCACGGCCCCAGATCACCACGACGTCACCGCCGTCGGCAGCCGGGTTGAAGTGCACGGCAACCTGGTCATTGACTTGGAGATGCCGTAGCTTGGCGCCGTCGTTCAGGCTGTAGATCGTGATCACGGAGCCGTCCCAGACGAACCAGACTGGCCGGGGTGCCGGCCGCCCGGCCGGGTGACTGTGGTCAGCCAGGCGATCTGATCACCAGTGAGGTGGCGCTCAATCTGGTCAGTAAGCTCGAATGCCATGCCGCCCATCTTCCCCTGCGACAACATCAGAGGCCAGGCATCGGACGTACGGGCATCCCTCCGGTCGCGCCCGCGAGCCCGCAGTTGTTAATCTCGCCGACCTGCTCGTCGACCGCTCATGCCGAAATGAGGATGTCGGCGCGAATGCAAAATTTAGGAATATGCCTGGGCGACGGGTATGAGCGTCATATCGGCCGCGCCGGTCCGCTGTTCCCATATCGTCCACGTTGCGCTATTTCGGTTCAAATCACCGTAAAGATCACCTTTCTTGCATGCATAAGAGAGAGACATCCCGCCGGGAGAATCCGTCATCGCGTAGATCGCGTAGCAGCTATCGCCATCGGCAAGTACAACAAGCCATACCGCCGATGCTGGTCCAGTCTTTATGTCCCAGGACGAACGTTGGACCTCAGGGAGCGGCCTCGTAAGCCGAATCACGGTAACATCGATGGGGCTAGGCGTTGGGCACGCCACTGACTTCTGAGAATCGGCTGCAAAACAAGGGTCATAAAGTGCACCGTTTGGGCCGAAGCATCTATAGGTATCAGGTCGTGGAGATACCTGTGACTCTATCCAGCAGTACCCACTCACAGAACTGGCGACATGGACGCCGTCGGACAAGTTGCCGGTTTCCGACCAGGGCAGAAAGAAAATGTGCTGGGTCGAATCCCGGTCTTTCACCGTATGGCTGAAAAGCGTCGGCGCTGCCCCTGCGACACCGGAAATAGATGCCAGGAGTACCGCACCGGCGATCGATGCTGCTTTGCGCGAAGGTGAGCTAGTGAAAAACTTTTTCAGGCGGCCTATTCGACTTTTTGATACTGGGGTGGATGCGTGCGCCTGGTCGCCATCGTGAGATTCTCTTTTGATTGAGCCCTCGATGGCCGGAAGGTAATCCGGCTCCTTAATTTCTGCTGCCGGCAGGATCAGTGTTGGCTTATCGTCTTCTGATGTCTTGCCGGATTCACCCATATCACTCTTCTCCTAACTTTAATGGGTAGATTGCCGTCGTGGAGTCACCTGCTTATCAGCTGTCCATATATGTCCAGATTTGACCTCTGGCTGCCTTCTGAAGGCGAATTACACTCGGTCAATCCTAGCTCTCAGAGAGTAAGCAGGAGCGACATGTGTCTTATGTATCCCCATAGAGTTTTTTGGCTCTTGAAGGGAGGGTTATGGGCGCGGCATCAACTCCGATGATGTTTCTGCAGAGATCGCTGCATGCAGGCGTTCGCGAACTGCTCCCAGGGACCGTCCGTGCACAGCGCCCAGCGCGGAATCGTCCTATCATGCCGCGATGCGGGAAGGCGCGGAGGTGCGCGTGAAGCGGCGGGCCGGGTACCGCTACATCGGGCAGTCTGGGCGACGATGGTGCCCGTGTCCTGCGTAGCCGGGGAAATCAAGCGATGTAGCCGGCTGGTGCGGTGCGGTTCCTGCCTGGATTCCACGGTCGGAGGGCAGCGTGTGCGTGTGAGGTGCGCTTACTTCGTCCGGTGCCTGGTGATCTCGGCCGCGGCCGCGCGTGCTTCGGGGCTCAGGCCCCCGTGCTCCTCGACCGCGTCGAGCAGGTCCCGTCGCTGCTGCGCACCGGGATCAGCGGCTGCAGGCTGCGGCGAGGGCCGGTACGGGCCGCGCGACAGCGCGGCCGCGAGCCTTTGCTCGCGCACCGCGGCTTCCGCCACCGCCTGGCGGACCAGGCGGCGGCGCCGCACCGTTACCCAGCCGGTGTGAACCACGGTCGCTACCCCGAGCACAAGGCTGAACAGCCCGGCAACGGGCACGCCTCCAGGGCGCCACAAACAGAACAGCACCAGCAGCACGGCAGACCACACCAGAACCGCGTACCCCGCCACGGCGTGGGAACGCCGCCGGACCAGGCCAGGTACCTCGTTCCGGCTGCCCCCGATCCGCATCAGGGCCCCCTTCCTCGTAAGCCGCCGCCCGGGACCAGCCCGGCACCGGGCGTGCCCCCGCGATCTGGCGTCTTAGGCCGGCGCTCCCCGTAATAGAGCACGGCCGCGCCAGGCCGCGGGTTCACGCCGCGGTCAGGGCAGACGCTCACAGGCCCTACGGCGCGGACGCGGGTCCGCGGACAGGGAGGCGCTGGCCGCAGCCAGCGCCGCGTACCCTCGCCCCCGGCCCGGAGCACCGTGGTCAGCTCAGCGGCTGCGATCTAGGGCGCCGAGGGCCAAGGATCGTTTCTCAGGACATCCACCGCTAGCCCAGCATCACGCTGAGCGACACAGGAGGCCGAGGAGAACGCGCGCACTCCCGCGATATGGATGGCATCCGGTGCCTGGTGCATCCTTCCACGAGCCGCGCATTGTCGGTCGATATGTAATTGCTTTAGGCCAGATAAGCCACCTCCGCTCAGCACGGACCGCAACCGGACGCGTTCCTCAGATGGAGCGCGAATCCACGCTCCATCTACGGCAGGTAGGTCATGCTGCCAAGCAGGCAGTGCAGGTTCAGCTTCCCCGGTCGGCCGACCGGGCGACAGCCGACCAGGAAACAGCCACGTTGCATCGGCTGCTACGGATGCCGCTGGCTCCCCGTTAGGCTCCCCGACGGCAGACCGCCACGCCGTACGTCCCGGAGCCACGGTTCTGCCCTGGTAAGCGCGTTACCCGCTCGACGATGAACCGGATATGAGTGACTGCCTGCGGGCAGTACCTCAATAGAACGACCCTAATTTCGAATATTAAGATCTAACTGCGTAATTTGCGCCCCGACCGCGACTCGAACGCGGGACCTACTGCTTAGGAGGCAGTCGCTCTATCCGCTGAGCTATCGGGGCCTGCCGAGGGCTAGCTTACCTGGGCGGCCCGGGACAATCATGCCAGGCACCGCCGGAGGTGAGCGTGACGCGAGACTAACGGGCGGCGTGCTGGTCCGGGCGGAAGGTGGCAGGCACGAGGCCGGCCCTACGGGAGGGGGAAGGGGAGGTTGATGCCGTCCAGGGCGTGGGCGCACAGGTCGTCTTCGCGGTCGGCGGGCAGGGCGGCGATGATCGTGGCGACCAGGTCGCGCAGGCGCTTGATGTTGGCGGCGAAGACCTCGAAGACCTCGGCCTGGGTGACGCCGCCGCCTTCTTCCAGGCCGGCGTCGAGGTCGGTGACCAG
>JBEKGC010000571.1:0-3979 GCA_050013055.1 Streptosporangiaceae bacterium
CATTACCGCCAGGCCTGGCCCGGCCCCGGCGGGACGGTCTACGACGCCGTCGGCTACGCCATCGTGCGCAGCGACTGGCAGGCCGGCACGATCACGCCGCCGGAATGGGCCGACGAGCCGCCCGCTCCCGGCTAGTCCCCGAGACCCGCTCCCGGCTAGTCCCCGAGGCCAGATCACCGCAGCGCCTATCGCTGGTTAGCACCTAGGGCTGAGCCAAGTCACGTTCGTGCTGCGTCAAGTGACATCCGCCCCGCGGCTAGGAGGTGTTGTCGTCGGTGCGGGGGTCGTTGAGACGGATCGGCTGAACCTGATCCGGCCGGTGCCCTTTCCGGTCTTGGTGCCTGCTGCCGGGCCGCCCGGACCAGGGCCGGGGGGTCCGGCCGGGCGCGGTGATCGCGCTGCGCTAGCCGAGGCCCAGGACGGGCAGGCACTCCCCGACGCCGGTCAGCTCGATGTCCTCTCGGCGGACCCGTTCCCACGCGTCCCGGGTGAGCCGCCACTGCTGGATCCGCGCGGGCTCGCCGCGGCGGGTGTCCCAGTCCATGCCGTTTGGTTCGTAGCCCAGACCACGGGAAACGCGGTTGGAGGCTTCGTTGTCGGCGAAGGCGTCGCTGCCGGCTTCGCGTGCGCCCAGCCCGGCAAAGGCCAGCTGCAGGATCGCCGCCCGCATTTCCTTGCCGAGCCCCCGTCGGCGGCTGCCGGGGGCCAGCCACGAGAAGGTGGACACCGTGCCGAACCGGGTAAAGTTCCTGCCGATGAGATCCTGCATGCCGACCGGTTCGCCGTCAACGATCACGGCGAAGTACAGCCGCCACGAATCCGGGCTCACCCGGGCGCGGCCGGCCCAGATGCCGCGCAGCCATTGCCATTCGCGTTCGGGGCTGTCGGCGTAGAACGAGATCGGGTCGTCGAACGGCCACGGCTCGGCGTCGGCGACCCCGGCCCGCACGAGCGGCACGAGACGTTCAAGCACATCGTCGGACGCACCGGTCAGCGTCAGGCGCGGCGTCCGGACTTCGACGTTCAGCAGGGGATAGGTGTGGGTCACGCCCGGACGGTAGCCAGCCCGCCCGGTCGCCGCAACCGGTTTCCCTAGCGGTGTCCTGTCCGTCATCGGAGCCAGCCGCGTCCAGCGCCAATCAGCTCCGTCCAGCTCCGGGCGGCCTTGCCTCTTGACATGTGACCGTTAGGTCACCTATTTTGCTGGGTAATGGATGACGACCGCGTCTTCAAGGCGCTCGCGGATCCCACCCGGCGCCTCCTGTTGGACCGGCTCTTCGAGCGTGACGGCCGTACGCTCACCGACCTGGAGGGAGGCACGGGGATGACCCGGTTCGGGGTGATGAAGCACCTGCGGATTCTGGAAGAGGCCGGGTTGGTCGTCACGCGCCGCTCGGGCCGGGAGAAGCTCCATTTCCTTAACCCGGTCCCGATCCGCCTCATCCACGACCGCTGGATCGACAAGTACACAGAAGGGCCGGCCTCACTGCTGGCCAGTCTCAAGAACGCCCTGGAGGAGAAGGAATGACTGCGACGACGGACCTAGCGACTCAGGTGTACCAGGTTTTCATCAAGGCAACCCCCGAGGAGATCTGGCAGGCCATCACCACACCCGACGTCACCGCACGGTACTTCCACGGGGCCAGGATCGAGGTCAGCCCCGAGCGGTACATCTCGCATGGGCCGGACGGTGCCACCTGGGCCGACGGCCCGGTGTTCGAGTACGACCCGCCGCGCCGGCTCGTACACCAGTGGCGCTCGCTGTACGACGCCGACCTGGCCAAAGAGCAGCCGAGCCGGGTCAGCTGGGAAATCGAACCGCACGAGGGGGGATACTGCAAGCTGACGGTGACCCACGACCGGCTGGATTCGGCGCCCAAGACCGCAGCCAGCGTCTCCGGGCCCGGCTGGATGTTCGTCCTCAGCGGACTGAAAACGCTGGTGGAAACCGGCACCCCGCTCGATGGCGCCGGCTTGCCCGCCACGGCCGCCAGCTGACACTCAAGCCTGGCGGAGCGGCACATCAGCCGTGCCGCGGGTACCTGTTCGAAAACAGGCAACCATCCAGCATCACCTGCAACTGAGCAGGAGGCATCCGGGCCAGAACTGTGACCGAGCACACACTGGGCGTACCGCCTTCCAACCTCGCTATGACGGGGCAGACCGCTGGCTGCAACGCACCTTCGTCCTGGCCGACCTGCACCGCTCCCGCGATCACCGCCCGCACGACGGCTACGTACTCAGCGGCTGACCCGGCACGTCGTGGTCCCGTTGGAGGAGCATCGCAAGATGTTCGCCGCTGGCTACGGGTCGGCACCTTCACAGCCCCGAACCTGACGACAACCGATGGACCGTTGTTGTCGCTGAGGTCCGCTGGACGGGGCCGCCGGAGGCGGGTCTGTCGCGGTCGTGCTGGGGCGCGGTCGTGCTGGGGCGCGGTGGCTGCTGGGGGTGGTGATGCGAGGTGTATGCCATGCCTGGTCCGGCCGGGCTTGATGCGGACCGGGCCGTCCGGTTCTCGTGGAAGATCGGGCTTTTACGGATGATTCGGGCAATCATAGGGTACTAAATCTTCCAGGTAAGCCAAATATTCCACGACCTTTTTCGATATTTGTGACGGGTGGGTTCCGGGTGCGGGGAGCGGCGGGGGCGGCGGCTGGGGTGCGGCGCTCCGGGCCCTCAGGGCGTGGCCGTCGCTCCGGGCCCTCAGGGCGTGACCGTCGCTTCGGGCGTGAGCCGTCGCGCGGGCCCGATGGGTTCACAGTCGGCCTGTGACGCTGGAACGACCACGATCGACCGTTGTCGTTGTTCGCGAGCGGAAGCAGGGCAGGACGGATGTGCAGGACGGACCGGGTGGGGTTCGCGGGACGGCGGGACCGCGGGCGGCGAGCATCTGATCGGCGGCTGCGCCGGTTTGCCGTCAATTCCGGGGGTGATGACACCCGGAACCGCAAGACTTAGGCCGGCCCTTGAGCTGAGTCCGGGGATGCGCGGCCTGGAGTTTGCCGCCCGCTTATCGAGCTGGGCCGTATCCGGATCCAGAACGGACGGTCGACGGCGGTGGCCCAGGGGTGCAGACCACGTTGGTTCAGGCGCTGGATCTCTGCCTCTTCGCCGACCGCCTGGGCCCGGCCATTGACCAGGACGCTCCATCCAGACCGGGTTTGCTCATCATATTCGTCTGCCTCGAATGCCACCAGATTCTGGTCTTCTGCTGCGGACAACTTCGATCCGTAGGCCGTGCAGAAGACGGGGCACTGGCTGTCGACAACATAGTTGACCGGCAGGACCACTATCTCCCCGTCGGCGAAAAAGCTGACCCGTCCGACCGGAACCGTGGCCAGCAAGTGCAGGCACCTGTCGAACGACAATATCTCGAGCCCTGCGTGATCGGTCGGATATCCAGACATTTCGCGCTCCCTTGAGGCGAGCCGCAGATAAGCCCGGAACTGCCAGGCGGCACCGCGGTGCGATCGGCTCCTACGTCTCACGCTGGCTCATTACCGCGAACATCGGCAACGGGCTAAGGTCCCGCGAATCGGGGTCTTCAGGCTCCGCATTTCAAGTGTCTTAGGCAAGGAACCCGCTATGGCTGATGCCCGTGCTACCTGCACCGATTGCTCGCCCAGGCCCGGAAGGCCTGCACTCGCGACCGGGTTTGCATAACGCTCCTCGTGTTACAGATATATTTCTCGCCTGTTTCTGATTCTGGCCCGCATATTAATACGCCGGCTTTATACCCTGGCCGGAATCGGGAGGGGGACGGCCGCCGGCACTGGCCCAGGCCCGTCATCGGGTCCTCCAGCCGCCGTTCCCGGCCGGCATCGGTGTCGCATTGGGCGGGCGCGGCGCGCTACGATCCGATCCGATCCGATCCAGAATGGGAAGAATCCGCGTCATACTGGCCGAGGACCATGTGCTCCTCAGGGAGGGCATCTCCCGCCTGGTTGCCGCCAACGACGACTTCGAGCTGGTCGGG
>JBEKGC010000572.1:0-3976 GCA_050013055.1 Streptosporangiaceae bacterium
CGACGACCCCAGATTCCGGCTCGACTTCTTCGCGGTCGAGGACACGGCGGCCAGGGTGCTGCTGGATAAGTATCCCCTGGCGCCCAACGGGATCAGGGCCGCGTCAGCGGAGATCATCGGATTCGGCCGGCTGGGCCGCGCCGTGCTCCGCGAGGTCGCGCGTCGTCCGGAGATCGGCGGCTCACCGCTGAAGGTCAGGATCCGCGGCGCCAGCACCGAGACCGTCTCGGAGTTCCTCGACCTGTTTCCTGTCGTCCGCCGGAACTGTTCGGTCACCCGCGGCGATCTGGCGCAGCCGCCCGCGGGCGAACAAGCCGAGCTGACTTTTGTCTGCCTCCCGGGTAACGACGATGCGCTGAACGCCGGCTTGGCGGTCGCCCACTCCCTGACCGGCCGCTCGGGCCGGGTGGTGATCTGCATGAGCGAACCCTCGCCGTTCGGCGCGGTGCTGACCGGCGAGCGTGCTTTGCTGGATGATGTAGAGGGCCGCCTGGCCGTGTTCGAGGTGATCGAGGAGGGATGCGTGCCCGAGCGGATAACGGAAGACCTTGCCGATCAGCTGGCTCGTGCCGTCCATCAGGCTTACCTGGAGAATTGCGCGGCGCACGGGGATTCGCCTGACCTCAACCGGAACATGCGGCCGTGGGAACAGCTGCCAGACGATTTCCGGCAGGCCAACCTGGCGCAAGCCGCGGACATCGGCGTCAAGCTCGCCGCCATCGACTGCGCCGTGATACCGGAGTCAGCCACCGCGCCGGACTTCGCGTTCTCCGGAGCCGAGATCGAACGGCTCGCCCAGATGGAACACACGCGCTGGACGCACGAGCGGCAGGCGCAGGGCTACGTCTACGGGCCGACCCGCGACGGTAAGCAGAACCCTGACCTGGTGGACTGGCAATACCTCAGCGACTACGCCAAGGACAAGGACCGCAGCGCCATTCGCGAACTGCCGGCCATCCTGCAGCAGGCAGGGTTCCAGATCCTCCGCCTGCCGCCCCGGCCTTCCTGACCCGCGTTCGTGCCTGGCACTTTCCTTACGGCCGAACGGCCCGGGCTGCTCGTCCCGTCTGGTGCTAAATGCGATCGCGTGCTTGAATCGCTCACCGAGGAGAGGAGCTGACCAAGGTGGCGACAGAACCGGGGCAGGCAGGGCCGGGCAGCCGGACCGAGATCTACCGGCAGGCGCGTGACCTGCTGCAGGACCTGGGGCGGGACTACGCGAAGGCCGTCGAGGCCTTCGCCTGGCCCGATTTCGGTGACCGTTTCAACTGGGCGATCGACTGGTTCGACGCGAACGCCCGTGGCCACGCCGGGACCGCCTTGTGGATCGTCGAGGAGGACGGGACCGAGGCCAAGTACTCCTTCGACGAGATGGCCCGCCGGTCCGATCAGGTGGCGGCCTTCCTGGCCGGGCACGGTGTCTCGCGCGGCGACCATGTCCTGCTGATGCTGAACAACCAGGTCGAGCTGTGGGAGGCCATGCTCGCCGTGATGAAGATCGGCGCGGTGATCCTGCCCGCCACCACCGCGCTCGGCCGCGGTGAGCTGGCCGACCGGGTCCAGCGCGGCACGGTTGGCCATGTGCTGGCGAACACCGCGGACACGGCCAAGTTCGCCGACGTGCCGGGGGAGTACACCCGGTTCGCGGTCGGCGAGGCCCCGCCCGGCTGGCTGGCCTACCGCGACGCCTACGCCCTGGACGTCCCGCCGGCCGAGCACCCGGGGACGGCGCCATCAGACCCGCAGCTGCTGTACTTCACCTCGGGAACGACGAACCTGCCCAAGCTCGTCGAGCACACCCAGGTCTCTTACCCGGTCGGTCACCTCGCCACCTCGTTCTGGGTGGCAGCCAGGCCGGGAGACGTGCACCTGAACATCAGCTCGCCCGGCTGGGCCAAGCACGCCTGGAGCTGCTTCTTCGCGCCGTGGATCGCCCAGGCAACGATCTTCATCTACAACTACTCCCGGTTCGACGCGGACGCCCTGCTCGGGCAGATCCGCCGGGCCGGGGTGAATACCTTCTGCGCCCCGCCCACGGTCTGGCGGATGCTGATCAAGGCCGACTTGTCCGGCGGAAAGGGGCAGCTGCGGGAGCTGCTGTCCGCGGGCGAGCCGCTCAACCCCGAGGTCATGGAGCAGATCCGGCGGGCCTGGGGCCTGACGATCCGGGACGGGTTCGGCCAGACCGAGCTGCCGCTGGCCGTCGGGAACGTGCCAGGGATGCCGGTCAAACCGGGCTCGATGGGCCTGCCGCTGCCCGGCGTGCCGATCGTCCTCGTCGACCTGGTGTCCGGGCAGCCCGCCGCGGAAGGCGAGATCTGCGTCGACCTGTCCAGGCGGCCGATGAGCCTGATGACCGGTTACCAGGGCGACCAGGCGCGCAACGTCGAGGCGATGGCGGGCGGGTACTACCACACCGGCGACGTGGCCTCCCGTGATGCCGATGGGTACATCTTCTACATTGGCCGGACCGACGATGTCTTCAAGGCCTCGGACTACAAGATCTCCCCGTTCGAGCTGGAGAGCGTGCTCATCGAACATCCTGCGGTCGCCGAGGCGGCCGTGGTGCCGGCCCCTGACGAGCTGCGTCTGGCCGTGCCCAAGGCCTACATCATGCTGGCGGCCGGCTACCAGCCGGATCGCGACACGGCGCTGTCGATCCTGCGGTACGCCCGCGAGCACCTGTCCCCCTACCAGCGAATCCGGCGGCTGGAGTTCACCGAGCTGCCCAAGACGATCTCGGGCAAGATCCGCCGGGTGGACCTGCGCCGCCGGGAAGAGCAGGCGACCGGCCCGGCCCGCCCGCAGGAGTGGCGCGAGGACCAATTCCCCGAGCTGCGGACCCCCGCCTCCGGCGATTAACCGGGCACCAGGACACGAAACGACGCCGTGGTGGTCACCGGCCAGCCCGTTCCTGCGGATGGAAGCGACGGTCACGCCTTGGGGACCGAAGCGCCGCCCCCAGCCGCCACCCGGGCCGCCCCCGCCCCTCCCCGCACCCGGAACCCACCCGTCGCAATTATCGAAAAAGATCGTGGAATATTCGGCTCACCTGGAGACTTTTGTACCCTATGACTGCCCGAATCATCCGTGAAGGCCCGATCTTCCACGAGAACCAGACCCCGGCCCGCATCACGTCCGCCCGGACCAGGCACGGCATACACCTCGCACCACCACCCCCAGCCGCCACCGCACCACCAGCACGACCGCGACGGGTCCGCCGCCGGCGGCCCGTCCAGCGGACCCCAGCGCCATATGCCAAATCCGAAATGACCTGCGTGCAGCGGCGGCTCACCATCGAAGCCGCGATCAGCCTGTGATCGCTCGCGCCAACGGCGGCACCGGTCACCATCCTCGGCACTAGCGGGGATCGCTGAACGCGTTTGCCCGCTCCCCGCCCCGCCCCGCCCCGCCCCGGCCCGGCCCGGCCCGGCCCGGTGGAACATAGGGCCGCACCAGACCGGACCGATGGAACATAGGGCCGGCTAGCTGCGCATCACGCTGGCCACACGGGTCGCGGCGGCCCCTGCAGGCCCTTACTTTCGCGGCCGGAGGCTGCCGCAGCATGCCGTCGCCCTTCCCGGCTGTTGTGCGGCCAGGGTTCACGGCCTCCCCCGTGCCACATGCCAAATCCGAAAACGTCCCAGCCGCACGACGGCTGACTATCGAAGCCACGATCCAGCTGTGATGCCTGTGTTATCACCCGGCGCACTGCGTGCGCCGGGCACTCCGTCGGACCCGGGTTCACGCGGGAGACCGGTGCGCGCTGGTGTAGGCGGCCGCCTCAGATTGCACAAGATCAACGAGGTTGCCGATGTGCAGACGGCACCTAGGGTCGCGGTGAGTGCTTTTTCTCGGCCTGGATCAGGTAGATAAGGCTAATGAGAGGAATGAGAGCCAATGCTGCGATACTCAGCCAGTTGTCCAGTACGACGCCTATTCCGGTCAGCGCCATAATGAAGCCGAGATAACTCGG
>JBEKGC010000573.1:0-4607 GCA_050013055.1 Streptosporangiaceae bacterium
TGACGGCAGTGGTGAGGCTGCCGCCGATGTTCAGCGTGGCAAAGGTCCTGGCCCCGTCGACCTGGCAGTCGCCCGCCTGGCCGGTGACCTGCCGGGCCGCGTCGTGCAGCATCCGCACCCCGGTCGCGCCGACCGGGTGACCGACGCCGATCAGGCCACCGCTCGGGTTGACCGGGATCGCGCCGTCCCGGGCCAGCTCGCCGTTCTCGACGGCCTTCCAGCTCTCCCCCGGCGCGGTGATCCCGAAGTGATCGATGGCCATGTACTCGGACATGGAGAAGCAGTCGTGGGTCTCGATGCCGTCCAGGCCGCCGGCATCGGTGATCCCGGCGCGCCGGAACGCGTCGGTGACCACCTGGCGGACGTGCGGGAACACGTACGGCTCACGATGGCTGCGGTCGAACTTGGCCTGCAGCGGCAGGCCGGCCGTGCCGTGTCCCCAGCCCGCGATCCGGGCCGCGGGCCGGTGCTGCGGGTGATCGGCGCGGAACCGGTCGGAGACCAGGAGCACCCCGGCCGCGCCGTCGGTGATCTGGGCGCAGTCGGTGCGCCGCAGCCGCCCCTCGACGACCGGGTTGTCGGTGTCGTCGTCGGCGAAGCCACCCGGCGGATGCAACCAGCTCCGGGTCTGGGCCAGCGGGTTGTCCTTGGCGTTGGCCATGTTGAGCTGGGCGATCGCGTGCAGGTGCCGGTCGTCCAGGCCGTAGCGCCGGTCGTACTCGTCGGCCAGCTGGCTGAACATGTACGGCCACATGTACCTGGCCTGCTGGCCCTCGTGACCGATCCACGCGGCCGCGCCCAGGTGGGCGGGCGCCTGCTCGCCCGGCACGTTGCGCTCCTGCTCGACGGCGATCACCAGCACGCAGTCGTAGTGGCCCGCCTCGATGTCGGCCATCGCCGCGAGGACCGCGACGCTGCCGGAGGCGCAGGCCGCCTCGTGCCTGCTGGCCGGCTTGCCCCACAGGGCAGGCTCGACGGTGGCGGGCATCGCGCCCAGCTGCCCCTGGCCGGTGAACAGCTGGCCGAACGCGTTCCCGACGTGCACGGCGCCGACGTCGTGCGGGCTCAGGCGGGCCGATCCGAGCGTGCCCGCGACCGCCTCGCCCACCATGTCGGAGATCTCCAGGCCCTCGCGCGCGTAGTTCCGCGCGAAGTCGCTCTGGTAGCTGCCGGCGATCCACACGCTCGCGCTGCCCATGCCTGAAACTCCGACCCGTTAAACTATGCCCGTCACCGATCAACATGCTACAACAGATGGAGTGACCTATCCACGCGGCCGGCAGATCATTAACCAGGCTGAGCGCGGGGTGACCGGGCGCGGAGGGGCCGCGGGCAGCCCTGTGCTTTCCGTGTCGCTGGGGCTGTGGCAGGACCGGCCGGCGGCCGAGGTGGTGCGGACGGCCCAGGTCGCGGATGCGCTCGGGTACGGCGAGATCTGGATCGGCGAGATGGCCACCTTCGACGCGTTCGCGCTCGGGGCGGTGGTGGCGGAGCGGACCGCGCGCGCGGCGCTGACCATCGGGCCGCTCGCGGTCGCGGTCAGGGACCCGGTCATGATCGCGATGGGGGCCGGCTCGCTGGCCGAGCTGACCGGACGGACGGTGAACGTGGCGCTTGGCTCCTCCAGCCCGGTCGTGGTCAAGCAGTGGCACGGCCGCCGCCAGGAGCGCACCGCGCTGGCGCTGGCTGAGTCGGCCGCCGCCGTTCGCATCCTGCTGGCCGGGGGCAAGGCCGACGTGGCGGGCGAGATCATCACCACCCGCGGCTTCCGGCTGCGGACCAGGGCGCCTGGTACGCCGCTGACCGTCGCGGCGTTCGGCCCGGGGGCGGTCAAGGTGGCGGCCCGGCAGGCCGACCGGATGGTGATCAACCTGGTGACGCCGGCCTCGGCCGCCCGCCTGGTGCAGATGCTGCACGACGAATGCCGGGCGGCCGGCCGGCCGGTGCCGCCGGTGGCGGCCTGGGTCGCGGCGGCGGTCGGGCCCTCCGGTGCCTCTGGGGCCTCGGGGGCGGCTTCGGGGGCGGTCTCGGGGGCGGTCTCGGCGGGAGTTGAGCAGCTGCGGCGGGGGCTGGTCGCCTACCTGTCCGCGCCGGGGTACGGGGAGATGTTCGCCGAGGCCGGGTTTGGCGACGTGGTGCGCTTCGCCCGGACCCGGCCGCATCCGGGTGAGCTGCTTGCGGCGATCCCGCCGGAGATCGTCGGGCACGTCGCGCTGGTCGGCGAGGTGGCGAGCGTGCGGGCCAGGCTGGCCGAATACGCCGCCGCCGGGGTGGACGAGATCGCGCTCGTGCCTGGGTCGTGCGACGACGATCCGGCGGGCGTGGGCACGCTCACCGCGCTCGCCCCCGTTTCCGGGCCGGCGCCGGCGCCGACGTCGTAGGGAGGGAACAGTGGGTCTTCATCCGGCCGAACGGGTCAGGGAGTACCGCGCCGCGGGCTACTGGACCGACGACATGATCGACGCGCTGCTGCGGGAGCGGGTCGCGGTGCACGGCGATGTGCGGGCGATCGTCGATCCGCTCAACCGGGCCGCGCTGATGGGCGGCCCGGTGCGGACGCTGACCTGGCCGGAGCTGGACGAGCAGGTCTCCCGGCTGGCGCAGGTGCTGCTCGAGACGGGCATCGGGGCCGGGGACGTGGTCGGCGTGCAGCTGCCCAACACCGTCGAGATCGCGGTCGCGTTCCTGGCCATCGTCCGGATCGGGGCGATCGTGGCTCCTTTCCCTGTGCAGTACCGCTCCTACGAGCTCACCCACCTGTCCGCGGTGGCCCAGGTAAAGCTGTTCATCACGGCCAGCCGGATCGGGTCGCGGCCGGCCGCCGAGGAGATCGCCGGGCTGCGGGCGCAGATCCCGTCGCTGCGGACGGTGGCCGCGTTCGGGGACGAGGTGCCTGACGGGAAGGACTGGCCCGAGGGGGTCCTGGGGCTGGATGGACGCATCACGGCGGCGGAGGACCGCAGCGGGCTGGCGGACTACCTGCGGGGCTGGTCGGCGGACCCGAACGACTGTGTCACGATCTGCTGGACGTCAGGCACCGAGAGCACGCCCAAGGGGGTCCAGCGGACACACTACGACTGGATGGCCATGTGCACCTCGACGGTCGAGGGTCCGGACCTGACCGCCGGGGACGTGCTGCTCAACCCGTTCCCGATGGTGAACATGGCCGGCATCAACGGCATGTTCCTGCCCTGGCTCAAGGTCGGCGGCCTGCTGGTGCAGCACCACCCGTTCGACCTGGCCACGTTCCTGGCTCAGATCGAGCAGTACCGCACTACCTACACTGTCGCGCCGCCCGCGCTGCTCACCACGCTGCTGCACAACGAGGCGCTGCTGGCCCAGACCGACATCTCCTCGCTGCGGATGCTCGGCTCTGGTTCGACACCGCTGGCGCCGAGCCTGCTGCAGGGCTGGCACGACAGGTACGGCATCGAGATCCTCAACTTCTACGGCTCCAACGAGGGCATCGCGCTGCTCGGCACGGCCAAGGACATCCCCGACCCGTCCGTCCGGGCACTATATTTCCCGCGCTACGGCGCCAGGGACTGGTCCTTCTCGATGGCGCGCTGGACGCTGGCGCGGATCGTGGACCCGCAGACCGGGCAGGAGATCACGTCCGGCGGGGTGCCGGGTGAACTGCGCATCAAGGGCCCTGGCGTGTTCCCCGGGTACCTGCCCGCCAGCGGGGTGCCCGACCCGTTCGACGACGACGGCTATCTCAGGACCGGGGACCTGCTGGAAATCGGCGGGGACGAGCTGCAGTACCTGCACTACGTCGACCGGTCCAAGGACATCGTCGTGCGCGGCGGCATGAAGATCTCCGCGGCCGAGCTCGAGGGGTTCATCTCCGGGCACCCGGCGGTCGCGGACGTGGCCGTGGTGGCCTATCCCGACGAGGTCCTCGGCGAGAAGGCCTGCGCCGTGGTCGTGCCGCGGCCGGGCCAGACCGTGACCCTGCCGGAGATCACCGACTTCTCCGCTCGGCAAGGTCCTCAAACGACACCTCCGCGACGAATTGCGCCGCTCCTGAGAGAAGAAAGGGGCCCGGTGGCGGACGCCGACGCCGCCACCGGGCCGCAGGGCTTATTCGTCGGCGATGATCGAGCCGACCCGCTCCCCCAGGCCGGGGTCGCGCCTGACCAGCCAGATGGAGTAGAGGACCGACACCACGATGACGGCCAGGGCGGCGAACGGGAACCAGTCGTACGGCTGGGGCTGCGGCGGCTTGCACAGGTAGTAGATGGGGACGGCGATCGCGACCATGCCGAGGACCGGCAGCACGAGGTGCTTGAGCACGTTGAACTCGGCCGGCCGGTACTTCCGGTAGTAGAACGGCAGGGCCAGGTTGGCCAGGAAGTACACGACCAGGATCAAGATCGTGCCCATCGTGCTTGCTTCGATGAAGAAGTTCAGCGCGTTCAGGCCGTTGCCGTGGCCGCCGATCCAGTGGCCGAGGGCCCAGCCGAGGGTGATGACGCTGCCGATGGCGACGAAGGTGATGATGGCGTTGACCGGCGTCCGGCGGACCGGGTGCACGTAGCCGATCCAGCGCGGCAGCAGGCCCTCGCGGCCGGCGTTGAAGATCAGCCGGCACTGCGAGTTGACCG
>JBEKGC010000574.1:0-7450 GCA_050013055.1 Streptosporangiaceae bacterium
GACCCGGCCAGGATCACGGCCAGCCCGCTGGAGTGATTGCCCGAGTGATCGCGGAGGACGGTGAGCTCTTTGTACAGGCAGCGGAGCACGTGCCGGCCGTGATCGGGCAGGCCGTACCAGGCGTGCGCGTCGTTGATCATCAGCAGGTCACCGCTGCCCCGCCAGACCGTCGCGTCTACCAGCGCCCCGGTCTCCTGCAAGGTGGTCCCGACGAGGTCCGCGGCGGCGATCTCCCGCAGGTCTCCGGACAACAGGAGCCCGAGCTCGGCGTAGATGCGGGCGACAGCTTTGGCGGCCCGGGTCTTGCCGGTCCCTGGGCCGCCGGCGAAGATCAGGTTCTTCCACGCCGCCCGGGTGACCGCCGCGCCGGCCTTGCGGCGGGCCTGTTCCGCGCGCAGGACGGCGATCGGCCCGGCGAGCTGCTCGCTGACCGCCTCCAGACCCGCAAGGCTGGCCAGGCCGCCCATGTCGCGCTCGCGGTTCTGATCTAGCTCCGGGACGCTGGTCACTGCCGTTTCCTTCCTCGTCCGGCCGTCTTAGCTAGCCTTGGACGGGGCTCGCTGCACTCGTCCATGACGGCTTACGCGAGCGAATGTACCGTCCGTCGTGTTATCGCCTCCCGCGAACCGTCGGACCTGTCTCCCCGATGGCGGCGGCCGCCGGCGGGAAGTCGTCGCGTTGACACCGTTCTGGTCGCACCTGCCGCTCGAGGTAGCCCTGTGAACGGGTCAGGATACGGGCCAGGCGGCCGCCGTGCGGAGGGGTGAGCAACACACTCCCGAGCGATAACGCACGGGTGGCGCCAAAACGGGTCGCCGGCGGTCAGCTCGCCGAGCGGCGGCAACCCGTCCGGCGACGTAGGCCTTGGGCTCCATCGCTCCATCCGCCCGTCGGCACTGACGGCGAAAGACGTCTTCAGATGGCAAGCCACGTCCGTGAACGTCCCGCTGTGGCTGTCTAGCCTTGGCCGCATGACTACGCTGCCTTCATGGGCCGAACAACTCGCCTGGGTACTCCTTCAGGTGCCCCTGCCCCGCCGCTGGGCGCATGTCCAGGGCGTCGCCGCCCGGGCACGCAGCCTGGCACCGGTTCTGGGCGCTGACGCCGAACTCCTGGAAGCCGTCGCGTGGCTGCATGACATCGGCTACGCGCCCGACCTGGCCGCGACGGGCCTGCACGCACTCGACGGCGCCCGTTACCTGCGCGACGCCCAGCACGCCGATGCCATGCTGTGCCGACTGGTCGCACATCACTCTTGCGCCGTCGTCGAAGCTGAAGAACGCGGACTTGCCGACATCTTGAGCTTCGAGTTCGAGCCTGCCCCGCACTTCCTTTCCAACGTGCTGACCTGCTGCGACATGACGACCAGCCCGGACGGCCACCTCGTGCCGGCCGACAAGCGGCTCGCCGAGATACATGATCGCTACGGCCAAGGGCACCTGGTGAGCCGGTCCATCCAGCGTGCCACGCCGATGATCCTCCGCGCAGTCGAGCAGGTCCATGACAGAGCCGCCAGAACCACTTAGCTCCGCGGGTGTGCTGTTTTAAGCAATCCGAGTCATCGACGCGTATTCGGGTGTGGTTTATGTTGGGACGGTTTGCGAACCGGCTCGGTCCCCCGATCTGAGCCACGGCGCTCCGCATGCTCCGCAACGGTTACGTCCGCGGCTGATCCATGGATGGACTCGGGCAGGCTGCCTCAGGTCAACGGGACCAACGAGCTAATGACTAAGATCCGGGTGTCCCGTGCCAGATAAATCGGCCCACTGTCCCTGGTCTGACCTGGGCGGGCCTTTTCAAGTGGCAAGGGAGCGATCGGCGGTGTGTCATTGAAGTTGGCCCGCCGGGTGCTGGAGCAGGGTTTTGCCAGTTATTGCGGCCCGGCGGGTGGTGGACCTTGATGCTTGTCCGGTGTCAGTAGTCCGCCTTCGGCGGGGTGTCCTGACCTGGGGAAGAATCCTGGGTGCGGACTGGGCTCGGTCAGGGCTGGTGCTGGCGGAGAGGTGCCGTGGAGCTCGCCAGTGGGTCTTGCGTGATGGTGCGTGCGACGAGGGCGATGGCGTCGGGGTAGATCGCTGCGTGCATGTAGGCGTCGTGGCCGGTGGGGGTGCCGTAACGGTGGTTGGCGGTTTGCAGGGTGAGGAGCCGGTGCCTCCAGTGGAGCGGGATGGCTGCTGGTGAGGCTGGCCAGGGCGGGATCGCTTTGACCGCGGCCTGGTATGCGAGCAGCAGCTGCTGGGGCGTGTGGCGGCGCAGGAGCCTGCTGGCCCGGTGCTGGGCGGTGATGATCTCTGGGCAGGCGGCGAGGTCGAGGTGGGGCTGCCCTGCATCGCTGAGCCAGATGCCGTGACGGGTGCAGACCTTGTGGTGGGCGGGCAGGTGAACGGGGACGGGCTGGTGGATGCCGCGGCGGGCGGTGCACCGGCGGCAGGCGTTAGTGGCCCGGACGGGCCTGTGTGCGCCGGCGGTGCCGAAGGCGGGGAGCGCGCGGGAAAGACTGTCTGGGGTTGCGCTGGCGAGGTGGGCGAGCGCGTCCAGGGCCTCGGCTGCGGCGGGGATGAGCATATGGTGCTGGGCGCGGTCGTCGCTATTGCTGATCTTGGTGGAAAACCACGGGGGCAGGACGGTGAGCACCTCGGTGAGGGTGAGGTGGCTGGCGCGGGCAAGCCGGGTCAGGTAGGAGATGAGCGCCTCTCCGGTGACCGGGGGGACGGGTCGCGGCAGGACCGGCACGTGACGGGGCGTGCGGGCAGGGAAGGAGCTGCCTTGCGGGGATTGGTCCCGCGCCGGGGGCCGCCCGCGGCCGGCCGGGAGTAGCTGGCGGCGGGTCAGCCCGCGGTAGAAGGTCGCCCGGCTTCCCCGGAAACCGAGTCCGGCCAGTTCCCTGAACAGAGTGCTGGATCGCAGATGCGCGTCCTCGGCGAACCGCTGGCGGCAGTAGTCAGCGAAGACGTCGGTGAACAGGAGCTCCGCGCGGGCAGGTGCCCGGCTGCCCGGCGTCCTCTGGCCGCGCAGGTAGGCGCGGATGGTGACTGCGCTGTGGCCGAGCTGCCGGGCGATCGCGCTGGTCGGCAGCCCGTCCTGGCGCAGGATGAAGATCTGTTCGACGTGGTCTGCGGGCAGCATCGGCTCTGATCATCTGGGCGGGTGCGGGGATTGAGAAGTGATGTCGGCTTCGATGGCGTCCAGGGCCTTCTTGGTGATCTTCTCGGTGCCGTCCAGGACGGCGCTGACGGCGGCGCTGCGGATCAGCCACAGCAGGCTCCCGATCATCCCGTGGGTGCGCTGGTGCAGGTAGCGGTCCAGGCCGGTCAGGGTGCCCGGCCGGTGACGGTGCAGCCGCAGGCTGTCCTCCAGGGCCGCGATCAGCGCAGTCCACTGCGGGTCCTGGCCGAACGGGCCGGTGCGGACCATGCCGAACCGCCCGGCGATCTGTTCCCCGCGGGTGCCTGACAGCAGCCCGGTGCGGTCCAGGCTGATCCCTGCGTAAGCAAACGTGGCGGGGACGCGTTCAGAGAAGTACTTGAGGGTATCGGAGGTTTCGGCGCCAGCGCGGGTGGCGGTGTTGAGGTTGTGGAGTTCGGGTGGCGGTGTTGAGGTTGTGGAGTTCGTCGACCGCGACGAGGGTGACGCGGGCGTCCAGGCTCACGCCGCAGACCGCGTCGGCGATGTCGGTGATGTTGACCCGGCGGGAGAGCGGGAGCCCGAAGAACCGGGCGAACTCCATCGCGATCATCTTCGGGGTGGCCGCGGGCGGGACGGTGATATAGACGACCGGGATGTCGCCGGCCGCGCGCGGGTGGCGGCGCCGGTGGATCACCTCGACGGTCTTGCCGAGCTGGGTCAGCGCGGTGGTCTTCCCGGTCCTGGCGGGACCGGACACCATCAGGCCGCACCGCCCGTAGTGCGCGTTCTTGTTCAGCTGGATCAGCCGGCGGCCGGAGTTGATGACCTGGCGGATCGCGGGGGTCTGGACCACCAGCAGCCGGGAGTGGTGGTCGATGCGGTCATCGTCGTAGCAGGCCCGTTTATCGTCCTGCAGGCCCGTCCAGATCGCCTCGGGCAACAGGTCCGGGACTGCGGGCATCTCGGCGACGAAGCCTCGCCAGCCTGCCAGGGTGGTCAGCTGGAGATGCTCGTACTCACCGGCGAGATCGGCGGCCGGCTCCGGGCGGGCGGCGCGGGTCACCATCGCTTGTCCGCCTCGGCGAACGGGTCGAAGACGGGCATCGGTATCACCTTCGCCAGCGGCGCGTCCTGTTCCGCCTGCCCCGCGACCGCGTCCGGGTGCGCGGGTCCGCCGGGTTCAGGCTGGTCCTGCTTGGCGTCCGGCGGGGAGGCTGCCCTGGTGCGGGCGGCGACCCGGCGGTCTCGTTTGCTCATGGCGGGTTCCCCCTGGTCGTCAGGTCCGTGGTTCGCACGGCGCAGCAACGCCGCGACCGCGTCGGCGATCTGCTGCTCGGTAGCCTCGCGGCCCAGGCTCCGGCGGGCGTGGTCCCAGGCGAGCTCGCCGAACGGGACCGGGGCGCGGTCCAGGTGCTTCCAGAACACGGTGATCCATCCGTCCGGGCCGCGGACATGGATACGGGAGATGTCGTAGGGATCGCAGCGGACCTCGTGCAGGTTCTTCTTCTCCCGGACACCGGACGGCTGCAGCCGCAGCGGGTTCAGCTCCTCGCTGTCGTAGCTGCGGCGGTTCAGCTTTATCCCGTAGGCGTTGACTGCCCGCCAGGCCGCTGGCAGCAGCTCGGTGTAGTCGTCCGGGCCGAGCGAGACCGGCACGTAGCCGGCGGCCTCGATCAGCGTGGCGTACTTCTCGTCCGGGGTGAACGCCCGCCCGGGATGCTCGGGATCGCGGAGCCCGTCATGCGGCCTGTTCAGCCAGAACGCGACTAGCCACTCATCCAGCAGCTCCTGCAACCTGGCCATCGACCACAGCGGCTGGTCCTCGACGTGCCGGCCCCGCCGGTCCGGGTTACGGCCGGTATAGCCGGACACGAACTGGCTGAACAGCGAGCCGACAGACCCGAAATACCTTTCGATGTGCGGTTTCTCCGCACCGCTTGCCAGGTGGGCGGGCTGGATGGAAATGCCGAGGTGCCGGCACGCGGCCCGGAACGCGGCGGAGACGAACACGCTGCCGTGGTCGATCACGATCGTGTCCGGGACGATCACCGGTTTCGCGGCGGCGTGCTCCAGCCGCTCATCGATGCCCAGCAGCCGATCATAAGGCAGCGCCGAGTGCGTCATCTTCAGCGCTTCCGGCCAGCCCGGCCGCATCGGCTCGGGCGTCAGGGCGCGGGCCAGCAGCACGCTGGCATCGACTGACCGGGTGGACGGGCGCAGCACCGCGGCGGGCACTACCCGGGTCGCCACGTCGATCATGCCGGTCAGCTCGACCCGGCCGGGAACGCCGTCGTCCAGGAGAACGAGCACGTCCAGCGGGGTGGAGTCGATCTGCACCACCTCGCCCGGCGCGGCCGCCGGCAGCGACCCGAACATGCCCTCCGGCCGCCCGGCCAGCGACCGGCGGGTGGACGCCGAGCCCGTGACGTGCCGTCCGTGCGACAGCGTGCCGAACAGCCGGTAGAACGTCCGCTCCGACGGGACAGAGCCGTCATAGCCGCCCGCCGCCAGGATCTCCCGGGTCCGCCAGATCACGAACCCCGCCGTGCGGGACGACGCATCAGCCGTTTCCCCGATCACCTGCCGCATCGCGGTCACGACACGCTCGTCAACGCGGCCCGCGGGCCGCATCCGCCGGGCTACCCGGTGATCGACCAGCCCGGCCAGGCCGTGCGCCTCCCACCGCTGCCGGCGGTGCTTGACCGTGCTGGCCGGGACCGGCCGGCCCGCCGAGGACAGCTCCGCGGCCTTCGCTTTCTCCCGCTCTGTCAAGCTGGTCCGCTCCGGGTCGTACTGCGGCCTCGGCCGCATCCCGGCCGGCGCGTCCGGTGGCAGCCCGTAGACGACCTCGGCGATGTGCGCCTCCCACCACGACGCTTCCTCCACCGCAGCAGAAGGCAGGCCCTCCAGCCCGACCTCCGGCCGCGGCCCCCTGGACGGGGCCGCGATCTCGAACCGCGGATCGGACGCCAGCTCGGTCACCGTGACCGTCCGCACCGCGCCGGCCTCATCAGCCAGCCGCACCCGCGTCCCGGTCACGCTGATCACCACATTCGCCACGCCACCGACCCGGACCCGGTCGCCGACCCCGACCCGGGAGCGCCTCACCGCGTCCCGCCCGCGCGCACGACAGTCGACGGAGCGAGCGGGCCGGCCGCCAGGTCGGCGGTCAGCCGCCGCTGCCACATCAGGTGGAACAGCACCGGCAGCACCCGCAGCCGGTCCCCGGCCAGTCCCGCCCCCTCGAACAGGCCCCGGCCGCCCGCGAAGACCTCCAGCAGCACCGCCGCGATCTGCGGCACCAGGCACCGCCGGTGCCGGTAACGCGACAGCCACCGCACGTTCGCCGCCAGCACCGGTTCCAGGTCCCCGGCCCGCCGGTACTGCCAGCCAGCGGCCCGGCACGCCGCCGCGGTCACCGCGAACGTCTCCGCGTCCCGGTCAGGTATCCGGTCATCCGGCCGGACGTCGACCACCACCCCGGTTCCGTCGTCCCGGCGGGCGAAGTAATCCGGCGCATGCCGGCGGGACCGCTCCTGGTCATCACGCCAGCGCAGCCAGAACGGCTGCGACGACACCGCCCGCACGCCCGGGTCAAAGTCCATCAGCATCAGATGATCCCGCTCCAGCCACGACTCGAACCCCACATGAGTCCCCGTCGTGGCGAAATACCACCAGCCCGCGAAGCTGCGCAGCCCTTTCTCGAACCGGAACGGCCGGACCGGCAGCGCGTCCTCGAACCGCACACCGCAGCACCACGACAACGGCTCGCGCCTCCAGATGCCGCCAGCAGCCTGGAACTCCACCATGAACCGCGCATTCGCAGCATCCGCCGCCGCGACAGCAGCACCTGTCACTTGCCCGCCCAGCCGTCCCAAGGATCATGAATGCCGGTTCCCAGCGAAGATGGCCGTCTCACCGGGCAGCCTTGCTGACCTCATCCATCCCGCAACCATGACGGATTCAGTGAGACGAGCCACCCTGAATGAGAATCAGGTCACCCCAAAGCAAGCAAAAAGTAGCTGGGTGGTTACTCAGAGACAAGCCAGCTCACTGACAACCGGCCACCTTCACGGCAGCAGCAGCAGTGAGGGAATCGGTCAAGTTCATTGAGACCTAGCAATAAACGGGCCAACTCTAGTGACAAAACCACCAGACGGGCCGCGTTAACTGGCAACGGGCCGACTTACGTGTCACAGGACAATGACGGTCATTCGGGTTATCCTCCTCGCATGTCCAGGGTTGCTGTCCGTTCTCTTCGAACTTGGCCCCGTCTCGCTGAATCTTGTCGATCCTGGCGTGACGGATCAGATTGAATGAGACT
>JBEKGC010000575.1:0-4434 GCA_050013055.1 Streptosporangiaceae bacterium
GCCAGCAGCCGGGACCGCAGCGAGAGCCGGCCACGGCCGGTCGCCAGCCGCCGCGTGAGGTTCATCGGCTGGCGCGCTCGGTCTCCGGCGGCGGCCGCAGGCTGTACCCGACGCCGCGCTGGGTGTGGATCAGCGGCGGCCCGAGCGGATCGAGCTTGCGGCGCAGGTAGCTGACGTAGGTCTCCACCACCTGGGACTGGCCGGCGAACTCCCAGCCCCACACGTTCTCGAGCAGCTGCTGCCTGGTCAGCATCCGTCCCTGGTTACGCATCAGATACGCCAGCAGCCGGAACTCCGTCGGTGACAGCTCCACCTGGGTGCCGCCCCGCCGCACCACCCAGTGCTCCTCGTCAAGCTCCAGGTCGCCGACCGTCAGCATCTCGGCGTCACCGGCGCCCGGCTGGCCGTCGGTGCCCGGCGCGCGGGCGGTCCGGCGCAGCACCGCCCTGACCCTGGCTACCAGCGCCTCGACCGAGAACGGCTTGGTCACGTAGTCATCCCCGCCGAGGGTCAGCCCGCGGATGGTGTCGGACGTGGTGTCCCGCGCGGTCAGGAAGATGACAGGGACGTCGTTGCCTTCGGCGCGCAGCGTCCGGCAGACCTCGAAGCCGTCCATGTCGGGCAGCATGACGTCCAGGATCATCAGGTCCGGCCCGTAGATCTCCGCCTGGTGCAGCGCGTCCTTACCGCTGGAGCTGACCGCGACCGCGCAGCCGTGGAACTTGAGCGCGACCTCGACGAGCTCGCGGATGTTCGGCTCGTCGTCGACCACGAGCACCTTCGGGATACGGTCACCGTCTGCCATGAGATCTCACGTTTCATTGTGCAGCATGGGATGCAGCATCAATAATGACGCAGCATAAATAATGCAGCATGCTGCGGCCCGCCCCAGGGTGTGGGCGCGCCGCAGCAGGTGCCGTTGTTAACCTAACTGTTTAACCTAACGATGTCTGGGCCGAAGTAGATCCACTCGGCGTCGCGGCGGGCGTCGGGGTGGAGCCGGACGTAGGCGTCCGGATCACGATCAGCCGGGCATCCTTGGCCCCGCCGGCCACGGGTCCGCCGGCGAAGACGACTTCACCGGCCGACAGGGCGTTCGTCGTGGTCTTGCTGCCGTCCTTCCTGACCACGGTGTCAGACACGATCGCCCACGCCCAGGTGGTGCCGTCGGCCGCCTTGACCACCACGTCGCTGCCGGTCACCGACTGGATCGTGCCGCGCTCGAAGGCGACCGTATGGAAACCCTTTTTGTTGTGGTACGTCAGCACGCCGTCAATGCCGCCGATACGACGCAGCCGCTCAAGCGCCGACCTGACGCGGGCCGCGGGCACGGTGGAGGACGTGCTGCTCGCGGTGTTCAACGTCGAGTTCAAGTCCGCGGCCTGCGTATTCGCCGCCGCGCTCGCGGCCGGCGTGCCGCTTCCCGATGTCGCCGCGAGGGCGACTCCGCCGCCCGCGAGGAAGCCGGCCAGGGTGATACCCGCGCCCCAGCGGACCAACCGCTTGTGGCGGGACCGTGCGGAGCCAGCAGGATCGGGTGTGCCCGCCTGGTTGCTGTCGTAGCGTCCGCCGGGCGAGTCATATGAAGTGTTCATAGCCGTAAGAGTGCGTCCCGGGTCTTGGACATCGCCTCGCTCAGCATGTATTCCCCCTGTGAGTGCCCCGCGAGTTTGCTGGCGCTCGGCATGGCGGTATCGGTGAGCACTCACGGTTCTCCCGGTTCGGGATCTGCGATTCATGTGCGAGACTATGAGCTGTCCGTCTGGCGCGGTGGATGAGGAGGCACGGTGACTCAGGCCCCTCGCACGCCAGATGGCGTCGATATCAGCAGGCCCGCTCCGGCTCGCATCTACGATTACATGCTGCAGGGCGATAACCACTTCGATTCCGATGTCAAGGCCGCCGAGCGCATCTTGAGCGCGGTGCCCGAGATCAAAGACTGCGCGTGGTCCAATCGCGGCTTTCACCAGCGTGCGGCCAAGTGGATCGCGGAGCGCGGCGTGCGGCAGTTCATCGACATCGGCTCGGGCCTGCCGACGGTGGGTAACACTCACGAGGTCGTCCAGAAGGTCATCCCGGGCGCCCGGGTGGTTTACGTCGATCATGACCCGATGGTCGCCGAGCAAGGCGCCCGCCTGCTCGCCGACGACAAATCGACCCGGGTGATCTGCGCTGACCTGCGTGAACCGGCGGCAATCCTGGAACATCGCGATCTGGTCGAGCTTATCGACTTCAGCCAGCCGACCGGGCTGCTGCTGACCGCGGTCCTGATGTTCGTCTCCGACAGCTCAGACCCCTGGCGGCTCGTCCGGCGTTACGTCGACGCCCTCGCGCCAGACAGTTACCTGGCCGTTTCGCATCTGACCGACGACTACAAGCCGCCGGTGGCGGCGGAGCGCTTCCGCGCCGTCTTTGACCAGGCCACCGAGCGTCTTTACTTCCGGTCGCATGAGGGGATAGCCCGGTTCTTCGACGGTATGGAGATGGTCCCCCCCTACCAGGGTGCTCAGCCCGCCCTCTGCTATACCGGGCTCTGGGGCGCCGAGGATCCGGTCCTCGCGGACAGCGACGGCGCGCGGTGGCTCTATTGCGGGGTGGCCAGGAAGCCGTGACCGCCAAGCCGACGGTCGCGGATCTCGGTATAGACCCCGCCGCGCAAACCTGGCGCCGATCGGGTCACGGCAGCGGCACGATCGAGGTCGCCTTCGCGCGCGGGGCCCGCGGCTCAGCCACCCCGGATCGGGCCGAGTGGGTCCTCATGCGCGTGACCGGCGATCCCGAACAGCGAGTTCTCGTCTTCGACCGGGGTGAGTGGGAATGTTTCCTCGACGGCGCGCGCCACGGTGAGTTCGACGCCGCCGCGGATCCCCGCCCGTAACGGGCCTAACCTGGACCCGTTATGCCTTGATTTGCGAATCACAACTTGGGTAGCGTGTATGCCATGACAGGGTTCCTGTCAAGGAGGGGGAAGCGGGAATGGCCGACGATACCTATGGCGCCACCATCGCCAAGCGTCGGCTGGCTCGCCGGCTCACCACGGCGCGCGTCCGGGCGGGTTATACCGCCAACCATGCCTGCGACATCCTGAATTGGGGCCGCGGCAAGGTCGGCCGTTTCGAGGCCAATCAGTGGAAGCGGCCCGAGATGAGCGATATCAGGGACCTTATCCGGATATATGGTATTGAGGGAGAAGAAAAGAGCGAAATCGAGGATCTGGCGATCCGGGCCAGGGCCAGGCCCTGGTGGCGTGAGTTTCCCGAGATCTTCGACGGCGAGTTCCCTGGTTACGAGAATGACGCCACCACCATCCGTGTCTTCATGCCGCTGGTGCTGCCCGGCCTGGTGCAGGTGCCCGCCTATACCGAGGCGCTGCTGCGAGCCGGGCCGCGGCCGCCCGCGTTCCGGCGCCGGGCGCTGGAGTCGAGGGAGCGGCGGCAGGAGGTCCTTGACCGCACCGACGGCTCCGCCCCCATGTTCAGCGCGGTCATCACCGAGGCGTCCTTGCTCTACCGGTGGGGCTTGAGGGAGGACCGCCGGGAGCAGATCGAGCACCTGATCGAGCTGACCAGGCACCGTCACGTGCGTCTGCATATCCAGCGGTTCGAAGACGGGCCGCCGATCGGCGTCGTGTCGATGGTCAACATTCTCGGCTTCCGTGATGACGAGCCGAGCCTGGTCTTCGTGGAGACGGATTACTCGGTCGAGGAGGTGAGCAAGCCGGAGTCGGTACAGGGATACATCGAATCGTTCGAGCGTGCCTGTGATGCAGCGCTTGAGCCCGCGGACACCGCAGCCTACCTCGAACATCTCGCGAGACGACTGGAGTAGTCAATGACCGACCTGTCTCAGGCAATCTGGCGGAAGGCCCGCCGCAGTGCGCACAATGGAGGCTGCGTAGAAATCGCGGCCAACCTGGACGGCGTGGCCGCCGTGCGGGATAGCAAACGGCCAGAAGAAGGGCCATTACGACCTGGAGTAGTGGGCGTGCCGACGAAAGGCCCCCCGGCGGATGCAGCCATCGGGGGGCCTTTTCTCAGGTCGGCCTGTCTCGAGGCCTAGCGGGTCACCGACCGGTTCCCTCACCAGTGGAGACTGTACACGCAGGCGCCAGCCAATGGCCAGCCAAGAACGGCAAAAAATCCCATAAAAGCCAACAAAGACCCATATTTCACGCCGCACAGAAAGCACAGAAAGCTACAGGAAACACACCAACACCATCTGCCTCATACCTAACAACCGTCCCAGGTATCACTGCGGCCAGCACGTTATGTCCATGAAAGCCGATAACCTCCAGTATGGTGCGCATGTGCCCGAGTGCGCCGAAAATAATCAGGCGATTGACATTGCGAAGCGGGTCCGCTGAGTCGTAATCTGTGTTTCACAGATTAAAGGTCAGTACCCAACGTATCTTGGTAACAGCATGACACCGAGGGC
>JBEKGC010000576.1:0-3923 GCA_050013055.1 Streptosporangiaceae bacterium
GCTTCGGCGGGCCTGCCGAGCTGAGAAAGCTGGAGTCCGCGCAGGTAATGTGCCTCCGGGTAGCCAGGGGCCAGCGTGATCACGCGGTTCAGCGCCGCCAGCGCCCGGTCGTGACGGCCCAGCCGGGCCAGCTTGACCGCCTCCCGGTAGTAGTAACCCGCCCGGTGACGGCTCAGGCCGGACAGTGCGCTCACCGGCACCACTGTAGTTCCCGCCGGACTACAGGAGACCGGCTCGCCCGGCCTGGCCGGCCCGGGTGATGAGGGTGAGCAGCAGCCGCCAGGCCGCGTGCGCCGGCAACGGGGTGAGCACGGCGGTGCCCGGATCTTCTTCTGCCAGCAGCCACAGGCCGGCGCCGGCCGCGTCGAGCACCAGCGTCCGGTACCGGCTGGGCTGGACCGTGAGGGCACACAGCTGCATGGGCTGGGCCCAGATCCTGGCCAGCACCTGATCGTCGCCGGGCGCCGGAGCGCCGGGCGCCGGAGCGCCGGGCAGCGGAGCGCCGGGCAGCGGAGCGCCGGGATCGGCGAGCCGCCGCAGCAGAGCGGGCCGGGGCAGCCGCCCGGAGCCGGCCGGCGACTCACGCGGGCCGAATCCCAGCCAGCGGGCGGCGGCCACCGGCACCCATCCGGGTACCACCACCTGAAGCTGGTAGCCGTCCAGGGTCGGCGGCGTGCGCCCGGCGATGTCCCGCGGGCCGTCGGCCGCCGTGATGGCCGGGCTCGGCTGGGCCAAGATGACCGCGCGCCGGTACCCCAGCCAGGCCTTGAAGACCCGGACAGACTCCCCGGCCGCCACCTCGGCCTGCAGCTCGACGTGCGGCCGGCGGACGGCCTCGACGACATCGGCCGCGGCGGGATTCAGCCACCCGTCGCCGCCGATCAGGCCGGCCTGCACCAGCTGGTCTCGTTCGAGCCGCAACGACTCATCCGGCAGCGGGCCGGCCTGCGGTGCCGTGGCCGAGTCGAGCAAGAGCCGCAGCCCGGCCGCCGTGATCACCGGTGCTGGCCGGGGCGCGGTGGCCTCCCGCAGCAGCCGGTACCGCTCGCCGCGCTCGGCGGCGCTGAGCCCGGCGGCCGGACCAGGGTTCACCGGCCGGCCTCGGGTGCGGCCTCGGGTACTGTCTCGGGTGCGGGCAGCCGGACCGCGGGAACCATCCCGGCGGCGATGTTCTCGAACACCGGCGACAGGTCCAGGTAATCCTCGACCTGGCAACTGGCGGTCAGCGAGGTCGCCACGCCCGCCGTCATCGCCGACCAGGACTCGGCGGCGATCGCGTACGCCCCGTCCCGGTACCCGCACAGCACCCGGCGCCCGTCCTGCCCGCCGAGGGTGACGACGTCGATGGCGATCACGTGCAAGCCGGTCAGCATCCGCTGCAGGCCGGCCACGGAAGCCGCCGTGTAGGCGGATATCTCGGTGACGGCGGGCGGAGGGCGTTCCACCGTGGCCACCGCGTTGGGCCGGAACCGCGCGGCCTGCCCCGGCCCGGCCAGCACCAGCGCGGCGCCGGTGTCCCTGGCCGCCTGCCAGCCCGGCGGTACCGGCAGCGCCAAGCCGGTCGCGGGATGGCTGATATGACCCCAGGCCGACGGCGCACCGGCCTTGGTGGTGCTCCCGTTCACCGGCCCGGCCATCAAAGGCCCAGGTCCGAACCGAGATCCTCGATCCCCTGCACGGCGTCCTTGCCGCCGTCCCACAGGGTCTGGCCGACGGCCCGGCCGAACTGGCTGCCGGCGAAACCGCCCACCACGCCACCGGCCACACCGCCTATCACGCCGCCGACCACGGTGCCGGGACCGGGGAAAACGGAACCGATCGTGCCGCCAATGGCCATGCCGCCCTCGGCCCCGACCTCCGCGCCCGCCAGGCCGCCGGCCACGGTTGACCCGCCCACCACCGTGGTCTGACCGGCCGCGTCGGCGATGCGGGCCGGCTCCGACCAGTTAGGGTGCAGGCCTTGGTCCTGCTGCCAGGCCCCTTCCCAGGTGCTGTAGAGCGTCAACCCGGCGCCGGCCACGGCCAGCCCCCGGCTGCTGTTTTCTGCCCAGTCAGGCACGTTGACCGGTTCGGGCCGCAGGCCCGCGTCGACCCCGGTCCGCCAGTCGGCGCCAAGGTCGGCGGGCGGCAGCGGTAGCCGGGGATCGGCGCCGGGAAGCCCCGCGGGCACGAGCAGGCCGTGGTCGTTGGCCACCCATTGCTCGCCCAGCGCGGTTATCTCGTCGCCGGGCGGCAGGTTGTCCGTCCGCGGCACGACCGGCCACGGGGTTTCCTCCGATCCGGGCAGCAGCACCTGGTGCCCGGAACCGTACTTCGAGAACAAAAAACCGGCCGCGCCGAAATAGAGCGAACCTTCCTCATCGGAGGTCACGTGCCCGACACTGTCGGGAACGAGGTTGCCCCAGTTCGGCAGCAGGCGACCGGGCGACCAGGAGGGCAGCAGCTCCGCGGACTCGGTGGCCTGCTCGATCGCCGCCAGGTTCTGCCCGGTAACCTGGGCCGCCTGCTGGAGCACGCCGTCGAGTTCGGTCCTGAGGGCGTGCAGGTAGCGGGTGAAATCCGCCCGGAATTTGTCACCCCGGGCGGCGACCCAGTAGGCGCTGCTGCCCTGAACCGCGTTGTTCATCGCAGTCAGCACGCTGTTGACCTCGGCCTGCAACGGCCCGCCCAGCTGCACCACGAGGTTCCGCAGATCCGCGAGATCAGCGCCCACCAAGCCCATGGCCACCCCTACCGTCCGGCCCCGGAGCAGAAGCTCCGTCGGCTCATATGGGCACAAGACGCTACCACGCCTGGTACCCAGGAGGCTGGCCCCTGAGATTACGGCAGCGCGATTACGGCAGCGCGATTACGGCAGCGCGATTACGGCAGCGCGATTACGGCAGCGCGCGCATGGCGTGGGCGAAGGCTTCTGCGCGGTCGCGGTAGTCACGGAACTGGCCGAAGCTGGGCGCGGCCGGTGACAGCAGGACCACACCGTCCGGTCGGGCCCACTGGTACCCGGCGGTCACGGCGGTCGCTAGATCGGGGCAGTCGGTGACCCCCGCGGTGGGGCCGAGCCGCTCGACGGCGGCATGGATCCGGGGGCCGCTGTCGGGCAGGGTCAGCAGGTAGGTGGGCGCCGGGCGGGCCAGCACGCCGGCCGCCAGCGGCGCGTAGTCGATGCCGCGGTCATGACCGCCCACGATCAGCGCGATCCGGCGGCCGGGGAACGCGTCGAGGGCGGCCAGGGTGGGCAGCACGTTGGTGGACAGGCTGTCGTCGACGAAGGTGACACCGCCGACCGTGCCGATGGACGTGAGCCGGCTGGCCAGCGGCTGGTAGCCGCGCGCCGCGGCGCGCAGCCGGGTGTCGTCGGCGGCGCCGGGCACCCCCATCGCGACCAGGCTACGGCGGGCGATGAGCGCGTTACGCCGGTTGTGCCGCCCGGGCAGCCCGAGCGGGTCCATCCAGTCCGACCCGGGTTCGTCGTCCGCGGACACCCACTCCACCCGCGGTCCGAGCAGCGCCGCCCGGTCGGCGAGCAGGTCGCTGTCGGCGTTGGCCACGGTCAGTTCGGCGCCGGGCTGGGAGCACGCGGACAGCTTGTCCCTGTAGTACTGCTCCACGCCGCCGTGCCAGTCGAGGTGGTCAGGATGCAGCGAGGTCACCGCGACCACGGGCGGTGAGTACGGCAGGTCGGTGGCCTGGTAGCTGGACACTTCGATGACCCAGTAGTCGACGTCGCCCGCCTGTTCTGGGTCATAGGGCGACACGCCGATGTTGCCGCCGACCAGGCACCGGTAGCCCAGCCCGGTCAGCAGGTGCCCGGCGACCGAGGAGGTGGTGCTCTTGCCCTTGGTGCCGGTCACGCACAGCACCCGGCGCAGATCGGCTTCGGCCAGCCACAGGCCAAGGCCGCCCACCACCGGGATGCCCAGCCC
>JBEKGC010000577.1:0-3915 GCA_050013055.1 Streptosporangiaceae bacterium
GTGGACTGGCCGTAGACCACGCCCTGGTTCAGGTCGGTGGCCCGCAGGTCCCAGATCCGGCAGGCGAACTCGATGTTGTGGCTGTCGTGCACCTTGGACAGGTGGTAGAACGAGCCCGGCCGCTTGGGGAAAAGCACCCGGTCGGTCCGGCCGTTGTGCTCCAGGTCAAGCCAGCCCTCTTCGATGTCGATGTTCGGCGTGCCGTACTCGCCCATCGTGCCCAGCTTGACCAGGTGGATGTCCGGGTTGGTCTCGGCGATGGCGAACAGCAGGTTGAGGTTGCCGACCACGTTGTTCTGCTGGGTGTACACCGCGTGCGCCCGGTCGATCATCGAGTACGGCGCGGCCCGCTGCTCGGCGAAGTGGACCACCGCTGCTGGCTCGAAGTCCCTGATGATGTGATACGTGAACAGCGGGTCGGTCAGGTCGCCGACGTACATGCCGATCTTTTTGCCGGTCAGCTCCTGCCACACCGCGATACGCGTCTGCAGCGGCTCGATCGGCACCAGGGATTCGACGCCGAGCTCGTTGTCGTAGTGCCTGCGGACGAAGTTGTCGGCGACGGCCACGTCATGGCCCGCCTCCGACAGGTGCAGCGCCGTGGGCCACCCGAGGTACCCGTCCCCGCCCAACACCAAGATTTTCATTCTTCGGCTCCTACCGTGTCCGTCTAGAGGTTGGTTACTTTTCCTGCCGTCGGGCAGAGTCCGCACGGGGCGGGTAACGTGCTCTGAGTGCGGAGGCTGATATGTCCTCCTTCGTCAGGTCGCGAGCAGGCGGCTTCGCTGGAGCAGCTTAACCGGCCTGCGGTTTACCGCGCTGTTATATCTGTAACTGGCTCTCCGTTCGTGCTCGGCTAGCTATGCTGGGACGTCAATGACACTGGTATCCAGTCGGCACGGCCGCCAGCCCGCGGGCCACGCCCGGGGTCGGCGTGGCGTCCGCTCCTTCGGCCGGTTCGCGGTCGCGGCAGGCTCGGCGTTCGTCACCACCGAGGTCGTGCTCACCATCTGCGTGGGACCGCTTGACCTGACCGCCACCTGGGCCGGCCTGATCAGCTGGTTTTCCGGCGCCCTGGTGAGCTATGGGCTCAGCCGCTGGGCGTGGAAGCGGAAGGGCCGCCCGAGCCTGCTGCGCGAGACCCTGCCGTTCTGGGTGGTGTCCGCCATGGTCGTCGCCATCCTCACGGTGGCGACCAAGTTCGGCTATCACTCCGCGGGCTGGCTGCACCTGCGCGGGGCCGAGCGCCTGCTCTACGTGGACGCGGTGTACGGCGTGGCTAACGTGGGCACGTTCCTGCTGCGCTTCCTGTTCTTCCACTATGTCCTCTTCGCCGGATCGGCGGGCCGGGCCGCGCCCGCGGCTGCGGAAGAGGCGCTCGCCTCCACCGACCCCGGGCCCGAGCCGTTCGCCCGGACCGCGGGCTCGTCCGGGCCGATGCGCTCGGTCCCGGACGCCGCGGCGCCGCCCCGCCCCGCTCCCGAGGACCTCGAAGGTCTCGAGCGCTGACTCTCGCGCCACCAGGTGCCGTACGCCACCCGGGCGAAACGCAGCCCGTAGAACAGGTTGTTCACCCCGGGCAGGTGCAGCCGGTACAGCGGGTTCTGGCCCTTCTTGCTCTCACCCACCCGCCGCCGGTGAATGGTCGCGGGCACCTCGGCCACCTTGTACCCGTGGGTGATGACCCCGATCAGCAGCTCGGACGCCTGGTACTGCGGCTGTTCCAGCTGGACGGCGCCGGTCACCTCGGCGCGCATGGCCCGCAGCCCGAAGGTCGTGTCGGTGATCTTCTGCCCGGTCAGCAGGCTGATCGTGCCGGCGAAGAACCGGACACCTGTGCGGCGGATCATGTCCTTGGTCTCCTGGCTGCCGAGCCGCCGGGAGCCGGTCACGAAGTCCGCTTCGCCGGCCACCACCGGGGTCAGCACGCGCTCGATCTCGGCCGGGTTGTACTGGCCGTCCGCGTCGGTGGTGACGATGTAGACGGCGCCGCCGTCGCGGGCCAGCCGGTAGCCAAGCCGCAGCGCGGCGCCCTGGCCGCGGTTGACCGGCACGTCACAGACCATGGCCCCGCCCGCCTTCGCTTCGGCGGCGGTGTCGTCGGCACAGCCGTCGGCGACCACGATGGCCACCGTGGCCAGCCCGCAGACCTCGCCGGGCAGTGCCCTGACGACCGGGCCGATGGCGCCCGCCTCGTTGTAGGCGGCGATCACGATCACGACCGGCGGCAGCCCGCTGGCGCGCTCGCCGTAGGCCTGCGCGAACGCCGCGCGGGCCGCGTCGTCGATCACCCGGTCCCTGGGGTCGCGGTAGCTCATGCCCGCCTCATCTCGCCTTCCAGCGTCGTGGCGTCGAGCGGGTTCGCCGGATCGAACTCCGGCCAGACCGTGGCCATGCCCGATTCGAGGTCGTACCCGGGCCGGTAGCCCAGCGCCCTGGCGGCGGAGATGTCGATGACGACGGCGGGCATCTCGCCGTGCCCGACCGGCACGTTGTCGGCGGGGATGGCCGCGCCGGTCACCCGGCGGGCGGTGGCCACCATCTCGTTCACCGTCACAGAATGGCCCGCGCCCAGGATCAGCGGACCGGTGTGCCCGGCCTGCCAGGCGGCGAAGATGCCCTGGACGATGTCGTCCACGTGCACCACGTCGCGCAGCATCGTCCCGTCCCCGCGGACGTGCACGCCTTCGCCGTCCCTGGCCGCGCGCATCAGCCGGGGGATGAAGCTGTCCTTCTCGGTCATCCCTGGTCCGTAGACGTTGGAGAACCGCAGTGACGCGCCGGTCAGGCCGTAACAGTTGGCGTAGCTGCCGATCAGCATCTCGGCCGCCGCCTTGGTGGCGCCGTACGGGGTGAGCGGGCGGAGCACGGCCCGCTCGGTGATGACCTCCCCGACGCCGCTGCCCGCGCCGACGACCGCGTTGGTCGACGCGAACAAGAAGGTGCCGACCTCGTTCTCCCTGGCCACCTCGAGCAGCCGGGCGGTCGCGTCCACGTTGAGACGGTGGGTGGCGATCGGATCTGCCACCGAGGCCAGCACCGAGGTGACGGCGGCCAAGTGGATGATCACATCGGTTCCCTGGCCGACGGCCCGGCCGGGCCCGTCAGGATCACACAGGTCCCCGACCACAGAGCGCACCGCAGCGTCGGGGAATACCCGCAGGTCAGCTATAGTGACCTCGTGTCCGGCGGCCAGCAGGGCGCGGACCACCCGGCGGCCGATAAAGCCGGCCCCGCCGGTTACGAGGACGCGGGAACGCTTCGCCATGCATGCTCCGTTCGGCAGCTAGAAATCTGTCATCGGTCGGGTCGGACTGTGCGTAACCTGGCCAAGCCGCGACACTTGGCACGATGTGTCCGCCTGCTCGCAGATGGCTTGATTCGCCATCCGGTTCTACCGGTTCCGGCGTCCTCACGCTACCCGGACGCGCTGAGAATTCGCTGGTGAATGGCTGGTAACGTCGCGCCCGCGGGCAAGACGTTCCGGCCGGCCGGCCCCTGCGCCGATGCTGTCCATCATCGCGCGCGCTCGTGTGCCATGCTGTGGATTGAGGTGAGGGCTTGACCGACGTTGATCCCATCGAGCTCGAGTCGTACCGCATCCTGCGGTCCCGGATCGACCTGAGCGAGCTGCCCCCGCTCAGCCGGGCCGTGACCGAGCGCATCATCCATGCCACCGCCGACTTCGACTACGTCACCGATCTGATGTGTGACGAAGCCGCGCTGGCGGCCGGGGTGGCGGCCCTGCGGCGCGGGGCGCCGGTGATCGCGGACGCGGCCACGGTCGCCTCCAGCATCACCGGCTACCCGGTGATCTGCAAGATCGGCGACTCGCTTTCGGCCCGGCTGGCGAGGACCGCGAACCTCACGCTCAGCGCGGCCGCGGTCAGGCTGGCGTTCGGTGAGGCCGGCCCG
>JBEKGC010000578.1:0-3892 GCA_050013055.1 Streptosporangiaceae bacterium
CCGCTACGCGCCTGCCGGTGTTTGGCGTGCGGCCCGCGCCTGATGCCGTGCGCGCGGAACGTGGCCTGGACCCGGGCGACATCCGCGGCCGCGCCCAGGGCCGTGTAGACCTCCACCGCCTGAGTAAACGCCTCCCGCGCCCGGCCGCGGTCCCCGCCATCGACAAAGGTCCCAGCCGCCGCCTCCAGCGCCTTGGCCCTCAGCAGCAGCCTTCCAGCCTCGTCATAACGTTCGGCGGCTGCCAGCAGCTGGGAGGCATCATGATCCAGCAGGCCACGGCAATACAGCGAGTTCGCCTGCCGGTGCGGGATCTCCGACTCGGCCGCGAGCGCGGCAGCCTGGTCCGCGAGGGCCTGCGCAGTACCCAGCTCACCGGTCTCGGTAGCGAGCCGAACGGCGTCGGGGAGCAAATCCTCGATCTCCTCGACTTCTTCCGCGTTGCCGTCTACCGCTTCCGTCAGCGCGGCCAGCGCCTCAGGTAGCGCGCCGTCCTGCTCGCGGTCCAGGCTGCGGGCCAAAGCCAACGAGGTGATAAGCCGGTGCCCGAGTCGCTCGGCGTGCGGGGCGGCGGCGGCGAGGTGGCCGCGTGCCGCGTCCATTTCACCGCGATGAAAGCCGATCACGGCGGCGATGCCGAGATCGCAGCAGGCCCCAGCGGGTTCCTGCAGATCCTCGTGCACCAGCCCCACCTCAGTTAGCGCCTCGTCCCACTGCCCCGTCTGGAAGAGCAACTGGCCCAGGGCGCAGTGCGCTTGAGCCAGCCGGATCGCTGTGCCGACCTGGTCGGCGAGGTGTCCTGCCTGCCCGGCCGCGGCTAGGGCCTCCTCATACCGGTCGAGATTGCCCAGCGAGATGGCCTTATTGAGCTGCAGCAGCAGCCGTAGGTCGGTCAGCGCCGGGTCGGCCTGGGTCACGATTAGCGCCCGGTCGTATAGCGGCAGCGCATCGGCCATATACCCCTGCACAGAAGTCACGAGCGCCAGCACATGCAAAGCCCAGCCCATCGCCCAGTTGTCGCCCACCTCCGATGCCGCCTCCAGCGCGCTGGCGGCGACCCGGCCCGCCTTGTCGACCTCACCGAGGTTGTTGATGTGCGTCCGCGCGGCGAGCACGAGCAGCCTGGCGCGGTGCCGGGCAGAGACTCCAGGAGAGGCTAGCGCCCGCTCCAGCGTAGCGAGGGATTCTGCGGACTCACCCGCCCGCATGCGGCACTGGGCCAGCGTCCAGTGCAGGTCCACGAGAAGGTCGGGCTCAGCGGCATAGTCAAGGGCGCGGTTCACCACCTGCTCGGCCGCTACCGTGTCACCGGTGCGGTAAAGAGCATCGGCCAGTCGGCTGGCCAGCCAGCCGTGCCGGGCCGAGTCGGCCGGGGAACTGGCGGCGGCCCGGGTGAGGAGTTCGGCCGCGACCCCGGGTGCCTGGGCGACAAGCAGGTCCGCGGTGCCGGCCAGCCAGTCCAGCATCCACTCATCCACTGGCTCGGTCGCGTTGGCAGGTCCGCCGACCGCCCGCAGCATCTGCCGGGCCACCCGGTCCGGCGGCGCGCCCGCTTCCGCGAGAGCGCGACCGGCGTCGCGGTGCCAGGCGGCGCGGACCGGTGCCGGCATCTCGTCGTACAGCGCCGCCCGGATCAGCGGGTGCCGGAACCCCAGGCCGTGACCGGACTCGGCCAGCACCCCGACGGCGCAGGCCTCGTCCACCGCCGGGATCAGATCCGGCACGCTGCGGCCGAGCACGATGGCCAGGTCAGGGACCGCGAAATCCATACCGAGCAGGGCCGCCGCCCGCAGCACCTCGCGCACCGGCCCGGCGACGAACCCCAGCCGATCCGCGATGGCTGCCGACAGGGAGCCTGGCACGGACCCGCCCGCCAGCTCGGCGGTACCCGTCTCGGTGACGGACAGACCGGAGCTGCGGGCCAGCGCCGCCACGAGCTCGGTGAGGTAAAGCGGGTTGCCCGCCGCCCCGCCGGCCAGCCGCAGCAGGTTCTCGTCGGGCTTGCCGCCGGCCAGGGCGGCCACTAGATCAGTTACCGCCGCCCCGGTGAGCCCGGTGAGCTGGATCCGGCCGGCGTCGCCCGCTACGCGCCGGAGCGTCAGCAGGTCATCGCGCTGGGGCGCGGGGCGCATCATCCCGATCAGCAGCAGCGGCACCTGCCCCGCCGACCTCGCCAGCCGTCCCCACAAGGCAACGCTGGCCTGGTCGGCCCACTGCAGGTCGTCGATCACCAGAATGGCTGGGCGGGCCGTGCATTGCTCGGCGACCAGCGCCAGCAGTTGCTCCGCCAGCACCGCCGGCACGTCCGTGCCGCGGTCGGCGGCCACCTCACCGCGCAACAGCTGAACGATCGTCGTCCGCCGGGGATTGGCGGAGGGATCCCGGACTCGCAGCCCGTCGAGGAACGGGAGCAGCGGCAGTTCCTGGCCCAGCTCGTCACCGGCCCCCCAGAACACCTGACAGCCAACCTCGGGTGCCTTCGCCACCGCCGTCCGCACCAAGGAGGATTTCCCGATGCCCGGCTCGCCCTCGATGAGGACCGCACCGCCCCGCCCCCGGGCCAGCTCCCTTATCAGCCCGGCCAGGAGCGTCATCTCGCTATCGCGGCCGACCAGCGCACCAGCCGGGTTCACCGGGGCCATGAGGCAAATCCTACTACCAGAATATTTACCGAACAAGCGGTCCATTTCCGGACATTAATTCGGCCTTCGGAACGCCTTTTCATAGCGATATTGCCGTAATCTCTGCAGCGTGCAATGAAAGTTTCATAGAGCCTTGCGTCGCACGAAGTGTTAACACTTGCCCTCATCGATGCATTGCATAGTACGTAAAACCGTAATGAAAGATTTAGCATTTGAAAAGTATAGTCAAGGGTGTAGTCAAAGATTTACGCTGGGTCATGTAATAGTCGAAAACCGGTTATTACTCCAGGTAGCTCAGATGTGCCGTGCGTGCCGTAGGGGTCATGCAGCAGGCCGCTGACCTCTGTAGACGCCGTGGAGGGGTCATGTCCGTAAAGAAATCCATCATCGTTCCCACCATTCTAGCACTCGGCATGGCAGGGTCAATTCTGACAGGCTCCGCGGTGTCCGTGGCATCGGCGCAAGCGCCCAGCGTCCACGTGCTGGCAACGGCCTCCGCGAACCCGAATACTCACCTTCACACGTAATCAATCCGGCGCACGACTAATGGTCTTTTGCTGATTCGCCGGATCTGCGGTGGGTCGGCCGGGTGATTACCGCCAGACGGAGTTGTGGCCTCAAGCCTGGGGCGGCCGGACTCGCGAGCGGTGTCCGGCCGGCCCAGCACCTCCAGGCGCTTTTCTTCACCGCCGACACCCTGGCCATATAGCTGTACAGCAGTCGCAGCGCTGGGCGTTCCCGTTGCGATAGGCACTATCAGCACAGGCCAGGCCTGGCTTACCAAAGATTCACTTCCCGAATCGGCCGCGCCGGATTCCGGCTCTCGGCGGTTTGCCCAGGTTCGGGTCCGCGTTGGCGGCTGGCGGATCCGGTCAGGCGAGGGCGAGACCACGTCCTCGGAGCGTGTCCGGTACTCACCGCCAGGTCGATGACCGCACCTGTCCCAGGCCGTTGGCTGCCATTGTGCCCAGACGGCGACCAGGCATTATGCGCTCGCCCAGTATTGGGCGGGGGATAGCGGGGTTCGTTCGGACTGATGAGGGCTGAAGTCCTTGGTTGCGAGGGGCGAGTGTACGGTGTACTAAGGGTTTCACGAATAGTTTCCGTGAAACTGCGTAACCGCCCCAGCCTGCCCGCGCGGCACCGAGGAGGAGCGACGCCCGATGATCGCGCCAGGAAGCCCCACGGTGCGGCGGCGTCGGCTTGCCGCTGAGCTGCGCGGGATCAGGGAAAGCAAGGGTAAGAACGGAGAC
>JBEKGC010000579.1:0-3883 GCA_050013055.1 Streptosporangiaceae bacterium
CGCTGCAGCGTCAGCCCGGACCTGGCCCATTCGTGCCGGATCCACTGCTTCACCGGCATCGGGCCGTCCGGCCCGGTCACGGTGAACGTCCGCTGGTAAAACGCGCACACCTCGGTCACGACCGGGAACTGCCTGATGGTCCGGCTGTTCACGTTGCCCGCGATGTGGCCCAGGCCCTTATCCCAGACGATCAGCTGAACGTACTCCCAGCCGTGTTCGGCGAGCACCGGGTGCACGCTGGCCCAGCCGATCTCGGTGTTCCAGAACCACAGCGTGCTGGCCGGCCCCGCCGCCGCCGACCAGGACTCGATGTGCGGGCGGTACCAGTGCGGGAGAACGACCGACCCGACGGTGTCGCCGTGGAATCCGCGCACGCCGTAGGCCCCGTCGCTGATGATGGTGGCGGGCGCGGGCCAGTTCCGGTAGGCGCCGAGCACATCCCCCCGGAATAGCTCAAACCCTCCCATGAGCTAGCACTCTATGACCTCGACGGTGAGGCCGCCACGTGTCGTAACATATCGAGTCGGTGGCCCACCGGGCTTGCTCTTCGTGTACGGGGGGCCCCGGCCCATATCACGGGCCGGCGTTTCCGCGCCGGATGGTGGGAGGTGGCCTCGACGAATTCTCCCGATACTGCGGCGGCCCCGCCGGCGGTGAACAAGCTCAAGGACGGTCGGCCATCTGCGGACATAAGCGTCAGAGAGCATCAAATGCCTTCGACTGTCTCCGCTTACCGTGGAAGGTTTTGGCTCTACGGAAAGCTTTGTGGACCCCGATACACACAAGGCTCCGCCAAGCCGAAATCATCCGCGAAAAACTGCCGCTGAACATATGAGTTTGTGACGCCCGGGATGGGCTTTACCCCTGGGATACACGGGACCCCAGGCAGCAGGCGAACAGCGCCAGCCGCGGTCAAGCACTGCGCTCAAGCACTGCGCTCAAGTAGGCGGAGCGGATCTCGTATCTCGGCGAATACCGTGCCCTTGAGCATGTTCCGCGTGTGAACCGCGAGCTTGACCGGATATTAGACCGGCCTTACGATCACATCGTAGAACTTGGTCCCACAAAGTGGGATCTCGGCATGCGGAACGGAACGGGAAAACAAAACCTGGGGATGAGTAAGCGCGGATGAGCAACCAGAACGGCACCCAGGCTGTGGACCGGGCTGCCCGGCTGCTCGCCGAGGTCGTGCACTCGGCCGACCCGATGACGTTTACCGGCCTGAGCACGACTACCGGCCTGGCCAAATCCACCACCTCCCGGCTGCTGCTCGCGCTTGAGCGCAACGGGCTGGTCCGCCGCGACGACCACGGCCGGTTCCTGCCCGGCGAGATGTTCGTCAGCTTCTCCCGGCGGGGCGGTGCCGGAGCCGGCCTGGTCGCCGTGGCCCAGCCTTTCCTCGAGCGGCTCGGCAAGGCGACCGGAGAAACGGTCAACCTCGGCGTGTCACGCAACGGGATGGTCGAGCAGATCGCCCAGGTCGACAGCAAGTACCTGATCGGCGGCACCAACTGGGTCGGCATGTCCGTGCCGCTGCACTGCTCCGCACTGGGCAAGGTGCTGCTGGCCTTCGGGACGGCCCAGCTGCCGCCGTTCCAGCCGGGCAGGCCCGACAGGCCGGACCGGCTGGAACGGCGCGCCGCCAAGACGATCACGACCGAGGCGGCGCTGCGGGCTGACCTGGCCGGCGTGCGCGCCCGCGGCTACGCGGTGACCGACGAGGAACTCGAACCGGGCCTGGTCGCGGTGGCGGCGCCCATCTACGGCTACGACGGCAGCGTGGTCGCGGCGCTGTCAGTGTCGGCCCCGGCCAGCAGGATGACCAGGGACGGCCTGGCGGCGACGGCCGGCCAGTGCGTGGAAGAGGCCGCGGGCCTGTCCGCGGTTCTCGGCTACCGGCAGCGTACCGCCAGGCAGAACCGGAAGGCAGGCTGACCCTGACGACGGGGGAACTGCTCGGCCCTGGAGCGCGCCGGATAGGGAAAACGACTAATGGCAGGTCGAGCATGACTGAAATTCCAGGCCGGGCCAGCGCTGTCATCATCGGCGCGGGCATCGTCGGCAACAGCCTCGCGCACCATCTGGCGCAGCTCGGCTGGCGGGACCTCGTCCTGGTGGACAAGGGACCGATGCCGAACCCGGGCGGCTCCACCGGCCACGCCTCCAACTTCATCTTCCCGATCGAGTACTCCAAGATGATGTTCGAGCTGACGGCGGACAGCACCGCGCAGTACAAAGACCTCGGGGTGTTCACCGAGAGCGGCGGGATCGAGGTGGCCCGCACCTCGACCCGGATGATCGAGCTGCGCAGGCGGTGCACCCAGGCCAAGGCGTGGGGCATCCCGGCCGAGCTGATCACGCCCGGCGAGGTGAAAAAGCTGGTGCCCTACCTGGACGAATCGGTCATCCTCGGCGGAGCGCACTTCGCCACCGTGGGTGTGGTCGACTCGCTCCGGGCCGGCACGCTGATGCGGGAGCGGGCCCAGCAGTCCGGCGCGCTCACCGTGCTGGCCGGCACCGAAGTCTACGGCATCACCGTGTCCCAGGGGCGAGTGCGCGCGGTGACGACCAGCGCGGGCGAGATCGAGACGGGCAGCGTCGTGATCTGCTGCGGGGTCTGGTCGCCGCGGATCGCCCGGATGGCCGGAGCCCGGCTGGCGCTCACCCCGACCGTGCACCAGATGATCAGCGTGGGCCCGATCGCGCTGTTCGCCGACACGCCGGGGGAGATCTCCCACCCGATCGTCCGTGACGTGGACACCAACATGTACGAGCGCCAGCACGGCGGTGACATGGAGGTCGGCTCGTACGCGCATCGCCCGATCATCGTCTCGCCGGACGAGATCCCCTCCATCGAGGAGTCGGTACTCTCGCCGACCGAGATGCCGTTCACCTCCGGCGACTTCGACCCCCAGCTGGAACAGGCGCTTGAGCTGATGCCCGAGCTGCTCGGCGACGAACGGGCCGGCATCAGGTACGCGATCAACGGCCTGATCTCGATGACCCCCGACGGGCACCCGATCCTCGGCGAGATGCCCGAGGCCAAGGGGCTGTGGTCGGCGGCGGCGAGCTGGATCAAGGAAGGCCCGGGTTGCGGGCGCGCGGTCGCCGAGCTCATGTCCGGCCAGGTGCCCACGGTCGACGTGCACGAAGCGGACGCGGCCCGGTTTTACCCGCACCAGCAAACCGTCGCGCACGTCCGGGGCCGGGCCCGGGAGAGCTTCAACAAGATGTACGGCATCGTGCACCCGGCCGAGCAGTGGGAGTCCGGGCGGCTGGTCCGGGTCAGCCCGGTGTACGAGCGGGAACGCAGCCTCGGCGCCGTGTTCTACGAGACGGCGGGCTGGGAGCGGCCGTTCTGGTACGGCGTGAACTCACGTCTGCTTGACCGGTACGCGGGGCGGCTGATGGAGCGGTCGGCGGAATGGGAGTCGCGCTGGTGGTCGCCGGTCATCAACGCCGAGCACCTGGCCATGCGGGACACCTGCGCCCTGGTCGACCTCTCCGCCTTCGCCGTCTTCGAGGTGTCCGGGCCCGCGGCGCTTGACGCGGTGCAGGCGCTGTCCGTCGCGCAGCTGGACGTGGCCGTCGGCCGCGTCGTGTACACCTCCTGGCTCGACGAGGCCGGCGGGTTCCGCGCTGACCTGACCGTCATGCGGTTGGCCGCGGACCGGTTCCGGGTAGTGACCGGCGGCGCGACCGGGAAGTCCGATGCCAAGTGGATCAGCGACCACCTGCCGTCCGGTGCTTACCTGGACGACATCACCTCGGCCTGGACGACGATCGGGCTGTGGGGCCCGCGGGCCAGGGACGTGCTGGCCGCGGTCACGGCCGACGACGTGTCGCACGCCGGGTTCGGGTTCGGCAGCTGCCGGGAGATCGA
>JBEKGC010000580.1:0-3862 GCA_050013055.1 Streptosporangiaceae bacterium
CGCATTTCCCCACCCTTCGGCCCTCCGGCCCACGGTGAGCCGGTAGGGGTAGATACCGAGTGCTGGTCTCCGCCTAGCTAGTGGCGGAACAGTAAAATCAGCATGCGCCCGGCCAGAGCCCGGCGGCAGAGGCCGGGCGGCCCATCGAGCGCGCCGGGTGTGGGCCGAACGGCCCAGTCCTGCCTGCCCGCGTGGTGGGGTAGCGACCGAGGGTCCCCCGGGGCAGGATGAGGAGCACCGCTGGCAGACTGGCTTTATGCAGAATCCGGTCAATCGGCTAGACGCACTGTTTCCGGCGGCCGCGGCCGTCGCGCTTGACCTCATCCAGCGAGGTGAGATCCGCGACCAGTGGGTTATGCCGAGCGCGCTGCCGAAGATGTCCATCGGAACGCTCGCCTGTCACCTGGGACGGCAGGTAGTCCGGGCCGCGGAGCTGTTGCCGATGGCAACGGACATCCCAGCCCTGGAATCCGCTGACGCGCATTACCACCGGGCCGCCTGGGTGATGTCGACCTCGCCGGATGAGCCGTCGAACGATCGCAGCACCGACGACGCGGACGCGGCGCTTGGCGCAGCAGCCCTGGCCGGCCGAAGTGCGGAGGCGCTGAAGACGGTGCGCCGCCTCCTCGCGGCTGGTACGGCGCGTGATGTCGTGCCTCTTCCCTGGCAGGGCTGGTCTCTGCGCCGAGACGACTTCCTGCTCACCCGGATGCTGGAGATCGTGGTCCATTCCGATGACCTGGCGCTCAGCGTCGGCGTCCGCACGCCTGAGTTTCCTGCCGAAGTGTTCGCACCGGTGCGCGACCTGCTGGTGCGCCTGGCCGTCAGCCGTCATGGCCAGTCCGCGGTGATCAGCGCACTGGCCCGGAGCGAACGCACCCAGACGATCTCCGCCTTCTAGTATCCCGCATCAATGAGTGTCGGCCCAGGTAACCGGCAGCGAAGGGTCACGCCTGGCGACGACTGGCCGCCCGCGAGCCCCGCCCGCGAGCCCCGTGAGCCCCGCCCGCCCCATCCTGCACGCCCGTGCTGCCCTGCTCCCGCTCCCGAACCACGACGATGGCCCATCGTGGTTGTCCCAGCAACAACGATGGAACATCGTCGTGGCCGGCCCGGGGCTGACGGCGGCTGGAAGCGGGGCGGACGTTACTTGCCGCGGCACGAGGCTCGCGGGCAACCCCCGTGCTCGCGATGGCCAGGGCGGCTGACCGACGTCCGAAGATTATTTGTCCGGCCGGAAGAGCCGCTTGACTCTGCCCCAAGGGGCGGATCGACACTGGGGGTCATGACCACAGAACCGGAAATTACCGAACTCCCGGCGCGACCCTACGCGGCCATTCCCGCGTCGGTCACCATGGAGACAATAGGCACCGTCGTGCCACCACTGAACGGGGAGGTGTTCGGCTGGCTCGCCGCCCGCGGAATCGCCCCGGCGGGTCCGCCCTTCTGGAAGTACAACATGATCGACATGGCCCGGAATCTTGAGGTGGAGGCGGGTTGCCCGGTCGCCGAACCGGTGACCGGCGACGGACGCCTGGTGGCGGGCGTGCTGCCGGCCGGCCGGTACGCGACGCTGCGCCACGTAGGCCATCCCGCGACGCTGATGGCCGCGACAGCCGGGCTGCTCGACTGGGCCGCGGCCAAGGGCCTGAAATGGGACACGGTGCCGTCAGCTGCTGGAGAGCGCTGGGGTGCCCGGCTGGAGATCTACCTCACCGATCCGGATATTGAGCCGGATATGACTAAATGGGTGACCGAACTGGCCTTCCGTCTCGCCGATTAGGCATGCGCTATCGTCGGATGGATGACCGAGGCAAGTCCGGCGGCGGCGGAACGGGACAGGCTGCTGAGCATCGGCGCGTTCGCGCACCGATCCCGGTTGTCGGTCAAGGCGCTCCGGCTGTACGAACGATCGGGGCTGCTTATGCCCGTCGAAGTCAACCCCGCCACCGGATACCGGCGGTACCGGGAGAGCCAGCTGCTGCGGGCGCGGCTGATCGTCATGATGCGCCGGGCCGGCATTCCGCTGGCCCAGGTCGCCGAGATCATCGCCGCGCCCAGTACGGCGGGTGCCGACCTGCTCGCGGAGTACTGGACGGATGCCGAGCGCCGGTTCGCCGTCCAGCGCGACCTGGTGTCCCGGCTGCATGGCAGCTTGCTGTCCGGTGCGGGCCTGGCGGGAGCCGCCGTGTTCCATGTCCAGGAGCGTGACGTGCCAGGTCAGCTGGTCCTCACCGAGAAGCGCAGTGTGCGGGTCACTGAGCTGAAGGACTGGCTGCCCGACGCCCTGGGCCGGCTGGCCTCAGCCGCCGACGGCTACGGCGGGCTGGGCGGTGAACTGCTGGTCATCTATCACGGTGAGGTGAACGAGGACAGCGACGGACCGGTCGAGGTCTGTGCCCCCCTCGCACACCCGGATGCTGTGCCGCGGGGGATGGCCCTACGCGCCGAGGCCGCGCACCGGCAGGCCTACACCGTGATCACCCGCGCGCAGTTCGAATACCCGCAGATCCTGTCCGCCTTCGACGCGGTCGCGGACTGGATCAGCTCGGCTGGACTGGCCCGGGCGGCCCCGCCCCGCGAGGTCTACCGGCAAGGCGTGGACGTCGCGGCGGCGGCACCCGGCGACCACGTCTGCCAGATCGCCTACCCCATCCGGAGCTAGAGTCGGCGCGCAGCCGTCGCGGGCCTGCTAGGCCCCGGTCACCGCGGAGCGGATCAGCTGCGCGACCGTGCTGGCGGACTCCAGGTAGGGCTGGTGGGCCAGGCCCGCCAGCACCTGGTGCCGGGCCGTGGGGAGCCGGCCTGCGAGCAGGCGGCAGCGATCCACCAGGAAGGGCACGTCGAGATCGCCGCACGCGACGGTGACCGGGACCTTGATCTCGGCGAGCCGGTGCCAGGCGTCCACGTCGGCGGCTCCGGCGGTTTCCGGCACGCCGCTGCCGATGATGATCGCGTTCATGTCGAGCGCCAGCTTCCGCGCGACGCCGCCCACTCGCCCTTCCGGCTGACCGGGGCCATCCAGCCACAGCCAGGTCTCCAGCCGGTTGATCTCGGCGGCGTCCCTTGCCGTGTAGGCCTGCTCAAGCAGTGACTCGAACCGCCTGGTAGCGGCGTCGAGCTCGGGTTCCGGGGCACCGCTCACCGCGGTCCCCATCACCACCAGGCCCGCGACCCGATGAGGGGCAACCAGGGCGGCGTCGAGGGCCAGCCCGCCCCCCGCCGAGGCGCCGGCCAGCCACACCGGGCCTGCGCCGACGTGATCCAGGACGGCGAGCAGGTCATCCAGGTGCGAGAACGGCCCGGTGCTTGGCGGCGTCTGCCCGTAACCACGGCGGTCGTAGGCCACCACGGTCAGCTCAGGTGCCAGCAGCCCGGCTACCTCCGCCCAACCCCGCCGGTCCGCGACGCCCTCATGCAGCAGCAGCACCGTCTGGCCGCCACCAGGCCACCGTTCCCCCGCCAGGATGGTGCCATCCCGGCTGACATCGAATCGCTCCGCCATGCCCCCATGCTCCCGGCGGCGCCCGCCCGGCGGCAAGTCAATTCAGCCGGCCCCTCATCCCCGGCCTGTTCGCCCGCAGGCGATCCGGGGGGTCTGATCCTGCCGTAGTGTGCAAACGCTTTCCCACCGGGTGGGCCTTGGCGGTCAGGTGAGATTTTCGAGTTGCCGGACTACCTGTGATAGCGGTGCGGTGGCGTCGATTTCGATGGTGGCGGTGGCCCGCAGCAGTGGTTCTACCTCGGTGAGGTGCTGCATGATCTGGGCTCGTTCGCCGGAGTGTTTCCCGTATGGGTTGCTTGTCCGTGCCGCGATCCTGGCCAGGAGGACGTCGGCGGGCGCGCTGAGCAGCGCGATGTG
>JBEKGC010000581.1:0-3846 GCA_050013055.1 Streptosporangiaceae bacterium
GCGTGGGACCGACCGGCGCCAGTATCTTCCTGCGCGAGATTCAGGACACCTGGGCCGCGGTCGCGCCTTACGTAGACGCGAAGGTCACCAGCGGCGCTCGCCGGGTGCGGTTGCCGTACGACCGCGACTCGCTGGCCGGCCTGCTCGCCAGCAGCGGTCAGCCCGCCCGGCTTGCCGCTGCCTTGGTGCGCGTTTCGCTGAGCCAGCGTGCCGCCAGCGAAGTCACCGCCGCCGTCCCCGACTGAGCTGCCTAGGACGCCACTGAATAACCCGTTATCCCTGTTCGGCGTGTTTCGCCGGTCGAGCGGACGCCCGGACCCCAGACCGCTGGTGGGCAGCCCGGCCGCGCGCAGCGCATCAGCCCGCGAGCACCCGGGCATTGTGCTAACAACATCCCTGAGTTCGCGCATCCTCGGCCCGATGCGAACCCTGATCGCAGACTCGCTCTCCTGCGTCTTGATGGTGCTCATCTGGTGTCGTCTTCCTCGGGCCCACCGTTGCCGTCGCAGGACGGCATGATGACGTGCCTTTTGTTCCAGACAAGGACGCCCGTGCGGCAGAGCTGTCCGATGAGGTGCTTCTCCACCGCGTGCCGCAGCGTGTCGTCGGCCAGCGCGGGGTCGTCGATCACGAAGACGCTCACCGTCTGCTTGTCGTCCAGCGCGTCGAGCATTCGCCGTGCGTTCTTGCTGGTGCAGCCTAGTTCCCCTGACTTCAGATATACCGGCTTTATCCCCCGCTTGACATATCCAGTAGACCTGTTGAACCGCTGGTCGAAGCCGCGCTCGCCGCCTGCCTGGCCGACGTACCCGGCGATGTTCTTGGGCCCTTTCGCGATCGAGAGCCAGTAGACGCCCTTGGCACGGGTCACGGGCGGGAACACCAGGATGCCCTTGTTGGGAGCGGTAACCTGCCCGAGATACTTCCACCGTAGGTCGGGCTGCGTGTAGGTGTACGGCACGCCGTCGTCCCGCAGCTCGATCACGGTGTCACCGGGCTCGATAAGGTTGCCGTCGCAGTCGAATTCTTCGTACTGCATGGCCTCGTAGAGATCCATATCTAATTCCGCCCGCTCGGCCGCGGTTACGCGGCGCCTGGTGTTGAAGCGGTCCTGTCCGCTCCTCAGCTCAATTACGGCGGCATCGCTGGTCGGCGGGTGCTGCATCATGCGGACGTGATGCAGGCACCTGAGACCGGGCCGACAGACGCAGGGCACCAGGTTCCCGGCAGCATCGGTGAAGCAGCGCGGGTCGCCGCGCCGGTCGTAGTGCACGGCGATCACGCCGGCCTGCTTCGTCCGCCGATTTGTCTTGGCCATGATTAGCTTCCCCCCGAGCTTCGTCTTGCCGTATTCCAGGACCTTCCAGCCCTCGCTCTGGGTGCGGAGGGTCTGGCTGATGTCGGCCCTGGCCTGGACGTGCTCCGCGCAGAAGTACCGGTCCCACTCCGTGGTCTCGGTGCCGCCCGGCACGTCCCGGCCGAGAATGGCGCCGACGTGGTAACTCGCCTGGTCAGGCTGGTCGCACGCGTATGTCTTCAAGATGCCCCCCACGAGCGCGTTTAACTCGTCCTCGGTGAGGCCGTGGACGCTGTTCTTGATGTACCTGACGGTGTAGCCGAGCCGCTCGGCGTGCCGGGCGAAGCTGCGGTACCGCCTGATGCCGGTCTCGTTCGCGCCCTTGCTGATGCCGTCGGCGCTGAGCTTGACCCGCAGGCTCAGCGAGTCGCGATCACCCTCCCAGTCGAGGCTGCTGCACCGGACGCCCCTGAGGCCGGCTGACTTGGGTAACTGGGCGCGACCGTCCTGGCCTCCTCGGGGGTCCCGACCAGGGCGCTGGCCAGGTCTGCTGCCTAGGACGGCATTGAATAACTCGTGAGCGGCCGTCGACGCGTTCTGCCGGCAATGAGTTCGATCTTCTGGGATGATCTTCTTATGCAGGGAAGATCGCGGCTGGAGCGGGACCTGTGGGATGCGGGCGAGGTCACCGGGCACTTGGTGCCGCCGGGCAGCGTGTTCGCGTTCCTGGCTGAGCACCGCACCGAGCTGTTCCCCGACGAGTTCACCGCGGACTTGTTCACCTCGCGGACCGGGCGGCCGTCGCTGCCGGCGGACCTGGTCGGGTCGGTGCTGGTGCTCAAGGAGCTGTATGACCTGTCGGACACCCAGACCGCGGACGCGCTGAAGTTCGACCTGCGGTGGAAGGTAGCGTGCGGCCGGTCGTTGCTGCAGATGTCGTTTGACCCGTCCACGCTGGTGTACTGGCGCAAGCGGATCGCGGCCTCGGACCGCCCGGACCGGGTGTTCGACGCGGTGGCGGAGGTGATCGCGGAGACCGGGATCTTGCGGGGCCGGCGGAAGCGGTGCGTGGACTCGACGGTGTTCGATGATGCGGTGGCCACGATGGACACCGTGTCGCAGCTGGTGGCCGCGATGCGGAAGGTGGCGCGGGTGGTGCCCGGCGCCGGGGCGGTGATCGCTTCGGCGTGCAAGCTCGATTACTCTCAGCCAGGCAAGCCGGACATCGACTGGGACGACCCGGCGGCGAAGGAAGGCCTGGTCAGCGACCTGGTGAATGACGCGCTGGCGGTGCTGGATGCCCTTGCCGGGCCGGGCGCGCCGGAGCGGGACGAGCCGGCCGCGGACGCGCTGGGCCTGCTGGCGCTGGTCGCCGGGCAGGACGTGGAACCCGCCGAGGGGAGCGATGGCACGGACGGGCGGTGGCGGATTGCCCGTAAGGTCGCCCCGGACAGGGTGATCAGCACCGTGGACCGCGAGGCCCGGCATACCCGCAAGTGCAAGTCCAAGCGCCGCGACGGGTTCCGCGGGCATGTGGCCGCGGAGCCGGAGACCGCGCTGATCACCGACTGCGAGATGACGATGGCCGCCGGGCCGGGCAGCACCGATGCGGAGAACGGGGTGAAGATGGCCTGCCGCGACCGGTTCGGCGGTGACAGCGGCGGCGGGGACGCGCCGCCCGCCCGCCCGGCCGGCGGCACCGCGAGGAGCGGGGAGGCCGGGCCGCCCGGCGCCCCGGGCCAGGCGGCGGATACCGCAGGTCAGCAGCATGCGCAGGTGCCCGCCGGGCCGGCCGGCGCCCCGCAGGACGCGCCCGGGCAGGGCACGCCGGGTCAGGCGCAGCCGGCGGGCGCGGGGGATGGCGAGGGGCTGGAGATCTACGGCGACTCGGCCTACGGCAGCGGGGAAGCCCGCGCCGCCTACCGCGACGGCGGGCACGACACCATCATCAAGCCGAAGCCGCTGCGCCCGGCCGTGGACGGCGGGTTCACCCTTGATGACTTCACCATCGACGAGGAGCAGGGCACCGTCACCTGCCCTGCCGGGCAGGTCCGCCCGATGAGCAAGAGCCGCACCGTCACCTTCGGTGCCGCGTGCGCGGCCTGCCCGCTGCGGGAAAGATGCACCACCGCCAAAGACGGCCGGTCGATGACCATCCACCCGCACGAGGGGCTGCTGCGCGCCGCCCGCGCCCAGGCCCGCACCGGTGAATTCAAGCAGGCCTACCCGGCCCGGTCGATGATCGAGCGGGTCATCGCCTGGACCGCGACCCAGAACGGGCGGCGGGTCCGGCTGCGCTACACCGGTGCCGCCAGAAACGACGCCTGGCTGCACAACCGGTGCGCCGCGATCAACCTGCGCACCCTGCTGCGGCACGGGCTGACCCGCCAGGACGGGGCCTGGGTGCTAGCCGGCCGGCCAGGACCCGCCGCGCAGCCGCGCCGCCGCTCCCTGCGGCACCCTCCGGGGAGCAGCACCGGCGGCTGCCAGAGGCCAGCCCGGCGGACGGCGGCGCATTCCCGGTGCCACAGCCGGATCAGCCGGCCACA
>JBEKGC010000582.1:0-5409 GCA_050013055.1 Streptosporangiaceae bacterium
AGGATATCGGTCTGCTCGGCGATGATCTTGGCGTGGACCGGGTCGATCAGCCCGGCGCCCAGCGCGGCGAAGGTGACCGGCAGCCGCCCGGCCAGGTCACACGCGTAGGAGATCCGGTCCGCGGCGGCCCGCCAGCTCATCCGCAGCTCCAGGGATACCTCATCCGCCACGAACTCACCGAACCGCACCCGGCCCTCATCCGCCGGCGCCGGGGCGGGACCGGTCCCGGGACCGGTCCCGGGTGCGGGACCGGGTGCGGACGCGGATCCGCTGGCGGGCGCCCCGGCCCCGTGACCGGCCGGGGCGCCCCCGGCCGGGCCGGGGCCGGGGCCGGCGCCGGGCGGCTCCGATGCCCTGGGCTGCTCCCCGGCCGGGGGCGGCGGCGGGGCGGCGGGGCGGGTGCCGTGGGGGCGGGCCGGGACGGCGGGGTGGCGCAGCGCGAGCTCCCGCATCGCGGAGAACTCCAGCCACGTCGCCCACGACGCCAGCCGGCGGCCACCGGAAATCACCGCGAACAGGAAATCCTCCGACACCCCGGCCAGCCCCGTCCCGTCACCCCCGGCCACGGCATCAGCCACCCCGGCCAGCAGCGGGCCCGGCGCCATCGGCGGCGTCCGGTCATCACCGCCGAACCGGGACAACTCCATCGCCTGGGCCGGCAGGCACACGAACAGACCCTGCTCCGGGCCGCCCGGCGCGGGCCCATCCCAGCCGTCCTCCGGGCCGCCGGGGACGTGGTCCTGCGGCCCGTTCCCGGGTCCGGGCAGCGGCGCGGGGCCCGGGGGCTCCTGCGCGCTGGGCCCGGCTGGGGGGAACGGTTCCTCGGGCATGAACCACCCTTCGTTCAGAAGATCAGAAGGAGTTGCCTATCATGACATTGTATCGAATTAATAGTCGAATATCCACCCAGAAGCGACTATTTCTAGCGGAACATACCCTCGAGGGCGGACGGCTGAGGCTGGAGCGCCGGTCACGTAGTGGCTAGGCGGCTGTTTGGCAACTGCCGGCTAGCTCGCGGGCGATGACGTGGCGGTTGCGGACGACGGCGACGCGGCGGAGGCCAAGAGGGTTTGCGGGTGCCGGTTGCAGCGGACGCGGCGGCCATGTCAGTACCCGATGCGGGCATATGCCGCTTGCGCACTCACGCCTGCAGGAGGAGGCAATGCCCGGAAATCGGCCGTGATCATAACGTGCATGACTGTCTGTCTTCGCTCTCAGTCGCCGCTGATCAGCTCAGCGTGCCAGTCGCAGCCAGATAACGGCCGCGATATCCTGTCCGCGCAGCGAGATCACCCTCCGCGCATGACTGCCATTGATGCCGATTTCCGCAGCTCGGGTGGGTCATCCCCCTATGCGCTCACGACGGATAGGTTGCCTTAACTGGCTGCGTGGAAATCCGCGCTAGCGACGGCTGCCTCGGGCCTGGCCTCCGGCCCCGCCGGCCCGGACTGGACCGAAGTCCCCGCTGCTGTCCAGCCGGGACAGCAAGGCGGCGATGGCTGGCTCGCGGGCCGCGCTGGCCAGCGAGTGCAATGACTTCAGCTGGTCGTCGGAGAGCTTGAGCAGTTCGCGGGCCAGGTCCGCGACCGTCTGCTCGCGGTCCCAGCTGCTGGCCGGCGTCGAGACCTGGCTGAGCAGCGTTTCCACCAGCGCCTGGCCGTCGCCGTCGGGGCATCCGTACCGGCGGGCGTGCGGCGCCACTTCTTGGATCACGTGGTCGACGTTGAGCATCCGGCGGTCTAGCGCGAGCAGGTCGACCAGGGTGCGCGTGGCCGTCGTCACCGGCAGGCCGTCGGCCCAGGTCACCTCGTAGGAAGCGAGCGTAGCCTGGTGCAGCTTGACGGCGGGGTCGCGGCTGGTCCGGCGCCTGGTGGTGGTGAACTCCACGTCGCGCACCACCAGATCGCCCAGCCGGAGCAGGACCGCCGCGGAGCTGTGTGAGATGACGGCGCTGTTGGGGCCGAGCAGCGGCCGCTCCCACCCGGGCACGGTGGGGTCGAGGCGCAGCCAGGCCACCTTGTGTTCCTGGTTCCGCTCCGCGGCGGCTTGGCCGCCGATCATGACGTAGACCCCGGAGCCGGCCTTTTCCAGCAGTCCCGCCTCGGTCATCCGCTTAATCTGCATGTAGCTGACCCCGGCCGCGACCGCTTGAGCTGAGGTCACCATGCCCCATTGGCCCCGGGCGTAACGGGCAATGGCGATGAGCGCGGCTCGGCTGTCCATCTGTTTATCATAACATGATTCTTACACCGTATCTATCATCTAGAAGATAGTTACGCGTCAGTACCATCACCCTCCACGGTAACAAACAGCCAAATTTGCTGAAACAGCCGCCAGCGCCACATCAGGCGTCTATAACATCACTTCTCACGGCAAGGATGTTAGGTACATCGTCACCCGCCCCGATCGCAGCACGATCGCGGGCCGGGTGACCAGCCGCGGACCCGCCGGGTTCGCGCCCGAAAGCACGTGACAGGCACGTGACAAGCACGTGAGAAGCAGGAGATCAGACATGGCCCTCGTAGGCGCCGACCTCGCCCAGCTCGACAATCTCGTGAAGCAGCTCGCCGGACCGATGAAATCCGAGCTGGACGGTGTCCTCAACAAGATGAACCAGGCGGTCCAGCAGAGCTCCTCCTACTGGGTGGCCCAGCACGGCGACCGGTTCCGCAGTGATTTCGCGCAGTTCGTCAGCAAGGCCAACAGCCAGCTCAACCAGATCCTGCAGGAGGCCTCGCAGGCCACAGGCAAGAACATGAACGCCATCTCGCAGGCCACAGGGAACGCCATCTGACCCTGGACGCCCGCGCGGGCATGCCGCTGTACCTCCCGGCCACGAAGCCGCCGGTCATGGCATGCCCGCGGGCCAGATTATCCGGATAAACCGGATGAAGGAGTTCTCGCATGACACTCACCCCGGAAGAGCGCGTCGCGCAGGTGCGGATCGCTCCGGAGGAAGTGCTTGAGGGGGAGCGCTCGGCTCTGGCGACCGGGATGGTCATCGCGCGGGCCTGGCGCGACCCCGACTTCCTGGACCGGCTGGTCTCCAGCCCCGGGGAAGTCCTGACGGCAGCGGGGCTCGAGCTCCCGTCCGGCGTCGGCGTTCGGGTCGTGGTCGACACGCCGGTGGTCAAGCACATCCACCTGACCAGCTGGACCTCTGAGCCGGAGGAACTTCTCCCGTTGCTGCGGGAGCTGCTTCCGCTGCCGGAGGGAAGCGAGGTCCGGCTGATCCAGAACACCGAGCAGGCGGTGTGCCTGGTGGTGCCGCTGGCGCCGCCCGAGCCGGAAACGCTGACCGACGTGGAACTGCTGCGCCGGCTGGCGCCGCGGGCCGCGATCTGGGCGACCAGTGAGTCCCTGGTGAACAGCGTGCAGTTCACCGAGGGCGTCATCGACATCCTGGGCGCCGCCGTCGAGGCCGAACTGGTCTCCACCACCACCACCGCGGTGGCCGAGACCCAGGCCATCTCGCTGACCAACATCGTGCTCGGCGAGGCCGAGTCGGCCGCGACCACCACCACGGTCGCGGCCGAAGCCGAGGCCCTGGCCTTCGCGGTGGAAGCCGAGGCCGCGACGACCACGACGACGGTCGCGGCCGAGGCCGAAGCCGCCGCGATGGAGGCCGAGGCGGTCGCGACCACGTCGACCGTGCTCGCCGAAGCCGAGGCCGTGGCGGTCGCCGCCATCGTGCTGACCTGAGGCCGACCCGAGGCCGACCCGAGGCCGACCGAGGCCGACCAAGGCCGAGCTGAGAAGGAGATAGCTGGTGACAACGCAGTCAGCGTCGTTCTATTCGCTGCTTGGCGACCTTTCCGATGTGCCGCCCGACTACATCAGGGACGTGTCGCACCTCAAGCGTTTCCTGGAGCGGTGGACGATGGATCCCAAGTACCAGGCGGCGTTCGCGCGCGACGCGCAGGCGGCGCTGACTGCGCTCGGCCTGTCCCTGACCCCGGCCGACGTGATCCCGCTCGTCGACCCGGCGCAGGCCTCCGAGGTCACCCGCCTGGTCCGGGCGGGCCGCCGGGACGAGGTGCCGACGGCGGTGCTGCGGTACAGGTATTTCATCCACGAGAAGATCCAGCACCGCCGGGCGCTGCGGGAACAGACCGTGCCCGCCGACCCGCGGCTGCGCGCGTGGCGGGATCGGATGATCAGCCGGTGCACCGGCGAGCTCGGCGCCGAACGTTCCGACGCGATCGTGCACGCGCCGGTGGCCTTCGAGCTGTCCCAGGGCTGCACGGTGGGCTGCTGGTTCTGCGGGGTGGCGGCGCCGAGGTTCGAGCACAACTGGCCGCACACCGAGGCGAACGCCGCGCTCTGGCGGGAATCCCTGGCCGTGCTGGCCGAGGTGTTCGGCCCGTCGGCCAAGCACGGGTTCATGTACTGGGCCACCGACCCGCTGGACAACCCGGACTACGAGCACTTCCTGACCGACTTTTACGACGTGCTCGGCAAGTGCCCGCAGACGACCACCGCGCAGGGGCAGAAGGACATCGAGCGCACCCGCCGGATCCTCAGGCTGGCCCATTCGATGGGGTCGGCGGTGGACCGGTTCTCCATCATCGCGCTGAACTCGCTCACCCGCATTCACGAGGGTTTCACCCCCGAGGAACTGCTCAGGGTCGAGTGCGTCCCGCAGAACAAGGAGGCCGCGGAGGCGGGCCGGTACCTGAAGTCCAACGCCGGCCGGGCCAGGAAGTTCGCCAGCAAGCGCGGCGGCGAGCTGGTCTCCGACGACGCCAGCTCCACCATCGCGTGCGTGTCCGGGTTCCTGTTCAACATGCTCGACCGGTCGGTCAAGCTGATCAGCCCCTGCAATGCCAGCGCCAGGTGGCCGCTCGGCTACTGGGTCATCGCCGAGGGCACCTTCGGCTCCGCGGCCGAGCTGCGCGAGCTGCTGCAATCCATGATCGACGAGAACATCCGCGAGAGCCTCTCCGTGCTCGACGTGATCCGGCTGCGGCCCGACGTCCGGCTGGTGGTGGACGCCGGCCGGCTGCGGGTCATCTCGGCCGGCCTCGGGCTGGCCTTCGACGCACCGCAGGCCGGCGAGCTCGCCGCCCTGCTCGCGGCCGGCACCAACACGGCCGAGCAGATCGCGATCAGGCGGCGCAGCCGCGCCGCGATCTCTCCGGCCGAAACGCTCGCCGTGCTCGACCGGCTGTTCGTCCGCGGCTTCCTCGACGAGGAGCCGCCGCCGCCGGCCGATCGCGGCGGGCTGCATCAGCTGTAGGCCGCCAGCCGGGCCGCGAGTTGTCCCGCCCGGGCTGCCCGCCCGCCCCCCAAACCGGCCCCGCCGGGTCGGCGGCCCCGGCGGCCCGGTGCCCCCCCCCCCCGGGGGCGGGGGGGGCAACGGGCCCGGGAGTGTGCGTGGGGCGCATGCCCAACGGGGCGCAGAAGCGG
>JBEKGC010000583.1:0-5466 GCA_050013055.1 Streptosporangiaceae bacterium
AGCAGCGCCGCCACCCGGCGGACCCGCTCCTCACCGTAGTCCCGCTGCAGGCCGGACAGCAGGAGGTTGCGCAGGCCGGGCTCGATCTCGTACAGGCCCTCGCCGATCTCCCGGAACAGCGAGGACAGCAAGAGGGACGCCTCGACCTCGTACGGCAGGTCGTCGGGCGGGTCCAGGAAGAAGTTGACGCGTAGCAGGTTCAGTAGCTCGGCGTCCATGACTACGGGCAGGGCCGCATGGTAAGCCAGGCGCAGCGCCTTCTGGCCGAGAACGTCGCGGATGCCGTCGATACGGCGCACGGCATCCGTCAGGGACACGCCACGCTCCTACCGGGCGCGCTCACACTGGCCTCTCGACGAATACCGGGCGGCCGCGCAGGGCGTCGACCGCCTGGCCGAGGCCACGACGGCTGAGTTCGAACATCGGAACGTACCGGGCGAGCTGCCCGGCCGTCGTCCTTGGCCACCAGCCGGGCGGAGCGGGGTTGAGCCATGCCACGCCGCCGCTGACCGCACGCAGCGCCTTGACCAGGGCCACCGTGTCGAGCAGCCGCACGATGTCGAACTGCCGCCGGGCGGCCCCGGCGTCGCTGATCACCAGGATCGCCGTCGCGGGCGCTGCCCCAGCCAGGATCGCGTCCAGCATTCGGGGCGCGGTCAGGCCGGGGTCGTCGTATACGCGGCCGCCGCGCAGCGGGTCAATAAGCCCCAGTACCCCGTCCAGATCCGGGCGGAATGGGTCGTCCATCTGCTCCAGCGCCGCCTTGTTCTCCACCGAGCCGGGCAGGTCGTGGAAGTACGCCGCGTGCACGTCGTCGATGCGCCCCGCGTCCTGGATCGCCGCCACCACATGGTCGACGTACCCGTGAAACGGCGTCATGGAGCCATGCCGGTCGATCAACATGAGGAGCCGCACCGCGTTGCGCCGCTTGGGCACCAGCACGGGCGGGGTCGCGACCCCGCGCCGTCCCCGCTCCCGGATCGTCGCCGCGATGTCCAGCTCGACCGGCGGCCCCGTCCGCACCGGGCGCCGCAGGTGCCGCCACGCCTGTGCCACCTCCCGCGAGGTCAGCGGGTACTGCGGGACCAGAACCAGCCCTCGGTCGCTGGCCCCGGCCCGCCGTGCCTCAAGGCCGACGCCAGGACCGGCGCCCAGATTCCTCACGGCCACGGTCTTCGCCGCGTCGCCAACCTGCGAGGTTTCCCGAGGCGAGGTCCCGGTGAACTGCTGTTCTTCACTGGAGGTGGGCAGTGCTTGCGGCCCGGAACGCGGGACGAGCCGTTCCGCCTGATCGGAGACTTTCCACTCCCCTAGCTTGTCCAGGCGGGCGAACACGGCGCGGACGATCTCCGCCTCGACGGGGGACTTCGCCCACAGGGACACGCATAGCTCGCGCAGCGCATCCCGCGACGACAGGCCGAAGCCCGCGCGCAGCGCCACCCGCAGCGCCTGCATGTCGTCGATTCCGACCTGGAGCCTGCGGCGCCGCAACTGCGCCGCGAGCTGCTCCAGGAAGGGCGGCAGCGTGGCGGAACTCACGTCGATCGGGCGCGGATCTCGTCGGCCCGCTGCTTGATCAGCGCGCCGAGAAAGGGGAGGTCGGCGAGCTCTTCGGGCGAGGTGCCGACGGCCTGCAGGTAGCCGACCCAGTCCAGGAGCTCCGACAGGCCCGGCTTCTTGGCCAGGTCCAGCCCGCGCAACCGCAGCAAGACATCGATGGCCTCGGCCCGCAGGTCCGCGCCGTCGATCCCGTGCAGGGCCAGGATGGCTTCCAGCAGCTTGCTGCTTTCAGGGAACTCGATGTAGTGGAAGACGCAGCGGCGCAGGAAAGCCGTCGGCAGGGTCTTCTCCTCGTTGTTCGTCACGATGACGATGGGGCGCAGGTCAGGCCGGTACGCCGGGACGGCATACGTGAGGTCCGGCACCTCGGCGACGGAGAAGGTGAGCTGGTCGAGTTCGTGTAGCAGGTCGTTGGGGAAGTCGATGTCGGCCTTGTCGATCTCGTCGATCAGCACGACCGAGCGCTGGCCGTGCTTCACATGCGCGATAGCCCGGCCGAGCGGCCCCAGGTGGAGATAGTCCTGGGCGGTGCGGCGGGCCGCCACCCCGGGGACCTGCGCGTCGTACAGGCGGCCCACGGCGTCGTAGGTGTACAGCAGGTCCTGGGCGCGGCTGGTCGACTTGATATACGCCCCTTCCAGTGGCAAGCCGAGCGCATAGGCGACGGCATGCGCAAGGCGGGTCTTGCCGGTACCAGGGTCGCCCTGCAGCAAAAGGGGCCGGCCGAGGGCGATCGCCAGGTTCACCGCATCCGCCAGCCCGGGACCCGCGACGTAAGGCTCCCGCAGGACGGTCTTGCCTGCGATCTCCTTCTCCTCCGGTTGCGGCTCATCGGCACTGAACCGAAGCGAGGCGTCAACCTGGTGCCGGGATCTCATCAGATCATCCTGCTCTCTAGCTTCGCCCGGAACTCCTCAGGCGACAGCGTCCGAAAATGATAAACAGACTTGTCCATCGCGCCGTAAAGCATCCGGACATCAAGCTGGCCATCAAGTGCCGCGCGCTCGCAGAGCCACGTCGTCCATATCCTCGCCAGGTCCAGCGACCAGTCGCGCTGCCGCACCACGTTCTCGGCCCACAGCGCCACGTCAAAGCGCTTGAACTGCGGGGGCGGCAGCACCGTGACGCCGTCGGGGTATTCGTCGCGGATCCCGACGAATACCAGGATGAGACGCCGGCTGGCGCCGGTGAAAGCCCGGCAGACCCCGGTCCAGAAAGTCGTGATGGCATCGCCGGAGAGCGCGCTATCCACCATGACCTCGATGAGCACGTTAACCTCGTCGAGGTCCTTCCGGTACGCGCGCACCTGCTCTAGCCACTTGGCCGGACTGCGCACCAGAGGGCTCAGGTACAGTCGGTCCTTCAGCTCGGTTTCACCCGTCACATGGCCCTGAAGCCAATGGCGCAACTTCTTGACGAACGTCTCTTCCGGATCAGTGACACTGAATCCGATGACCTGGCTAGCCGACGCGTTCATGGCCTCTCGGATGAGATACCTGATCTCCGCCAGGTCGAAGTATGCGGAATCCATCAGCTGCCAAGCCGGGGCGGAAACGGCGGGCACCGGCTGAGGGCGCGCTGCGCGGTACTGCTGGTGCCACCTTTTCAGCGCCGGGCTATCCGGCATATCCTCCAGGGCCGCTGCCTCTACTGCACCCAGCCATCCCTCGGCTTTGGCTCTGCGCACCACCCGCCGCACGGTTACCCTCAGGTCCACCGTGGATTCGACGATGTCGTTAAGTCTCTTGTCGATGTCGTCGAGCAATTCCTCAAAGGTGTCTCGGGTGAGGTAGGTATCGAGCAGCGCGCGACACAATTCGGATTCCCTTGCGTCCAACCCAGCGAGCCTCCCCCTACGCTGCGAATATGTAGCTTAGCGTAAGGCACGGCGCGACTTCATGCGGAGATATGTTGGCGATTAAATACGCGGACGAGCGGGTCACGGTCAGTTCGGCTCAGCTCGCGGCCTGGCACGGGTGGGTGGCCGGGACCGACCTGGAACTACGAGGGCCGTGCCCGGTGTGTTCACATGACTCGCCAGTGACGGTGAAGCAGGAATTCACCGCGCTGGAAGCCAAGGCCGGGCCGCGGGAGCTGGCGATCTCGATGAGCTGCGGCTGCGAGCAGCCCCATGCGGGTCGCCCTACCTCCGCGGACACGGGATGCGGACGGCACTGGAGCTGCACCGCGACCACCGACGCACAAGGCCAGGTGATCCTCTCCCCTCTGGCCGACCCGGCGCTCGTGACCGCCGCCGACGCGTTGCGCGGCGCTGTTCGGGCTCTTCGGGCTGGCGGGCGTCGCCTTCACACGGTCCACCGTCACCGGGCTCAGCATCTGGTGGCGAGGAGGAATCGGCATTGCCGCTGCCGTCTCGGTCGCACTCGCCGGGCTAGCCGTCTTCCTCAGCTACCGGGCGGCATATGGCTGGCCGGTCACCCGGTCGATCCAGGACAACGACGCGTTGCGCGACTGGTACGCCGCACAGCAGGCCGCCCCGCGCGTTCAGGCTGAATTCTTGAGAAATGGCGTGCGCGCGGCAGCCGGAGCGCTCGGCGTGCTAGCGGTTACGGTGGGGCTGCTGTGGTTTGCCCCGCAGGCGGCCCCCGCGGGGCCGCTCGTGCAGGCCACGCTAACCGACGGGTCGCGGGTGTGCGGGACGCTGCTGGCCGTGGCGGCTTCGGACACGCCCGAGATCCGCCGCGCCAGTGACGGGGCCGCCATCGCGATCCCGGTGCGCTCGCTCACGAGCCTCACTGTCGTGACTGCCTGCTTACGGGCTCGCCAGGCATCCGCGAATGGCGGCGATCGGGACCGCCGCGTTCCAGGCCGGCCGTCGCGCGGGGTCGTAGTTCGGGTCGCCGGCGTGATGCAGGGCAACGAGCTCGAGGCGGGCGTTCAGGCAGGGAGAGCCCGACGAGCCACGCTTGGTGTTGACCTGGTGGCGCAGCCGGGTCCCGTTCGCATTCAGGCCATCTGAGAGTCCTGGAACGAACTTGACAGGCGCGTCCTCGGGGTGCTGCAGGATGAACAGCGGGTACCCGGCGTCGAAGCCGTCCTGGCCTGCCTGGTCCAGCGACATCCAGCCCCGGTCCGGCGCTTGCGACAATCCCTGCGCACGGCCGATGGGCTGCGCCCCCGGAGCGCCATGGACCCGCAGCAGGGCGAAATCCAGCTCGTCGGATGCGGGCAGCCGGTCACCGGGATCGGTCATGTCGTCGACCTTGCTCGGCGGCCGCCACGCGTCCAGCCATTTGCTGGCGAGCCTGAACTCAGTCCCCCTGTTCACCGTGGTCCCGTCGGGCAGCCGCTGGTAGTCGAAGCGCAGCACGGTGTCGCGGGGGTTCCCCATGTTCTTGTGTAGCACCTCGATGACGTGGTAGTTCGTGAGCACGAGGTCAGGGCCGACGAGGAACCCGGTGCCCGCAGTCGATCGGACGCCAGCAGGTACCTCGACCCGGCACACCTGCGCGAGCAGCTCGCCGAGTCGCGCATGCCACGCGCTGGCGTCCATGAACGGGATGGCCTCCAGGATGGTTCGCTCCAGGTGAGTTCCAGCGAGAGCCACGTCGATGTCACGCGGTACCCCGGCAAGGCCGGTCTCCACCGCGAGCTCCCGGAGCACGGCGTTGCCGGGGCGGGCGTCGCAGGCAGCGGCAATGAGGCGGAGCACCCAGCCTTCGGCATCGGCGGACTTGATGAGCTTGAACGCAATCGTCTGGTAACTCAGCTTCAGGCTGACGATATTTTCCAGGCGCTTTTCGAGCATGACGTCCAAGAGCTCTTCAAGCGCATCCACGCTCACGAACGCGTCGCGCAACGCGTCACTCAATCGCCCCGTTTGCTTGCCGCTGAGGATGGGCATGGCGGAATCTTAGGCGGCGTGCGAGTCAACGGCACCCGTCA
>JBEKGC010000584.1:0-3812 GCA_050013055.1 Streptosporangiaceae bacterium
ACGCTCTCGGTCGTGCTGACCGCCTCGGTGCTGTTCCCGCAGATCACCGGCCGGCAGATCATGGACATCTTGATGGGCTGCGGACTGGTGTGCGTGGCCGGGGGCGCCGGTGCGCTGGCCCGCGCGCGCCGGTCGCACAGCTCGGTCGAGGTGGATCGCCGTGACCGGGACACCTGGCGGATGCCGCCGCTGAACATGCTGTCCAAGCCGCTCATGTCCACCGGCCGCAAAATCGGCCTGGGTGCTCTGCGCAGCTACCTGGCCATCGCGATGATCCTGGTCATCGTCAAGATCGTCCAGGTGGCCATCGGGCACTAATGCTGAGCGTTCTCTCGGGATCGTGTGACGTTAACGCCCTGATAGCGGCAGGTGGCAAGTCTACAAACACCCGAGCTGCCCGTCGGCTCATGATAGAGGCGACGATCCAGCTCTGGTGCCCCGCCGAGAGTAACACCGCTCCCCGCCACCGTACGGGAGCGGCCCATCCCGGCAAACCAGCCCCGTCACCGCGCCGGATACCCTCACCCGCGAACCCCGCCGCTGCAGGCCGCACGGAACCAGGCTCACGCGCCGGACAACCCCCTGAAAATGGTGCCCTTCGGGCGCTGTTTTCCAGCGCGGCGCACGGGAACCCGCGCGCCGCAGATCCGGCCCGCGTGGTGGCCGGGCAAGCCCGGCCCGCCACGGTAACACGAAGATCATCGTCACCGCCGCGCGGCGCGACCATCAGTGTGGTGTGCCGGGCGACCCCGCACACCACACCGCCTGGCCCGCCGCACGGACTATATTTCACTCGGTAGGGGTCTGCTTAGCACCTCTGCCGTGTCATGCGGCGTGCGGGCCGGGGGCGGGCGCTCGGGGCAGGGCGGGAGGTGACAGGATGGCAGGCCAGCTGGCCGCGTTCATGAGCTACGCCCGGTTTGACGACCAGCACGACGACGGGCAGCTCACCGCGTTCCGGGAACGGCTCGCCGCCGAGGTCCGGGTGCAGACCGGCGAGGAATTCCTCATCTTCCAGGACCGCGCCGACATCGCCTGGGGCCAGAACTGGCAGCAGCGCATCAGCCAGGCCCTGGACACGGTCACTTTGCTGCTGGTCATCATCACCCCGGGCTTCTTCCGCAGCCCCCACTGCCGCGCCGAGACTGAGCAGTTCCTGGACCGGGAACGCCAGCTCGGCCGTGACGACCTCATCCTGCCCGTCTACTACGTCAGCACCCCGCAGATCGACGACCCCGGCCGCCGCGACACCGACCCGCTCGCGAATGCCCTGGCCGCCCGGCAGCACGCCGACTGGCGCGAGCTGCGGTTCGAGCCGGCCACCTCCCCGGTCGCCCGCCGGGCCATCGCGCACCTGGCCACCCGGATGCGCGACACGTTCTGGCGCACGCCCGCCAGCACGCCAGTACCCGCCCGCACCCCCCCGGCCGACCTGGCCGGGCCGCCGGCCCTGCAGGCACCGCACGCGGCCGCGGCTCGCAGCGCCGCCAGGACCGAGCCGCCCACTCACGTGGTCGACCCCTTCCACCGGGGTGACTTCACCACGATCAGTGAGGCCATCAAGACGGCCCGGCCCGGGGACCGTATCTTGGTCCGGCCTGGGCTTTACCCCGAGAGCCTGGTCATCGACAAGCCGCTGGAGATCCTCGGCGACGGCCCGGCCGCCGACATCCAGGTCCACGCGCGGGACGCCCATGTGGTGGTGTTCCGGGCCAACATCAGCAGGATCACCAATCTCACCTTGCGGCAGGTCGGCGGCGAGGGCACCTGGTACGGCGTCGACATCGGCCAGGGCCGCCTGGAACTAGAAGGCTGCGACATCACCAGCCACAGCGGCCCATGCGTGGCCATCCACGGCGGCGCCGACCCGCGCCTGCACCGCAACACCATCCACGACGGCAAGAACGTCGGCGTCGCCGTCTGGGACCAGGGGCTGGGGGTTCTCGAAGACAACGACATCACCGCCAACGCCGACGCGGGCGTGGCGATCGGGACTGGCGGCAACCCCACGCTGCGCCGCAACACCATCCACGACGGCAAGCACGTCGGCGTCTGGGTCTGGGACCAGGGGCTGGGGATACTCGAAGACAACGACATCACCGCCAACGCCGACGCGGGCGTGGCGATCCAGACCGGCGGCAACCCCACGCTGCGCCGCAACCGGATCAACCGTAATGAATATCACGCGGTACGGATTTATCTAGGCGGAAAAGGCGTGGTTGAAGACAACGACCTGACAGGTAACAAGCAAGGCGCCTGGGATATCGCAGCCGATTCCCGACGCAACGTGACACGTGCCCGTAACCGTGAATAGGATCCAGGGTCCCCGGGCAGCGGGGAATAGCCGGCCGCGATCTAGGAATCCGCATGATCTGCGGCGGCACCGGCCGCACCCATGACCGAGGAAGGAGCGATGGGGAGCCGCGCTGCGCGCGGCACACGCCCATACCGGGCCGCCCCGGCCGATCCGGAAGCCGCCGCGCTCCGCGCGGGCCGCGCCTACCGCGCCGTGCCTGCCGGACGTGGAAGCCTGCAAGCAGCGCGGGGGACACCCGGGGCAACCCCCCCAAAGCCCGGGGTTTCCCCCGATTTCCCCCGCATCCCCTTCCGGCCCCTTCCCCCGCCTAGGGCGCGCTCCGCGCGCCAGGACCGACTCCAATACCACACCGACCCCGGCATCAAGGGCGTCCGCCTGGACAGTCAGAGGACACCTGCTTCGAGCCGCTCAGGGTGATCGCCAGCGTTGCGCAGCCGGGAGCCGCTGAACTCGACGGTCGAGTCTGCTACCCGCCGCCAGAACGGCCAGATGGACGGAGTGATCCGCAGCTCGATCCGGGCGGCGGCGTGCCTGCCGAAGAGATCGTCGATCACCACCTGCTCGATCGGTTCCACCGGCTTATCGGCGACCCAGTAGCCACCTACGCCGTGGGGCCGGAACACCTCCGGGGGCAGCCGATAGGCGTAGAGGCGGCAGGCCCGCACGCGTTCCAGCCAATCTGCTTCGATGACGTGCACGCGGCGCGCGGCGCTTTGGCCGAAGAACCGTTCGCGGTCCCCGGCCGTGGTGGTCGACACCGGCCAGATGCACCCACGCGGGCAATCTCTTGGAAACCAGAACGTCGGCGCGTGGCGGGTATCGACCGCCCATACCAGCGGCGGCGCCGCGGGGTTCGTGGCTGGGGTGTGCGGCCGGAATCGGCCGAGCGAGGAGTCCTCGCTGAAGTGCCAGAGGGCAAAGGGGCCCTCCCCGTCATACGGCGGCGCTGGTTCCCGGGTCAGCAAGTGTTCCGGGTAGTCCATGGCAGTCTCCAGCTAGGTCCAGTAAATATTAAGTGCTGGCATCGCAAATCCCGTCTCCGCGGGCGAAGAACCACTGTCCGTTCGGAAAAATTAAGCCGAACGGGCAGTGGCTGAACTTGCCAGTTATGTGCTGGTCTTCCGGGCCACGCCCGCGGCGGCAAGCTTGAGGACGGGGTGGCGGGTCGGCCAGGAGGTCACGCCGCCGCCTTTCATAAGGTTTGATGACCTGATGGACACGGACGTGATCGTGGTGGGCGCGGGGCTGGCGGGGCTGGCCGCCACCGCGGAGCTGGCCCAGGCCGGACGGCGGGTACTGCTGCTTGACCAGGAGCCCGAGACGAACCTGGGCGGCCAGGCGTTCTGGTCGTTCGGCGGCTTGTTCCTGGTCGATACGCCCGAGCAGCGCCGGATGGGCATCAAGGATTCCCGCGAGCTGGCGTGGCAGGACTGGCTGGGCAGCGCTTTCTTCGACCGCGGCATCGATGAGATCGGCGGCGAGGACTACTGGGCGT
>JBEKGC010000585.1:0-3811 GCA_050013055.1 Streptosporangiaceae bacterium
GCAGGCTCGGGCCTGCTGCACATCGAGGCGCCGCCGGAGGAACTCGTGGTCAGCGGCGGGCTGTTCCACGGCTTCCAGCTGTGGGTGAACCTGCCGGCCAGCCTGAAGATGACCCAGCCGCGCTACCAGGACATCCGGGCCGGGCAGGTGGCGCTGCTCTCCTCCGCGGACGGCGGGGCGCTGCTGCGGGTGATCGCGGGATCGTTCGACGGGCACGACGGGCCTGGGGTGACCCACACGCCGATCGCGCTGGTGCACGCCACCGTGTCGGCGGGGGCGCAGGTGCGGCTGCCGTGGCAGGCGGACTTCAACGCGCTGGCGTACGTGCTGGCGGGCAGCGGCACCGTGGGCGCGGAGAAGCGGCCGGTGCGGATGGGACAGCTGGCGGTGTTCGGCCCTGGCCACGGCATCACGTTCGCGGCGGACGCCAAGCAGGACATGGACATCCTGCTGCTCGGCGGGCAGCCGATCAGGGAGCCGGTGGCCGCGTACGGGCCGTTCGTCATGAACACCAGGGCCGAACTGATGCAGGCCTTCGAGGACTACCAGGCCGGACGGCTGGGCAGCATCCCGGCCGAGCCGCACCCCGGCCACGACGTGCTCTGAGTTGTTACCCAGGCTCGCCGGCGCCCGCGGGGGCGGCCGGCGCGGCCTCGGGGTCCTGAGTGTCCTCGGAGTCTTGGGGGTCTTGGGGCGGGTTTGGTGCGGTCGCGGCGTGCGAGCTGCGGATGGCGGCCAGGATCAGCACCAGCCCGACGATCTCGACGCCCCCGACCACCGGCCAGACCCCGCGGCCGATCGTAACGAACAAGGCACCCCCGATGCTCGGGCCGACCGCCGCGCCGAGCCCGAAGGCGAACTGGAAGCTGCTGATGTAATAGCTCTTCAGCCGGGCCGGACCGGCCATGGCCGCGTAGGCGAAGGTGGCCGGGCCGCCGAGGATCTCCCCCAGGCTGAAGATCAGCGTGCCGATAATGATGACGGCCGGCACCAGCGGCAGGCCGTAGGCGGCCATCCCCACCGCGATCAGCAGGTAGGAAATCCCGATCGCCGCCTGGGGCGGCCACTTCTGCGCTCGCTTGGTGACCAGCAGCTCAAGCCCGATCACGACGACGCCGTTGACCGCGACCGCCAGGGTGTACCAGAAGATGCTGACGTGCTTCGCCACGTCAAGCGGCAGCACCGACTGGAACTGGAAGTAGACCGCCACGCCGAGGAAGGCCGCGATCAGGTACAGGCAGTAGCGCCGGTCGCGCAGCACCGCTCCGTACCCGCCGAGCCGCTTGCCGTCGCCGGAGGCCTGCTTGGGGCGCGGGGGCAGTCGCCGCGCGGACAGCGCGACCAGCGCGAGCCCGGCGTAGGCCAGCGAGGTGATCCCGTCGGCCCAGAACACCAGCGTGAAGTGCTTGTCATCCAGGTAATACAGGGCGAAGCCGATCAGCGGGGCGGCTGTAACGCCCAGATTCAAGCTAAAGCGTGACAGGGCGAAGATCATGACCTGCCGGTCCGGCGGTGTCAGCGCGGACAGCAGGGTCGCGGCGGCCGGGGCGAAGACCGAGCCCACCAGGCCGATCAGCACCGTGTCCACGGCCAGCAGCGGATAGCCGGGCAGGTACACCAGGGCGATGGTCAGCGCGCCGCACCCGGCCATGCTCAGCACCGTGGCCGCCCGCGGGCCGATCCGCACGGCCAGCGCCCCGCCGACTAGCAGGCCCGCGATGGAGCCGACCCCGTACAGGCTGAACGCGCCCGCCGACTCCGCCACGGAATGGGTCTTTGACAGCACGTAGAGCGCCAGGAAGGTACGCAGGAAGCCGCCGAGCCGGTTGACGAAGGTGCCGACCAGCATCGCCTTCAGCGCCGTCGGCGACTCCAGGAAGGTTTCCCAGATCCGGGCGTTCTGCTGCGCCGGGGTGCTGCTGGCGGCCACCGGTCAGGCCGCCGGGGCGCCCGGCTGGGCCTGGTGGAAACAGCAGGTCCCGCTGACTTCGGCCTTGGTCATGTTCATCACCGCGACGTCCGGGTTCAGGCTGGCCCGGATGATCATGCCGCTGTAGCCGTCGATGCCGTGAAAGGCGCCCCAGCCGAGCACCCAGGGCTGCGGGCCGCCTTCGGCGGGGAACATCTCGGGCAGCGGCCTGATGCGGCGCTGCAGCACGAACGGGCCGTCCATGGCCGCCTGGAGCTGCTGCTTCCACTCACCGGGGTCGGCCAGCCAGCCCTGCACCACCCCGTAGCCGCCGTGCAGCGCGGTGGGCTTGATGAGCAGGTCCTCGCGTTCGGCCGCGGCGTACTCGGCCAGGTCCACCTGCTCGCCGCCGACCGTGACCGGGCCGGGGCGGATCATCCGGGTCCAGGGCAAGATCCGGTCCAGGTGAGCCAGTTCGGCGGCGCTGTAAGAAGGCCGGTTCGCCTCATCCGACAGCAGCGCCAGGGCGGCCTTGCTGCCGTACAGGCTCGCGTTCAGCGGCGTGAAGATCTTCACCTCGCCACGCTCGGCGGCCCGCAGCACCGGGTTGATCAGGTCGGGCCCCTCCGGGGTCAGCAGGTCCTCGATGAGGAAGATGCGGTAAACCACGTCGACCGGGCTGGCGTCCAGCCAGACCCGGCCGTCCCGCGGCACCAGCTGGCCGACGTGACAGGGCCGGAAATCGATGCCGAGCGGGTCGAGCTCGGCCGCGCTGTAGCGCAGGATCTCCTCGGTGTTGGCGAAGGACGGCGGCCAGTCGGTGGCCGCGACCACCGGGCGCGTCCCGGCTGGGAAGCCGCACTCGGCCCGCAGCGTCTGGGCCAGGGCGACCATCGAGTCTACGAAGGTCAGCCGGTGGGCGGCGACGAACTCCGCGACGAAGGGCTGGGTCAGGAACGCGCGGTTGAGCATCGCGTTGTCCAGGCCGCCGATCTCGCTGCCCAGGTTGACCTCCATCGCGTAGAACCCGGTCTCGTCGCGGTAGATGTCGGCCCGGCCCAGCGTGGTCGGCGGGGCGTCGCCGCTGCTCAAGATCGCGGCGACCTGGACGTCGGTCATGCCCGCGGCCCGGGCGAACGCCGCCACGTCGCCGCCGAACAGCCGGTCAGGAATGCCGACAAGCGCGGCGTACAGCGCGGTCAGATCCTCGCCCAGGCCGGTGATGGTGGCGTGGTCAAGGAACACCGGCCGGGACAGGACGTCGTGGCCGTAGCTGGTCAGCGACAGGTCAATGTGCTGGCGGGCGACGGTGATCAGCTCCTCGGGCGGACCGCCGCGCCGCGCCACCTCGGACAGGTACTCGGCCGTGATCGAGTCAGCGGGCACGTTCCCTCATTTCTTGGCGTCCGTGACAAGCCGCGCGAGGGGAGCAGGTCATGCTCGCCGTCCGCACGGAAAAGGAAAGAGGTCCCTGGGGACGGCGTGCGGGGGCGTAATTAAGGCCGACATGGCCGAGGAAAGGGTCAGGCGGCTTGGGGGGTCGGTCCAGATGCCGATGCCGCTCATCGGCCAAGGCCGGGACCCCGCCATGCTCACGGAAGCATTGTAACGGGATAAGTCGCGACTCGGGTGGTGTGATTTACGGTGATTTCTGATGAGTTGACGAAAGGCCGCGGGGTCCTAGCGCGCGGAGCGGGCCGCGCGCGCGGAGCGGGCCGCCGGCGCTGGCGCCGACGGCCGGTCGCTCTTGAGCAGGCGCAGCGCCAAGGTGGGGCAGGCCGCGACCGCGCGGCGGGCCTCGCGGTCAAGGACCGCGGGCACCGGGCTCGGGTCCACGATGGGATAGCCCCATTCGTCGAGGGAAACGAGTTCGGGCAGCAGCTCGGCGCAGACACCGTGCCC
>JBEKGC010000586.1:0-6784 GCA_050013055.1 Streptosporangiaceae bacterium
CGCCCGTGATGAACGCGCGCCATTCCTCGGGGGTGTAGCGGTGGACCGGGCCCCGACCGCGGTTCTTGGTGTCCCGGACCAGGATCATGCCGTCGCGGGCCTGGCCGACTTCGACGCAGCTAGCACCACCGTTGCCGCTGAAGCTGGCCTTGCGCCAGCGGAGGTCATCTATGTGTTCCATTTGTCCTCAGCTACCTTCAGTATCAGGTCCTGCGAAGCACCTCGCGGCAGTGCGTCACCCCGGACGAGATCGAATGCTACCGCCGCTTTGCGGACCACTTCGGGGTCCCTGATCGTCTGATCCTCAATCGCCTCGATCAGCAGCAAGTCCGGCTCGCCGTCCAGGCTCCCGACCAGGAACGCGCAGGCAAGGCCACCATGCGCCCCGGTACTGGAGGGCACGACCTGGATCAGGTTGTGAGACCGTCCGGCCATGTCCGCCAGGTGGGTCAGCTGATCGTACATGACCTTCGGTGACCCGATGAGCCGGTGCAGGACGGCCTCGTCTAGGACCACCCACAAGTCGGGCGGCTCCGGCTTGTCGAAGATGGTCTGCCGTCCGATCCGCGCGGCGACAAGATCTGCCAGAGCGTCGGCATCTATGCCCTTGCGCTCGCCGACGAACAGCGCTTCGGCGTATTCGGCTGTCTGGAGGAGGCCGGGAACGATAATCGGCTGCCAGATCCGCACTGACGTGGCCTCACGCTCCCGGCCGAGCCAGTCCGCGAACCATCCCGGAATCGGCCCGTTGGATTTGCGGGCAATAGCCGCCAGCCTGACGTACAGCCCGTTGCACAAGGCGGGGAACATCTCCGCGATCTTGGGAGCCACGTCTTCGGACGGGGGCCGCGCCCCGGTCTCCGCCTTAATGATCACCGTCCGGTCAAAGCCGAGCTCACGCGCGAACTGATCCTGGCTGTTGAAACCAGCGTCAAGGCGGGCACGGCGAAGTTCCTCGCCCAGCCCCGCGCCGAGATCACTGCGCGGATCACGATCATTCGCCATGGCTTCGTTGCCTTTCTGTGGCATCCGCGCCGGGCACGTGCCGGAATGTGACCAGCATCGCCGTCACGTAGCTTAACGATGCGCTTTCGCTATGTGATGGGCAAGAGGAATTTCACCCGCCCAGCGCATCCGCAGGTGTGAGGACCAGCACTTATGCCCATCGAGCCAATCACCGTCGAACAGCCTGAGCATCCCCTGCACGCACTGACCACCTACGAGCTGACGTACTACCGCCGCCGGCTGGAGAACGCCCTCGCGTTCCTGGGCAGGCAAGACCCCGTACCCGCGATCCGGGTCGACCTGCAAGCCGCGCTCGACGCCGTGATTACCGAACAGCAAGACCGCGCCGGCTCACCGCCAATGCGTGAGCACGACGTCTCCACGCTGACCGCCCGTGACCTGGAACGCGCACGCCGCGAACTCGCCGCCAGTCTGGCCCTGACCCGGCCGGACTCACCGGCACGCACACCGATCCTGGCCCACCTCACCGCCATCGGCATCGAGCTGACCAGGCGAACCGGACAGCCGCCAGACAGGCCGCCACTTCCCGCGCGCCTAGCCCGACGGCAGGCGCGGGTTGAGGATGACGTCCCGGCACCCCGGTCCGAACCTTCAGGACAGAGCGGTACTGCTGCCGGCAACGGACACCTCCACCAGCGCCAATCCCGGGCTCCCAGCCCATAACGCCCGCAAACGACATGCGATAGCTACGCCGAATTGTGTCGTTCTTTAGATCAAGGCGGTGCCGTACGCGGCGCACCGCTGGCCCGGCGTCAGCGCCCCCGGGCTCGGGCCTTGGGAGACCCGCCCGGGGGCGCACGCCGGGCCTCGTCGTCCCTGGGCACATCGAGCAAAGTGGTTTATACGGCTACGCGTCCTCGCGAACGTCAGCGCGTCCGCGAAGGAAGCCGACAGGGAGCGTGAGAAGCGCCAGGCCAATGGCGAGTACCCCCAGTCCGCACCAGGACAATGCCGGAAGCCGCTCACCGAGTACCTCCAGGCCTAGCAAGGTCGCGACGGCGGGCTCGGTCAGCGTCAGCGTGGTCGCGATCTGTACAGCGGTATGACGCAGGCCATACCCGAACAGCCGGTAGGCGAGAAATGTGGTGACCACGGCCAGGTGCGCGACCACCGCCATACCGCGTGGGAGCGTCAGCCACTGCATGCTGCTCGTCGACAGGACAGGTAGGACCAGGACAGCCCCACCGCCGAACATCACACCCATCACGGCGGCGGAGGAGTGTCCCCACGCAATGAGTTTCCCGCCGATCAGTGAGTATGCGGCGTACGACAGCCCAGCTAGGAGCGCCAGGACCATGCCCATGGCATTGACGGGTGCGGCGCCGTCGGCGACCTCAGGTCCTAGGACCAGGACGGCGCAGCCGATGACGGCCGCCGCGGTAGCGCAAGCCCAGCGGGCGGTCGGCCGTGCCTGGCGGGTGAGCCACGCGAGCAGACCGGCGAAGATCGGTGCGCTGCCCAGGGCGATCACCGTGGCCACGGCCACTCCGGAGCGCGCCACGGCCGGGTAGAAGCTGACCGGATATCCGGCCACGGCCACCGCGCCCAGGGCGAGCAGCCACCGCTCGCGAGCCGTGCAGCTGGCGAGAAGAGAGCGGGCGCCGCGGCTGGACAGAAACAGCATCAGGCCGCCCAGGAACAGCCCGGCGGAACCGATCGCTGCTGGCGGGGCTCCGGCTGGAGCCAGCGAGCTGGCGGTGCCGGTGGTCCCCCAGAGCACCGCGGCGGTCAAGATGGGGGCAGGCCCGCTGATCAGGCCAGCACGGCGGGCAGGTTGCTTGTCGAGAGCTGAGCAGGCAGGAACTGACGGGGCAGCAGGAAATGCGTCGTTTGGCACTGTCGTACCTTCCATCATCGAATTCGCTAGAACGTGGATTCGAGACGGGCGCACGATTCAACAGCCCGGACTGCCTCAGGTCAGCCGAGCGAGTGGACTATGCCATCAACAGGTGCGCCCGATTAGGCGCACAGAGGGGGCAGCACGACGTGCCAGTAGGAGCCCATGCGTTCATGGTACAGGCCGCCGAGCAGGCCCAAATCCGCGCGGTGTACAGCGCGTCGAGCGAGTCGGCGCCGTCCACAGTCTCGAACATTTCTGTTCGATTTAGAGCTTCTACCTACGCATTACGAGTGGCGTGCTGCCTGCCTGCGCACGCGCTACCTGCACCGATAGCACGGATAATCGCACTGAGGGCACCCACGACGCTGGGATTATCCGGCACGCCGTTCCACGAACCGTTCCACGGCCCGCGGCGCCGCGGATTCAGAGGTCCTTGATCGTGTGATCGTCGATCGCCAGGGCTCTGACGCGGACATTGGACGCTGCGGGGCAGCCGACTCACCGGCGCAATGGGCAGCGAGTACGAATACCTACAGCGACGCACTGTGCCTGGCGCTCCACGCGATATCCGCCGTTCTGCATGGTTAGCGGCTGGTTGATGCTGGATGTGGGACGGTGTCCAGAATGGTTGTTCTGCCGCTCCGGCTGCTGGGGCTTCTGCAGAGAGGCCTTGGGAGTGCAGCGGTCTCCGTCGTTGACTGGCGCACTTGCCAGTGCGCGTTCGGGCTGAGACAGCCACTAGTCATTTGAGTTCACAGCTATGTCAGGGCAAGGATTATGGACTCTCCGATCTTGGCCTTGCCCTGCTCACGGTGCTGCAGAAGGGTGACCGTGGCGGCGACTTCGCGGAGGACATTGACGGCGATGTCGTCATCTCCCCCAGCGCTATCACTCGCTAGCGCCAGAGCGACAGCCCTGATCCCGGCCGCATCGCGAGCGTCAGGAGGATGATGGCCTTTGAGAAACGGCGGGCTGGTGTCGGCCAGGCAACTGGCAGCCGCTGGATCCCATCCAGGGCCGACATGGTTCTCAGGGGATTCGGCGGAACATATGCTACGTAGCGCTTCGATAAGGGAACCGTCTAGCGATGCCCTGATCTGCGTCGTTTCCTCAATTCCGGCGCTGGACGTCAATTCATCGGCGAAGGCCTGACGGGCTGCCGGGAACGGCATGGCTACCATCGCCTTCCACGAGATGCGGCCAAGTGGCCCGCTGGAAATCCAGGCCGACGGGACCGCGGAGATCCCGGGGAGGCGGACTCTCTGGTTGAGGTCGAGGTCGCGGGCCAGGGCATTGCTGAGGGCGTGAGCGCGGGCGCTGAAATTCCAGTGGGCTTGTCTGCGGGCGGTGACAGGGCTGCGGTCGACGGCATGATCGGGGTCGATGGGACTGGCAAGGCCGACGGCGAGGGCATGGGCGTCGGCGTGGACGGCCTCGAGGGCGCGAACGCCGTCGAGGGCGCGGGCGAGATCGCGGGCACGCTCACGGGCATGGGCACGGGCACGGTCGAGATCGCGGGCACGGGCGCGCACAGGGTTGTAGATGCGGCCGCGGTCGCCTGCGCGGGCCTTAATAGCTTCGACGCGCTGATTATCGCGGTCGACGGCGAGGTCGAGGTCGAGCGCGAGGCCGCAGGCGACGCGGGAGGCAGTCACGGCGAGGATTTGGATCAGGATTCCGGTGATGTAAGCGTCAACGACGATCGCCTGCCGTATCGCGGCGCCGGTGACCAGGTGCGGGGGCGGCTGACCGGGCGGTATCCATGGTTCCGGCATGCCGCCGCCCGGCTGCGGCTGAATCCACACGCTGGTCACTGATTCGGCGAACCGCCCGGCCAGGAGGCTCGTGACCGCCTCTTCGCCAAGTTCGCTCTCGTACGGCAGCCGGAATCCGGCTTGCATGGAGCCCGCGGTGATCGTGTTCAGCCATTTCACGAAGGCCAGCGCCTCGCTGCCCCAGATGCCGGCGGCGGGCCGGCCAAGGCCGAGCTCGCATGGGCTGTCGGGCTGCGGTGACCGGGTGTCCTGGAGGAAAAGCCAGTACAGATCGGCGGTGACGGGGCGGTCGCAGATAAGGGTCCCGGCTGAGGTGGTGACGGTCTGGCGTGCGAGGCGGACGGCCTGGACGGCAGCCATGAGCCGCCTGTGCCGAGGATCGCAGTCGTCCTCATATGCCTGCTCACGGACCCGAGCCAGGCGCAGTCGCAGTTCCAGGGCAAGTCCGCTTCCGGCAGTTTCGGCGCAGTCGAAGGCCAGGGCCAGCGCGGGGATCGTCGCGCTGTCCAGGCAGGCGCGGACGATCTGGTCAGCATAGGCAGTCGCCGCGTAGAGCATGAGAGTCTCGCGCCGCCGCGGATCATCGACGGCGCCAGCGAGGCTCGGAGCGAGAGCGGGGCTCGCCTCTTGGTGCCGCGCGTGCTCGACGCCCATCACTAGACGATTGATCCGGCTTTCCAGGCGCTGGCCCTGCAGGTGCGTCACATCGTGATTTAGCTGGTTGGCTAGCGGCTCCAGTGGCCCGCCGCCAGCACCTCGTGCGACAATCTCCCCCAACAAATGACCAGTGAGCTCCTCTGCCAGGATCCCAGCCGGAATGCCAAGCACGTCCGAAGAGAACTGCCACGTGCCTGTCAGATCCGCATCATTGACTACCGCAAGTTGTCCGGCGATTCCCGCCTGCAGCGCTTCCAGCACCGTCCCACCATGCGTGAGCGGCGCAAACTGTACCGGCTCGCGGAAGACTTCGCTGATCACCCGCGCCACGTGTTCGGCCTGCTCCTTATCGTGGGGCCATAGTTGCTCGGCGGTGCGCTGGACCGCAGCCGCGACGGCCGAACGCAGCGCCCGTTCTAGATCAGTGCCCAGGACTAGCGAAGTCAACTTCTTGCGGCCCGCATCGGCGAGCGCCCCGATCAACCACGACCCGAGATCGTCGGCGATGAACACTATGTCAGTCTGCCAGCCCGCAGCCCACATCACCAGTTCCCGAGGTATGGCGGGCGGCCTGGCGACGTCTCAGGGTTCATCACGAATGCAAGCACCATTCTACTTATCCCCAGCCTGTATGGCGCGCCTGTACTGTCTTGTATCGCAAATCCAGAAAAACTGATGGCTGTGAGCGCGCTATTATGCGACCTCCTGAATGGTCAGGGAGAACGTGGCCGGATTTCCTGTACATATTCTAGTGCCGCAAGGGATGGCGAGTAGGTTCTGTCTGGCATGGTGCATCCATCCGATACGCTCAGAATCGGCTAATATGAGTGCAACTAGCACTCCCCAGATCCGATGATTTCGAAAAGCATATTCGTTATGCGTTGTTTGATCCATCGACGCACGTTCCATTCGTCGCGATGCGTCCGGCGTCGCCTGAGACGGGGATTCCCTCGAACGGTTCCAGCGCCTCAGCCCGCCGGTGGTGCACCCGGCGCGGGTCGTGACACCTGACCAGGGCGCCGCACATGCATTCGAGCTGCGTGGTCGTCCCGTCGGCTAGCCGGGCAGGGTGGTGCGCCCTGCTGGGGTTACATTCTCGCCTCGCGTACCGGCAACCTCGACCAAGACCGGGGCTCCGCACAGCCGGCCTCCGGCGCCAACGTCACTCCAGCGTGCGAAGGAGTTCCGCTACGTTGATGAGCACCGCCACGTCGCCGTTGCTGCGCCGCTCGCGCGCGGTCGGTGTCAATCCGAGGAAGAAGCGCCGCGCGACGGTGTTGTCCGCCTGAATCTCGGCGCGAAACCGTTCGATTCCCGCGCTTCGAGCCCTCTCTGCGAGAGGCCGGAGGAGCTGGCGCGCCAGGCCGCGATGTTGCCATTCGTCGGCCACCAGGATCGCAACCTCGGCGCTGGCGGGGTCCAGGTCGTCGCGCGCGAACCGGGCCACGCCGGCGATGCCGCGGTCATCCACGGCAGTGATGGCTTC
>JBEKGC010000587.1:0-3927 GCA_050013055.1 Streptosporangiaceae bacterium
GCCCTCGTCGCCGAAGGCACGCCCTTCTCCCTCGGCGGAGCCGCCGAGCTGACCGTCTACCGCATCGTGCAGGAGGCGCTGACCAATACGCTCAGGCACGCTGCGGCCCGTCACGCGCAGGTCACCATCGCCTACGCCGATCCCGAGGTGACGATCCGGGTGACCGACGACGGCACGGCCCCGCTGGCCCCGGCGGGCTCAGGCCGGGTGTCCGGGCCAAGGGTTCCGGGGCACGGGCTGGACGGCATGCGTGAACGGGTGGCCCTGCACCACGGCACCCTGCGCGCAGGACCCGCCGCCGGCGGGGGCTGGCTGGTCGAGACAACCTTCCGCCCGCAGCAGGTCCCCGGCGTGAGTAAGGCAGCCAGATGAGCGTTTCCGTCCTGCTGACCGACGACCAGCCGCTGCTGCGCCGCGGCTTCCGCATGATCTTGGAGGCCGAGGGCGACATCACGGTGGCCGCGGAAGCGAGCAACGGCGAGGAAGCCGTCGACCTGGCTCGCCGTCATACCCCGGATGTGGTGCTGATGGATATCCGGATGCCGGGCACCGACGGCATCGAGGCGACCAAGCGGATCACCACCGCGGACGCCCGGGTCCGGGTGCTGGTGCTGACGACGTTTGACCTGGATGAGTACGCCTTCGGAGCGCTGCGGGCCGGGGCCAGCGGCTTCTTGCTGAAGGATGTGCGCCCGGCCGACCTCGTCGCCGCCATCAGGACGGTCGCGGCGGGTGACGCGGTTATCTCGCCCCGGGTGACCCGCCGCCTGCTTGAGGAGTATGCCCAGGTGCTGCCCTTGTCCGCCCGCCAGCAGGCGGAGCGCTACCCGAAGCTGTCCACGCTGACCGAGCGCGAGCATGAGGTGCTGATCGCGGTGGCTCAGGGCCTGTCCAACGCGGAGATCGCGGTCAGCCTGTACGTCTCTGAGGCGACCGTGAAGTCGCACGTCGGCCGGATCCTGGCCAAGCTCGGGTTGCGGGACCGGGTCCAGGTCGTGGTGCTCGCCTACGAGGCCGGCCTCATCCAGCCCGGCCGACCCTAGCCTGGCCGGCCCTGGCCTGGGAGGCGGAGACGGGAATCGAACCCGTGTACAGGGCTTTGCAGGCCCTTGCCTAAGCCACTCGGCCACTCCGCCGCAAGGGCAAACGGACCCTCGAGAGCGGACGACGGGATTCGAACCCGCGACCCTCACCTTGGCAAGGTGATGCTCTACCAACTGAGCCACGTCCGCATGCACCTGGGTGCGTTGAGAACTGTAGCCGATCCTGCCGCTCATGCAAACTCGGCGCCCCGTTTCGGCGAAGATCGAATGGTCTCGGCGTTACCGTGGAGGGTCGCAGAGCAGGGCCAGGGCCACCCCAGGCCCGCGGGCATGGGAGGCTTCGGTCATGCGAGAAGTAGTGGTAGACGGCAGCCCGCTGACGATCGACGACGTCGTGGCCGTGGCGTACGGACGAGCGCGAGCGCGCCTGGACGCGGACGTGCCCAGGCGGATGGAGACGAGCCGTTCGGTCGTGGTGAAGGCGCTCGGCGGCGACGCGCCGGTATACGGGGTGAACACCGGATTCGGCGCGCTGGCCGACACGCCGGTGGGGGAGGCCGACCTGGCCACGCTGCAGGGCGCGATCGTGCGGTCACACGCGGCGGGAATCGGTGCGCCCCTGGACGACGAGGTGGTCCGCGCGATCCTGCTGCTCCGGGCCAGGACGCTCGCGGCCGGGTATTCCGGGGTCCGCGCTGAGCTACCCGCCCGGCTTCTCGAGCTGCTCGCGCGGGACCTGCTGCCGGTGATCCCGGGCAAGGGCTCGGTGGGGGCCTCGGGCGACCTGGCGCAGCTCGCGCACCTGGCCCAGCCGCTGATCGGGGAGGGGCGGCTGCGCGGCCCTGGTGACCCGCCAGCTGGCCGCCCGGCCGCCGAGGTGCTGCGCGAACACGGGCTCGAGCCGCTGACACTGGCCCCGAAAGAGGGGCTGTCTCTGGTCAACGGGACCGAGCCGATGCAGGCGCTGCTGGCCTTCTCGGTATCCGACATCACCATGCTGGTGCAGGCGGCGGATGTGGCCTGCGCGCTGTCGGTCGAGGCGCTGCTCGGCACCGACCGGCCCTACGACGAGCGAGTCCAGGTGATCAGGCCGCATCCGGGCCAGCTGGTCAGCGCGGCCAACCTGCGTCAGCTGCTCGCCGGGTCATCGCTGCTGGCCAGCCACAGGCACAGCAGGCACGCGGTGCAAGACGCGTACTGCCTGCGGTGTGCGCCGCAGGTGCACGGGGCGGTCAGGGACGTGCTCAGCTTTGCCACCGGAGTGATCACCATCGAGCTGGGCGCGGTGGTGGACAATCCCGTCATCGTGCCCGATGGCGAGGTGATGACGACGGGGAACTTCCACGGTGAACCGCTCGCGTTCGCCGCCGACATGCTGGCGATGGCCATCTCCGAGCTCGCCTCGATCAGCGAACGCCGGGTCGACCGGATGCTCGATCCGGCGTTTTCCCGTGGCCTGCCGCCGTTCCTCGCGCCCGCGGCCGGGACCAATTCCGGTTTCATGCTGGCTCAGTACACTGCCGCCTCGCTGGTCAGCGAGAACAAGGTTCTCGCGCATCCGGCCAGCGTGGACACCATCCCCACCTCGGGCAAACAAGAAGATCACGTGTCGATGGGCTGGACCTCGGTGCGCAAGCTGCGGGACGTGGTGGCCAACGTCCGCGCCTGCCTGGCGGTCGAGATCTGCTGCGCCGCGCAGGGCGTAGACCTGCGCCTGCCGGTGGCCAGCCCCAGTGTCCCGCTACAGGCCGTGCACGCGCTGGTGCGCTCATCGGTGCCCAGGATGGATATCGACCGGGAGGTGGCGGTCCAGCTCGCCGCGGTAGACACGCTGCTACCAGAGATTTGCCGCGTGGCCGCCGGGGCCTGCCCCTCGTTCCGGTAACTCCGGCTTGTTACGCGCTGCGGAGAAGGTCGTTTAGTTCCGTCTCAATATCGATGTAGTCGCTTTCCCGGCCAGCTGGGACGATTTGGTAAGTGCGCTGGAGGAACGCAGCCATTGGCTGTGCCGGCGCTTCAAAGTGGGCCTGGCCGAATGGGGACGACAGCTCGATATTCAGGACCGCTCCGCTGGCATCCGCCGGACCGGCCGCATCTGGATCATCGGTTTCCTCGCCCGAGACGGGCGACGGCCACACCAGCACGTCGCCCTCGCCGTGCCTGGACTCGATCCCGGCGGCGAGCAAGTCTCTGGCGAAGATCCACTCGACCGGCTCGTCGGTGCCTACGTGGAACGCCATGCGCACGGCGTAGGGATCGCTACCGCTGTAGTACATGCTGGCTACCAGGGGAACAACCGTTTGCTGTGGGACAACAAGCCTGAGCCCGAGCTCAGCCGAGATCGTGGTGCCGCCGCTCCGGTTCATCGCTACCCACCCCTACCTAGCCGGGTCCCTGACCATCGGGCACTGTCGGTCTGAGTTCCCAGTTACCGACTGCGGCGCATACGGAGGGTGAAGTCTCCCCAGGTGATTAATCATTCCGTTTTGCGCCTTTCGTACCAACCGGAAGACAAGCCTTCACCGTCGCCTTGACCTGGACAAATTCACTCACCTCAAGGTCGCGATGTTGAAGCAGTTTAGTGTTCCTGTAGGTCGATTGCATAGCCTGTGACTTTGATCTCACGCACTTATCTACAAGGTGTTTCAATCCCAATACTCAGCGTAATTAAATGCGTCCCTATGCGTACGTTCGAGGGATTTGGACATTACTTAGTGTGACGGCTGGCGGGGATCTGGAGGGTCGATCTCTATGGGAGCGCCGGGATGATTTGGTGCCGGGGGTTGCTGGCTCCGGTTCAGGATCGGCGGCGGGCGATTGGCTCAGCGGGAGAGCGCCTCGTTCACACCGAGGAGGTCACTGGTTCGATCCCAGTATCGCCCAC
>JBEKGC010000588.1:0-5467 GCA_050013055.1 Streptosporangiaceae bacterium
GAACCGGCTCAAGCGGATCCAGTACCGGCCCGCCCTCATCGACGGATTCCTGGCCCAGACCGGACTGACCCTGGAACCCCAGCCACCGTAAAGACCCAAATGCTGGCTCTTCAACTTCTGTAGCGCTGAAAGCGCTCCACTGTTCATCCGCATCAGCAGAAAACGGGCTGACGTAGGAGGAGGAACACCAGGTTGAAAAACGCCCTGAACTCCGTGACCATGTACTGCGGCGACAGGATCAGCCTAAGCTAGGGCGATTTCCGCCTGACCCCCGAAATCAGTTAGTCCTCAGTCAGCAGCAGGGCCCTATAGTCAGTGACGTTAGTGAGGGGATTTCGGCGTGTATCCAAGGGTCGTGGAGTACGAGTCGTCACTACCGGTGGGTTTTCATCGAACGAGCGGCGACATGATCGATTTCGAGGAGGCGCGGGCGGATCCATCGGCTTTGCTGCCGTCCGGGTCCTTGTCGGCGAACCAGCGTCTTGAGTTGGCGAGATGCCGGCTCGAACGGGCTAAGGGATGGCCCGAGCGCGAGTTCTACCCAGGCGGTACCGTCGACCGATCGCGTGCCCTGGATGAGATCGAGCGTGGTGGTGACATCGGTGATTTCCTTATCGACACCGAGGTCCGCGTCGCGGCGTGGGTCGTGTCTGAACTGACGTCGGAGGCTCAAGATGCCTGACTACGGCGCCGACATCCCGCTGGGCGCCTTTATCGCATGCCCGGCAAACGCGGCCTACCAGTTCGGGACCGGTGACTTCTCGGTTACGGTGCTGGTCGCGACGACCAAGACGGGCGTCGTGCTCAGCCAGAAAGGGGAGCAGGGGCCGGGATGGACGTTGGAGATTGACGATCACGAGCAGATCCACTTCACGACCGACGACGGGACCACCCAATCCGGATCGGGGGCGCAGGCGACCGGTGCCCTGGACGGGTATTGGCATCACCTTTGATTCGTCCGTCAGTCGGGCATGGTGCTGAGCTATTTCGACGGAGACTGGCTGGGTGGCGGCGGGGCCGCGCCGCTCGATGTCAGCAACGACCATCGACTGGTGATAGGCGGGACTGATCAGGACCACGGGGGCAACTTCGAGGGTCTGCTCGAGGACGTGACGATATGGAATCGCGCCCTGAGCGCCGAGGAGCTGATTCCGACTCGATACAACCTGCTGACAGGCACCGAGCCGGGGCTGGTGGGCTACTGGCCGATGGATGAAAGTTTCTCAGATCTGTCGCCAACGTCCAATACGGGCACCCCGTCGGGAGCCGTGTCGTTCGTCCAGATCTTCCACTGCGACGAGGCCGACGGTGCGAACGATTACGCTTACGTCCGCATCGGCGATCAGTCGAGCGCCGGTGCGCGGCTCGCGCCGGCGTCGTCAGGCCCTGTGACCCGGATGCAGAAATTTGACGTCGCCGAGGGCACGCCCGGCCTGATCGGCACGCTTGTCACGGGTGTGGCCGACTTCACGTTCCCGAACGGGGTCACACTCACCGTCACTGATCCGGGCGGTACCAGTTGCAGCTCGCAGCGCAACGATGAGCGGGCCTTCATCGAGATGGCCGGGAACTCCATCCGGCTCATGGTCGTGCTGGACCCGATGCCCGGATCGTGGGTCGTCCAGTCGGTTCCCTCGTCCTCGATCCGAGGATCACGTAATCCCCCATCTCCTCGCCGAGCTTTTCCCGCAGGGTCGCGGCGAGGTCGATCTCGGTGAGCACGCCGAACCGCTGGCCGCCGCGTACGCATCGACCGCAAGCGGGCACGGCCATACGATGGCCACGGGCGGCACCGCCCCGGATCCCTTCTCGCGGCCGGCGCAACACCGGCGTTCCGACCCAAGGATGTGCCGCCAGCGGTGGCGGCGGTCGGCACCAAGCCGGCCTGGCCCCGGGCCGCGGCACGTTGCGCTCGCCGCCGGGCAGCCAGAAGCGCCGTTCAGGAACAAGAGGAGATCAGCACATGCCGGCGACGCTGACGTTGACCCATAAGGCAATCGGAGCGGAGGTCCGTCGTGGCACCTACGATGTCGTGGTCGACGGTGAGCGGGCCGGGTCGGTCGACATGAATCACACGATCGAGATACCAGTCGAGCCTGGACGTCACACCCTGCAAGTCCGCAACGGACGAAACTCGAGCAGCACTGAGACATTTCGACGCCGCCGAGAGATCGTCGCCTTCCGGTGCACAGGAAAGAGGCTCTTGCCGATCTTTCTCGCCTCCTTTGCCGTGCCCAGGCTGGCACTGAAACTCGTTCGCGATTGAGCCGGCGTCGCCGTCGCGGCGCTCACCAGCACGTCGTTACCGCCGCCGGGGTGTCGCTCCCGGTCCGGGACAAAACGCTAGCCGGAAGGGGCCAGGCCCCCTTCCGGCCTCCCCCGGCGCGGCCGGTTCCACCGCGTGAGCGCCGGGCCGGAGGCGAGGAGGGGATCCCTCACGTTCAACGGGACACCACGCTCCTGACCCGCCCGCAGCAGGCCGGGAAGCGACATCGGCAAAGAACACGGCCGGGCACCCGCCCAGGACGCTCAGATAGTTAGGCCGTAAACAGCGACCTGCTCGCGCTGACCGTCCGCAGGAAGGTAACCCGCCCCGCGCCCGCGAGGCGCCCGAACCCAGTTGGCAGGTGAATGCGGCGGTGCCGCCGCTCAGTTCCGCGCACAGACGGGAGACGCCGCGCAGGCGAGCAGCCAGGCCGCGGCGGGGGGGTACCGCGGGTGGCGCGGCACCGCCGCCAGCAGCCACGATACAAGCCGCAATGCACACAAAAGTAACGATCAGGGTGCTGGTCGGCATATCTACGGCTGGCCGCAGCGCAGGCCGCCAGTGCAGACGTTCCGTGCAGGCTCGGCGCCAAGCCGTTGATCATCTAGCCTGGCAAATATTAAACGTTATACGGGTGATCGAAGATCAGATCACTACCCTCCGGCCGTAAGGGCAGCCGCAAGTACCGCCCAGCCCGCCGCGCGGCACCGCCGCCCGGACCGAGCACGCCGCTCCGGCTACCGAGCAGTCCCATCACCCCCGCCTGCCCAAACCCCGCCCCGAGTTGGGCCACGTTTTGCCTCTGAGTGCTTCCGGAGAACACTGACCTGGGCTTTCGTGGTTCGTGAGGGCTTGAGTCGCACTAATCCGGAGCGTTAGGTGCTACGACCGTACAGATCGGCTGCTCCTGCTATCGCGAGTCACGCGATATCGAGCGCCTCGGCTCCAGCTCACGATGGCGTTGAGCTGGAACTGCTGGAGGCCGGTCAGCGCGAGCTTGACCTTGGCCTGGAGTTGACCGATACGGCCAGGAAAGGAGCCGGTGGCTGGCCGCTGCCGGATCACCAGCGTTTCAGCCGGAATGCTGCGGCGCGGCCCTGTTCGATCTGGGCAACCACCTCAGCGGCGCGTTGTTCGTTGCGTCCGGCTACCAGGACGTGCGCCTCGGGCGGCGAGCGCCACGGCGGTGGGCCCTGCCGATCCCGCTTGCCGGGCCCGTGACGAGCGCGGTCTTGCCTTGAGGTTGGTAATGGCCTTGGCCGGTGCCTCCAGGCTCTTCCGGGAGGCGGGTACCCGCGGGATCTATGAGAAGGCAGTGGCATAGCCGGCCGCGAACTCCCCGAAGGAGCGGGCGGGGCGGCCGAGGAGGGACGGGACATCGTCGGTGACCCAGGCGGCGTCGCCGTCAGCGGTCAGGCTGGCCGCCTGGGCGTTCATCTCGGCGATCTGCTCGGGGACGCCAGCGCGGATCATCGTGTCCTTGTCCTGGTCTCTCGGCGATCTGCTCGGGGACGCCAGCGCGGATCATCGTGTCCTTGTCCTGGTCGAAGGTGAGCTCCCGGTAGGTGACGGCCCGGCCGAGGAGCTTCGACAACACGGCGGCGACGTCGTAGTAGGAGATCAGCGCCGGGCCGGTGAGCCAGTAGGTCTGGCCGGCGGGCGGGGCGGGCGAAGCGGCGATGCTGGCGGCCACCGCCGCGACGCCGGCCAGCGTTTTCGCTTTCTCTGGATCCCGCACCAGCACCCGGACGGGCACTTCGCGCTGGGCGAGAAGACGCGCTGTTTCTGAGCCGACCTGGCCGGCCGTTGTCACCAGGATCATGGTGCTTCCCCCTGCGCTCATTAATTGGGTCAGGCAACTCATTCTTACTAACAGCGAATGGGTTGTCAAACCCAGAAAGCTCATTACCATCGAGCCATGACCTCCGGCACTCCTGAGCGGCCACGGCTCACCCCCAAGGGCGAGCGGACCCGGGCCAAGATCATCGACGCAGCCGCCCGGCTGATCTACCAGCGCGGCGTCGCCGGCACCACGCTGGAAGACATCAAGGCAACCGCGGAAGTCAGCGGCTCGCAGCTCCAGCACTACTTCGCCGGCAAGGACGAACTCATCCACGCGGTCATCGGCCACCAGGCCGGCACCATCACCGGCAACCAGCGGCAAGCCGGCCTCGGCGACGCCGGAGGGCTCCAGGCATGGCGCGACATGGTGATCGCCACGGCCAACACCGCCAGCGGCCGGGGCGGCTGTCCCCTCGGATCGCTCGGCGGCCAGCTCGCGGAGAGCGATCCCCAGGCGCGCGCCCTGATCGCCGCCGGATTCGAACGGTGGTCAGCCGCCATCAGCGACGGGCTGCGGGCGCTGCACGCCGCCGGGCACCTGCGGGCCGGCCTAGACCCCGACGACCTCGCCGTCACCCTCCTCGCCGCTGTCCAAGGGGGCCTCCTGCTCGCCCAGGTCAAGCGGGACACCCGTCCCCTCGAAACCGCCGTCGACACCGTCCTCGCTCTTGCTACGAGCAAGGCCTCTCCGGGCGGTGGCTAAGGTGCGGAGACACCTTCGTCCCAGACCTGCTCGCAACAGGACCCCGGTGGAGGTTCCAGCTCGGAATAAGGGCCTCGGTTCCCGCAGACAGACGGCCAGTCCGAGATCCGGGCCGACCCTCACCGCCACCCACCTTCTGCCTAACGACACTCGGCAAGCCGCCGCCCAGTGCCCATCCGGTACGCACTGGGTTGGCCCAAGTCGGGCCCTCCCTGCCGACTCGGCGCTCACCCGAACGGCCGGGCGTAGGGTTACAAGCTCGCCTCGAGCATCCCGGTCTGCGCTGATGGCAGCCGACGCCTCCCAGGCGCCGCCCCGATCGACGGCGACGTGGTGTTACGATCGAGCCTGTTCCGGCGCGGATCGCGCGCCGCGACTTGGCCTTTACCCGGCAGGTTCCGGGGCGGCGATGAATTCCCGGCCAACCGGGCGTCTGAGCTGGCAGACGATGAGGCGCGCGTCCAGGGGCCGTCTCCGACGAAGGAGCCATCCATGGCACGAGTCAACACATACCTCAACTTCCAGGGCCAGACCGAGGAGGCGTTCGCCTTCTACGCCAAGACCTTCGGCACCGAGGTCACCATGCTCAGCCGCTACTCGGACATGCCTGCCGTCGGGCCCGGCGAGCTGCCCGCCGGAGAGCGGAACCTCGTGCT
>JBEKGC010000589.1:0-3747 GCA_050013055.1 Streptosporangiaceae bacterium
GGAGGTCTATCCCATCGACTACGCCAACGCCTGCCCGGACGTGGCGCTGACCAGCCTGCACTACTACTTCCCCTGGGCGATGAAGGCGCTGGTCAAGTGGTGCGTGTTCGTGCTGGTGACGGACCGGCGGAGCGAGCTTGACATGGAGACCGACCGGTATTTCGCGATCGCCGACCAGGCCGGGATGTCCTACGCCGAGAAGCTGGACGCGTACCGCGTCCTGGCCGACGGCTACTTCGACTCCGCGCGCTATCAGGATTTCTGGGCGGACAAGCAGGCGCAGCTCGACGATGTCGTGCTGGACTGGGTGGCCGGCCCGGCCTTCGACGAGCTGCTGATCCAGACGGTCAAGCTGGTGTACCCGGCGCACGAGCAGGACAAGTTCATCGCGCACCTGCGCGGGCTCGTGGGCCTGTGGGTCAGGGACGAGACCGCCCGGCTGGCGGCCGCCTGAGGTAGGCCGCTGGCGTCCGGGCCGGCCGCGTGCGAATGTGTAAAGAAGCCGGCTGGCGGGGCATATCCCTGATTCACTCGTTTGCCCGGTTACGCGTTGACTGGAGACTGTTATGGGCCGTGACATCGAGGCCATCAAGATCAGCGGCGAGGATCGGCGTAAGTACCGGGATAAGGTGCGGCGTTCGCTCGACGTGTTCGCCCGGATGCTCCGTGAGCGGCTGTTCGACGAGAGTCCGTCGACGGTGGGCCAGGAGATCGAGCTGAACCTGGTGGACGAGCGGGGCATGCCCTCCATGCGCAACGCCGACGCGCTGAAGGCGATCGCCGACCCGGCGTGGGCGACCGAGGTCGGCCAGTTCAACCTGGAGATCAACGTGCCGCCCCGCCATCTCGGCGGCGACCAGCTCGGGCTGCTCGAGGCCGAGCTCCGGGCCGACCTGAACGCGGGCGACGCCAAGGCGCGGTCGGTCGGCTGTCACCTGGTCATGGTCGGCATCTTGCCGACGCTGGACGAGGGTGACGTGAACGTCCAGGCCATGTCGGCGAACGACAGGTACCGGGTGCTCAACGAGCAGATCTTCGCGGCTCGCGGCGAGGACATGCGGATCGCGATCGATGGCCCCGAGCCGCTGCTGACGCATTCGGACAGCATCACTCCCGAAGCCGCCTGCACCAGCGTCCAGCTGCACACTCAGGTCAGCCCTGATGGGTTCGCAAGCTACTGGAACGCGGCCCAGGCCATCGCGGGCGTGCAGGTCGCGCTGGGGGCGAATTCGCCGTTCCTGTTCGGCAAGCGGCTGTGGCACGAGACCAGGATCACGCTGTTCGAACAGGCCACGGACACCAGGCCCGATGAGCTGAAGGAGCAGGGGGTGCGGCCCCGGGTCTGGTTCGGCGAGCGCTGGATCACCTCGGTGTTCGATCTGTTCGAGGAGAACATCAGGTACTTTCCCGCGCTGCTGCCGATCTGCGAGGATGAGGATCCGCTGGCGGTTCTCGACGCCGGCGCCAGCCCGCTGCTGGCCGAGATGAGCCTGCACAACGGGACCATCTACCGCTGGAACCGCCCGGTCTACGCGGTGGTCGACGGGCTGCCGCACCTGCGGGTGGAGAACCGGGTGCTGCCGGCCGGCCCGACGATCGCCGACACCGTGGCGAACGCGGCGTTCTACTACGGCCTGGTGCGGTCGCTGTCCGAGGCGCAGCGTCCGATCTGGACCCAGATGTCGTTCACCACCGCGGCGGAGAACCTGCATGAGGCCGCCCGCCACGGCCTGGACGCGCAGCTGTACTGGCCCGGCGTCGGCGACACCCCGGTGGCCGAGCTGATCCTGCGCCGCCTGCTGCCGCTGGCCCGCGAGGGGCTCGGCGGCTTGGGTGTCAGCCAGGCCACCGCCGACCGGCTGCTCGGCATCATCGAGCAGCGTTGCCTGACCGGCCAGACCGGGGCGTCCTGGCAGCTGGCCGCCGTCGCGGAGATCACCAGGCGCAGCGGCGCCGGCCGCGCCGAGGCGCTGCGGCAGATGACCCAGCGCTATATCGAGCACATGCACACCAACGAGCCCGTCCACACCTGGCCCATCAGCTAACCCCGTCCCACCAGCTCACCCGGCTCCGCCCACGGCGATCAGCGTCACGCAGGCCACCGCGAGCGACAGCCCGGCCAGCCGCAGCCCGGTCAGCCGTTCGCCGGCCAGGGTCCGGGCCAGCACTATGGTCACCGCCGGGTAGAGCGAGGTCAGCACGGCGGTCACCGCCAAGAAGCCGGTGTGAGTGGCGAAGAAGTACAGCAGCGTGCCCGCTGCCCCGGTCGCCCCGGTGAGCACCGCCAGCCAGCTAGCCCGGGCCGCGGGCCGCCGAACGTTCCCGGTGACCCCGGCCATCACGAGCACGCCCGCGAACTCGGCTAGTTGCGCGGCCGCGACCGGCCACAGCCCGCTGCCCGAACCGGCCCGGTCGAGCCCGATGAACAGCAAGGCGAAACCGGCCCCGGCGGCCAGCCCGGCAAGCACCCCGCGGCCCGGCCGCCCCCGGGCCCCCGAGCCAGTCCGGACGGCGCTTGCGGACACGCCGAGGATGGCGGGCAGGGCCAGCACGATTCCGGTCAGCGCCAGGGCGGTCGGCCGCTCACCGAGGAGCAGGCCGGCGAGCACGGAGAATCCCGCGGCTCCGACCGCGCTCAGCGGTCCGGCCACGCTAAACGCCGCCTGCCGGAACCCCAGGTACAGCGCGAGGGCGCCCGCGGTGCCGGCCAGTCCGCCTCCGGCTCCCCAGGCCAGCGCGGTCGCCGACGGCGGGTGACCCGCGGCGAAGGGCAGCGCCGCCGCCACGGGAAGCAGGCTGACGACCGAGGCGATCAGGGTCACCTGGATGATCCCGGCGCTGCGCGAGGCGAGTCCGGCGGCGAAATCCGAGCCGCCGTAGCCGAGCGCAGCCGCCAGCGCCAGCAAGATCGCTAGCACGCCGAACGGCCCGTGGTTATCCCGCGCCGCCTCATCCGACGCCCAGATAGCTCCAGGCCGCGGGCACGCTAGCGGCTCACGGTGTAGGCGGCCAGCGTGAGCTTGCGACCGTCGCGGCCGGTCACGTGGTCATCGAAGCCGGCCTGCTTCAGCGCGATCGCCATCCCGATACCGCCGAATCCGGCGCCGATGATCACGATCCCTGGCATGCCTGGACGATAGCTCAGACCATCCCGCCTGGCCATCCCCGCCTGGCCATCCGATTGCCCGCAACATCTTCGCGGATCCCAGCCCAATTTGGCCGCCCAGCCAACACGCATAACTCTAGTCACTTTATTCGAATATCCGAGTTTTGATTGCATTATACGAGCCAGTTAGTTATTATGTTCTATATCTTTTGCTGAACGGACGGTGGCGCGTGACCCACGGACCGGCTTTCCCTGACCCCGGGCGGGATGATGACCCCGCCGGGTGTCCGGGCCAACCTGGGGATGTGCCTGAGGGGTGGCGGGAGCTGCCGCCCTCGCGTGCGGACTGGCTGACTGAGGACGAGTGGGTGGAGTGGCTGTCCGGGATCGAGCCCGAGGAATGGGCCGGCCCCGGTGAGGATCCCGGCGACGACCCCGGCGCGCCGCCCGCCGCCGCACCGGGTGCCACCGCGAAGCCGCGCCCCGGCGCGAAGGGAGCCCATCTCCCGAGCGGAGTCGCCCGGGGTTCCAGGGGCGGCCGCCGGGGTCCCGGGCAGCCCGGCTCGGCCGGCCCGGTCCCCGGTGCCTCACCCGGCCCGGCTGGCACGTTCGCCGCCGGCCACCCGCTGGACACCGCCCCC
>JBEKGC010000590.1:0-4487 GCA_050013055.1 Streptosporangiaceae bacterium
GGCACCCCCAGCTCGCAGGCCGCGGTGATCGCGCAGGCCGCCTCGGCCGCGCTGGCCCGGTTCACCGGGCGGCGGCCGGTGCGGCTGCTCGGGGTCCGGGCCGAGTTCGGGTCCTGAGGGCTTGCGGTCAGAGGGGACGGGTCAGGCCGGCCTCGGCCAGGGCGGGGTTGGACGGCAGCCGACCTTGGCCCAGTCAGTCTGCTGGCGGCCATCGTGGACTCGGCGAACGACGCGATCGTCAGCGCGACGCTGGATGGCGTCATTACCAGCTGGAACGCGGCGGCCGAGCGGATGTACGGCTACACCGCCGCCGAGATCGTCGGGCGCAGCACGTCCCTGCTCATCCCGCCCGAGACGGCCCCTGGCCTGATGCCCGTCCTCGAGCGCGTGCGGCAGGGAGATACCCTCGGTGAAGAGGGCCGAGACTACGCTCAGAAGATCGAGGCCGCCAGCGAGCACACGGGCGAGATCCTCGACGACCTGCTGGCCAACGCCTGGAAGTTCACCAGCGGCCGCGACCTCGCCACGGCCACACCTGGGCCGAGGGCGTGGTTGGTGATGGCGCCACCTTCTTCTTCACCCCGCAGGCCGCAGAGCCGGCCGGGCCACCGGGTAAGTGAGGATCATTCTGCGCCGGCCGTTACGCGCGGGCGCGGCGCATGCAGGCGCGGCATCAGATGAACGGCGGGCTGGCCTGCGGCCAAACCCGAGCAGGCCACGGAGGCGACACGTGGGCGAGCAGCTGCTGGTCGCTGACCGGGTTCGTCAGGCCGCGTCAAGAGTGATGACCGTGGCTGCCACGGTTGACGGCTGCGGGACCGCCTGGCCGTCCTCGCGCAGCCCGTCAAGGTGGAACTCGATGGCCCGGCGCATCTCGTCCAGGGCTTCGGCCTGGGTGTCGCCGAGAGCGATAACGCCGTGCGTAGCTGGTCACTGTGGCCTCCGGGTTATCCCTGCTTGTCTAAGGATGCTGCGTTCGGTGCCGGGTGGCGCGGCATTAGTCGAAACGGCGGGCGCTTGGATAGCGCTGGCCGCCGTCGACGGCGATGTTCGCGCCGGTGATCCAGGAGGCCCGCGCGGACAGCAGGAAGGCGACCACGTCGGCGACCTCCGGCAGGGTCCCGAGCCGGCCGTACGGGAACTGGCCGGCCACGAAGGCGGCGAAGTCCTCCGGGTGCTGCTGCCGGAAGGTGTCCCAGCCGCCGCCGGGGAACATGATCGACCCGGGGCTGACCGCGTTGACCCGGATGCCGTCCGGGGCCAGCTCCTCGGCGGCGGTCGCGGCCAGGTGGATCTCCGCGGCCTTGGCCGCGGCGTAGGCGGTGCGCGGGGCCGGGCGCATGCCGGTGATCGAGGAGATGATCACCACCGAGCCGCCGCCCGAGGCCCGCAGGTGCGGCAGGCCGGACCGGATCAGCTCGGCGGCGTGCCCGGCGTTCAGCGCGAAGGTGGCGGTGAACTCGTCGTCCCCTGCGCTGGTCAGGTTGCCGCTGCCGACCGTCCCTCCGGCGTTGGCCACCAGGTGGTCCAGGCCGCCGAGCGCGGCCGCGAGCTGGTCCACGGCACGGCGCAGCGCGGGCGTGTCGGTGACATCGGCGGCCGCGGTGGCGATCGCGGCGGCCCGGCCGGACGCGGGGGCGATCGCGGCGGCCCGGCCGGACGCGGGGGCGACCGTGTCGCGCCGGCCGGCTAGGCGGGCGGCCGCGGTGGCCAGGCCCTCGGCGTCCCTGGCCACCAGTCCGACGGCCGCCCCTTCGGCGACCAGGGCCTCGGCGACGGCCAGGCCGATGCCCCGGCTTCCCCCGGTGATCAGCACGCGGCGGCCGGCCAAGCCAAGATCCATAGCGATGATTATCTCCCGGCGGCGTGGCCTAAGGGGGCACTGCGCGACAAACTTTCCGATTTCAGGACGCTCCAGCCGAGGCGTCCGCTGGTCCCCGTGATGCTGCTTCCGACTTCCATGCCTTTATCACCGATCGTCACCCGGTTCAGGGTTTTGGCGTGATCGCTGTTCCGCATCTTGACGACACTGAGCGCCCGGCCGATGTCCGGGCCTTCCTCTTCTATGTAGCGCAGGTTGACGACATTGTCGAACAAAAACATCAGCACGTTCAATCCCGATGATGTGCCACCTCCTCGCTCAGACAATTCGTTGGTGATCAGCAATGAATCGCCTGCCGAGCGGATGAGCCCGATGAGGCTGCGCTTATAAGCCGGGAAGCGTTCCACCTCGCGATTGGCTGCGACCAGCTCAGCCAGGCTGTCGATCACGATCCGGCCGCCTTGGTGCCGGGTGAGCTCCTCGCGGATCCTGCTGGCGAGTACGTCCAGGTCCAGGTTGCCCATCGGGACATGCAAGATTACAAGCTGTCCGGACGCTGCGGCTGCGGCCAGGTCCAGGTTAAAAGTAACTCCCGTGTTGATGAGCTGGTCGGCGCTGTCCTGGAACGAAACGTAAAGGCACGGTTTACCTTCCCTCAGCCCTTGGCTGATCCAGTGCAGCGCAAAGATGGTCTTACCGACACCCGATGGTCCTATGATGAGCGTGGCGTCAGTATTTTTCTGACCGCCCCTCATCAACTCGTCCAGGCCGGGGATCCCGCTGCTTATCCGGGTGTTACCTGCCGTCCCCGCGTCTTGGGCAAGTGTCTCTATACGCGGAAAGACCTCACACCCGCCGGGGCCAATCTGGAACGTGTGCATGCCTGGCCGGGGGCTTGAGCCACGCATCTTGACGACGCGAACCCACCGCCGGTCCTCCGGTTCCCTGGCCTGGTATCCAAGCTGGATAATTCCGTCGGCGAGGGAAAACTCGACGTCGCTCGACAGCTCCTCCGGCGTGTATTCACCCAGCAACAGCAGGACGGTGCCCGTCTGGGCCAGGCGGCCGGTCAGGTCGAAGAGCGCCGTGCGCAACTCACGCTCGTTGGCGAAGTCGCGCAGCATCTTCGTGCTGTCGACCACCACGAGGGCAGGCTCTTCATCCAGTACTTTCCGCACTATCTCCGACACCAGCGGCCGCAGCCCGTCCGTGCTCCCAGACTGCAGGAAACGTCCCAGGTGGATGAACTCGACTCGCGCGCTCAAGGCCGCCGGGTCGAAGAACGCGAACGGCTCCATGTGCCTGACGAGCTTGGTGTGCGACTCGGCGATGGTCGTGTAGTAGACGGACTTGTGCTCCGGGGTGCCGTTCGCGAAGCTCATCTGCTGAGCCATAATCGTCTTGCCGATGCCGGGCGGGCCCGCCACCACCATGACCGAACCATAATTCAGTCCGCCGCCGAGCACCAGATCCAGTCCCGGAACCCCGGTAGCCATCTGCTTCATCGTGAGCCCCGTCCTTCTTTCAGCAAGGCCTCCGCCGCCGCCAGGACCGCATGCCAGTCGTACGGCTTGGGTATGACCACATCGGCAGCACCCGCAAGATGGGGATCTCCGCTCACGGCCAGGACCGGGATGTGCGCCAGGGCCGGCTCGCCCCGGATGCGCCTGATGAGTTCCGCCCCGTCCATGACCGGCATCATCATGTCGGTCACCAGCAGATCCGGCGGCGACTCCCGCACAGCGGGCAGCGCGACGCTGCCGTCCTCAGCCTCATTCACTTCGTATCCGGCGCGCTCGAAGATCCTCCGCAGGAGGAACCGCTGGTCCGGTTCGTCGTCCACCACCAAAACTTTCGGCACTCGGGATGCTTTCCTCTCAACTCCTTATCGTGACTAGAAAAATACTAATAGTAATGACGGATGGCTGTCCCAAGATTCCGCAACAGGTGCCTCGCGTGCGTACGATACGGGTCTTGGCCGGGTCCTCATGAGGAGGTGAGGCTGGCGATGTCCGCGCACCTCGCCCCGCCGGGCCTGCGGGCGGTGGCTCAGCCGGAGATCCTGACCGCGCTGGGCGCGGCCGCGGAGCTTGGGATGTTCTTTCGGCTGGCCGATCCCGCCCGGGAGGCGGTGGGCTGGCGGCCGGCCGGGCTGCTCTACGCCGCCGGGACGGATCACCTCGACCGGCTCCTGGCCGCCGTCCGGGCTACGTTGGGTGGCTGCGAGCCGCGGGTGGCGGCGTCGCTGTTCTTCCAGGGCTACGCGGCCCGGCTGCTGTCACCGTCGCTCGCCTGCCTGGCCACCAACGGCTGCGTCCCCGACCTGCCCGCCTCCCGGCTGGCCTGGCGGCATCCGGGCGATCAGGTGATCGAGCTCGGGTCGCCGGCCGGCGCAGGCTGGGCCGGGGACGCCCGGCCGGTGATCGAGCATCTCGTCGCGACGTCGTTCGGCGAGCACCTGACACCGCTGGCCGGCGCGCTGCGGCTCCGGGTCAGGGTGGCCCCCGGCATGCTGCGAGGAAACGCGGCGTCCGCGCTGGTCGGCGCCCTGCGGCTGCTGTCCGGGCCGATCGGGCCGCGGTGGCGGGCGCTGGCCGCCCACGCGCTGGCCCAGCCGGACCTGCGCGGGACCATGCGGGCCTGCGACCCGGCCGGCGATCCGGCC
>JBEKGC010000591.1:0-4488 GCA_050013055.1 Streptosporangiaceae bacterium
ATTATCGTGCAGTTCGCCGCGCTGTTCTGGTTCATGTCACGCGGCGGCGTGGACGTCTACTACCCGGACGACATCAAGACCAGGTTCACCGACGTCTGGGGCCAGGACCACGTGCTCGAGCGGGTCAAGGAGAACATCCTCTACCTCGAGCACCCCGAGCTGGTCGAGGAGCGGGGCGGCTACGTGCCAGGCGGCCTGCTGCTGTGGGGGCCACCCGGGACCGGCAAGACGCTGATGGCCGAGGCGGTGGCGGGCGAGACCGGCAAACCGTACGTGTTCGTCGACCCGGGCGCGTTCATCAACATGTTCATGGGCGTGGGCATCCTCAAGGTCAAGTCGCTCTTCCGCAAGCTGCGGCGGCTCGCCCTCCGCTACGGCGGCGTGATCGTCTTCTTCGACGAGGCCGACTCGCTGGGCAACCGCGGCATGATGACCCAGGGTGCTCCCGGCGGCCAGCAGCGCTCCGCCGATCCGGCCTTCGCGCCCGCGGGCTGTCACGGGTTCTCGTACCTGTCGAAGGACACCCAGTGGCGGCTGGCCGCCAGCGCGATGAAATCGGCGCTCGCCGACGAGCCCGACACCCGGCGCAGCCGCCAGATGATCGGCGGGATGATGAACGGGGGCGGTGGCGGCGGGATGGGAACGCTGCAGGCGCTGCTGACCGAGCTGTCCGGGCTGAAGAAGCCGCGCGGCATCGTCAACCGTTACGTCCGGCGGATCTTCGGCATGCGGCCCAAGCCGCCGCCCAAGTACCGGATCCTGGTCATGATGGCCACCAACATGCCGTCGGCCCTGGACGAGGCGCTGCTGCGCCCCGGCCGCATCGACCGCATCTACAAGGTCGGCTACCCGTCCAAGGCGGGCCGGATCCGCACCTACCAGGGGTACTTCTCCAAGGTCCGGCACGAGCTCACGGCCGAGAACATGGACAAGCTCGCCACCATCACGCCTTACGCCACCGGCGCCACCATCAAGGACCTGGTCAACGAGTCGCTTATCACCGCGATCAGGAACGGGCGCGACGTGATCACCTGGCCGGACGTGATCAAGGCCAAGCAGCTCAAGGAACTCGGGCCGCCGGAAGACGTGGAGTACATCGAGCGCGAACGGCACGCCGTGGCGGTGCACGAGGCCTGCCACGCGCTGGTCGCCTTCCGCACCCGCCAGCACATGGAGATCGACATCGCCACGATCGAGAAGGGCAGCGACTACCTCGGGATGGTGGCGAGTATCCCGCCCGAGGACCAGTTCACCCGGTGGCGCAGCGAGTACGAGACCGACATCCTGGTGTCCCTGGCGTCGCTGGCCGGGGAGCGGATGTTCTTCGAGCGGGACAGCTCCTCCGGCGTGTCGGGGGACCTGGAGTCCGCGACCACGGTCGCGTCGTACATGGAGGGCTTCTGGGGCATGGGCACCACGGTGTCCTCGTACTCCACGGCCAAGCGGCTGGAGGTCGGCTCGCCCGGCGGCGGCCGTGGCGGTGCCCTGAAGAAGGGGCAAGATCCCGAGGCGCAGGTCAGGCACGCGCTCGCGGACCGGATCGAAGACCAGCTGACCGCGCTCCTGACCCGGGTCGAGGAAATCCTCACGGAGAACAGGAACCATGTCCTCGCCCTCGCGCACGCCCTGGAGACGTACAAGACGCTGAGCGGTGAAGACATCGTCGCGGTCCTGGAACACACCCGCGGACCGCTGGTCGACGGCACCCCGTACGCGGACGAGGGTTTCCTGACCGAGCTCAGCGACTACCACAGGTCCGCGGCCCGGGCGCACCGCGACCACAGTCAGGAACAGCTGAGGCTGCCGGTGGCCGCCGCGCCCGCTTCGCCCTGGTCCGCGGGAGTGCTGACGGCCGAGGCCGATCCCTCCGGGCTCAACGGGCACGGTCCCGATCACCCCGGCCAGCCCTGACGCGGGACCCAGCCGATGCGCCCTCACCTGCGTGCGCGGCAGGCGGTCAACCTGGCCAACGGGTCGACGCTGGCGGGCCTGGTCGTGGCCGTCCTCGGCGGCTCCCGGCTGGCCCGCGGCGCGGACGGACTGGTCATCGCCACCGGTTACCGGCTGCCGGTGCCGCCCGCCCCGGCGTTCTGCCTCGGTAACGTGATCTTGACCAGGCGGGACGACATCGATCCTGGGTCACCGCTGTTCCGGCACGAGGCGCGGCACGCCACCCAGTACGCCTGGTCCGGCGGGCTGGTGATGGTGCCGCTCTACCTCGCGGCGGCGGGCGTGTCCTGGGCGCTCACCGCCGACTTCGGCGCCCGTAACGTCTTCGAGCGGCGGGCCGGCCTGGCCGACGGCGGCTACACCGATAGGCCGGTGCGGCCGGTTTTCCTGCGGGTCAGCCGCCGAGGCCGGCCAGCAGGCGGTGCTCGGCGGCTCCTTCGCGGACCGGCTTCAGCCGCACCTGGCGGATCGAACGCCAGCCCTTCCCGGTGAGCAGGAACTCTCCGGCCGCGGGCAGCGCGGCAATCCCGTTCATGATCGCTTCGGGGTCGCCGGGATGCCGCTCGGCGGCCGGCCCGGCGTTGACGATGTCGGTGACCTCACCGTGGTCCGGGTCGATGCCGGCCAGCACATGCGTCCCCGCCACATTGGCCCAGATCGTGCCCGCGGACCAGGCCAGATCGTTCAGGCCGAGTACCCGGCGCCCCCGGCAGCGGACGTGGATCACGTCCCGCGGGGTGAGCGTGTGCGGGTCACGGCGGACCAGCTCGCTACTTCCGTCGCTGGTCACGACGTACTGCTCCGCCGCGCAGATGCCCCAGCCCTCGCGGTTGAAGCGCACCCGCTCCAGCAGCTCAAGCGTGCTGGCGTCCCAGCGCAGGGCGACCCGCTCTTGCCAGGTCAGCTGCCAGATGGCCGCGCCGACCCGGCAGATGCCCTCGCCGAAAAGCTCGGCGGGCAGGCCGGCCTGCCGTTCCACCTGACGGGCGCCGAGCGCATACCGGCGCAGCATGGACTCCTGGTACAGCCCGGTGGACTCAAGCACGGTCCCGTCTTCGGCGAGCAGCCCCTGGGTGAACCCGCGGCCGGGATGCGCAAAACGCCGGATAACGCTGGCCCGCCAGGTCCTCAGCTGCCACCACCTCGTCCCGGTCCAAGCCCAGGCCCCCCGCGACGGCCTGGCTGCCGCGGCCCGGCCTAGTCGGTGCGTACGCGAACGGCACAGTTATAGCAGCCGTAGCCGACGTTGCGCAGGTGCACGAGCTCGACCTCGGGCCGGGCCAGCAGCTCGGCGATGACGGACTGGGCCTGCCGCCCGTCCGCGGCGAGCACCCCGGCGGCGATCCGGCCCTGCTCGTCGTAGGCCCGGACGACCTGCTGGCGGTGCGCGAATTCCGGCGGGTACCTGTGCGGCGTCAGATAGCCATCGCAGCGTTCCGCATGGACGAAGACCGGCCCCCGCTCGGCGTAGGCGCCTGCCGTGCCCGGCGGTGTGTAGGCGATCAGCAGCAGCCGCTCACCGGGACGCGCCTCGCGCAAGCAGCAACGCAGCGGCGCTCCGCCGTCCCGGTCGACCTGCACGTGCAGCGGGTTTCCGGCCTTATCCCGCCCCGCGGCCCTGAGCGCGTCAAGCTCCTCGGCCACTATGGCCTGGTAGAAAAACCCGTCCGTCCCGGCGGCCTCGGAGGTGTCATAGGTCCTTGTCATGTGGGTCATGCCCTCAGCATGCCGCCCGCCCGCCGCGATTCCCGGCGGAAATCGGACATCGCGATGACGGCGACGCCATCCACGGTGCTATGGCCAATGGGGCAGATGGCGCGAGTGGGGTAAACGCCGCGGGAAGCCCCGCGCGGCTTCGCCTCAGACCAGCGCCGAGCCCAGCACGGCTTTCGCCTCAGCCCGGTGACCGCGGTCCGTGATCGTGGCCGGGAACCGGCTCTGTGCGGTTCAGCACGGCGTTGCGGACGGTGGCGGGGACACGGAGGCGGTCGTCGGCGGCGTAGCCGGCGGTGAGGTCGGCGTACCCGGCGTCGGGATCGCAGGTGAGGTCGGCGAGCCGGTCGAACAGCGCGAGGCGCTCGTCGTCGATGGTCTCATCCGGGGCGGGCATCGCACCCCAGACGTCCCAGGGCAGCATCTCCATGTTGGCGAGCGCGGCCACGTCGCGGATCAGGTTCGCCGCGATCCACCAGTACCCGCCCTCCTTCATGAAGCTGAGCCCGAACGCGGCCGGGTCGGCGTCGCCCTGGCGGCACCGTCGCCAGGCCTGCCCCGCGACCAGGAACTTGTCCCGGGGCACGTCCATCAGGTCGAAGTCGATCTCGAACAGGCCGCGCTGCACCTCATCGATCTGCGCGTCGGCCAGCGCCCAGCGCTGCACGGCCGGGTTCCAGTACTCGCACACCCAGTGGTCCTCGAACGCGCCCGAGCCGAAGTAGCCGCCGAAACCGCACCGGGCCCGGGCGGGCGTGCCCTGGGCGCGCAGGGCCGCGACGGCCAGCACGGTGAAATGGCGGCAGTTGCCCGCTAGCCGGCTCG
>JBEKGC010000592.1:0-3741 GCA_050013055.1 Streptosporangiaceae bacterium
GAGGCGTTCGGGCCGCCTGACATCCTCATCAACTGCGCCGGGATCAACCTGCGACCGCCGCTGGGCGAGCTCACCGTGGCGGACTGGGACCTGACCATGGCGGTCAACCTGACCGCGCCGTTCCTGCTCGGGCAGCGGTTCGGGCCGCAGATGGCCGCGCGCGGCTGGGGCCGGATCGTCAACGTGACCTCGCAGCAGGCGCAGCGGGCGTTTCTGAACAGCGGCGGGTACGGGGCGTCCAAGGGCGCCCTGGCCGCGCTGACCCGGTCGCAGTCCGAAGCCTGGGCCCGGTCCGGGGTGTGCTGCAACTCGGTGTGCCCGGGGTTCGTCCCGACCCGGCTCAACGCGGCCGTGGCCGCCGACCCGGAGCGGATGGCCGCGATGCAGGCCCGGACCATGGTGGGGCGCAACGGGCAGCCCGCCGACTTCGCCGGGGTGACGGTGTTCCTGGCCTCGGCGGCCAGCGACTACGTGACCGGGCAGACGCTGTACGTAGACGGCGGCTTCTCGGCGACCTGAAACCGGGCGTGCCTGGCCCGGCTGCGTCGGCGGACACGGCAGAATGTTCGGTATGGCAGCACGACGAGGCGGTTCCACCGCACCCCCAGAGGACTTCGAAGAAAACATCGTCGACATCGACGTCGCTGAGGAAATGCGCGGCAGCTTCCTCGAGTACGCCTACAGCGTCATCTACCAGCGTGCTCTCCCGGACGCGCGGGACGGCCTGAAGCCGGTGCAGCGCCGGATCCTGTACCAGATGAACGAGATGGGCCTGCGGCCGGACCGCGCCCACGTCAAGTGCGCCCGGGTCGTCGGCGAGGTGATGGGCCGGCTGCACCCGCACGGCGACACGGCCATCTACGACGCGCTGGCCCGGATGGCCCAGCCGTGGGCGATGCGGCTGCCGCTGGTCGACGGGCACGGGAACTTCGGCAGCATGGGCGGCGACGACGCGCCCGCGGCCATGCGGTACACCGAGGCCCGGCTGACCGCGGCCGCGATGGAGATGGTCGCCTCGATCGAGGAGGACACCGTCGAGTTCATCCCGAACTACGACGGCAGCGAGACCCAGCCCGAGGTGCTGCCCGCCGGGCTGCCCAACCTGCTGGTGAACGGGGCGGCCGGCATCGCGGTCGGGATGGCCACCAACATGGCGCCGCACAACCTGGGCGAGGTGATCGCCGCCGCCCGGTTTTTGATCAAGAACCCCGAGGCGTCGCTCGATCAGCTGATGCGCCTGGTCCCGGGACCCGACCTGCCCACCGGCGGCAAGATCGTCGGGCTGGAGGGCGTCCGGGAGGCGTACCGGTGCGGCCGCGGCATCTTCCGCACCCGGGCCACCGCCGCCATCGAGCAGATCACCCCCCGGCGCAGCGGCATCGTGGTCACCGAGCTGCCCTACAGCATCGGCCCGGAAAAGGTGATGGCCCGGATCAAGGACCTGGTCCAGGCCAAGAAGCTGAACGGCATCTCCGACCTCAAAGACCTCACCGACCGGCACCGCGGCCTGCACCTGGTGATCGAGATCCGCAGCGGCTTCAACCCCGAGGCGGTGCTGGCCGAGCTATACCGGCTGACGCCGATGGAGGAGACCTTCGGCATCAACAACGTCGCCCTGGTCGACGGTCAGCCGCGGGTGCTCGGGCTGCGCGAGCTGCTTGAGATCTACGTCGCGCACCGGCTGGAGGTGACCAGGCGGCGGACCGAGTACCGGCGGCGCAAGCGGGCCGAACGCCTGCACCTGGTCGACGGCCTGCTCATCGCGCTGCTCAACATCGACCAGGTGATCGCGGTCATCCGGGCCAGCGACGACGCCGCCGCGGCCAAGCAGGGGCTGATCGAGACCTTCGCGCTGTCCGAGATCCAGGCGCAGTACATCCTGGACACGCCGCTGCGCCGGCTGACCCGCTACGACCGGATCGAGCTCGAGCGGGAGCAGGACACGCTGCGGTCCGAGATCGCCGCGCTGACCGAGATCCTCGAATCCGACGCGCTGCTGCGGGCGCTGGTGAGCGACGAGCTGGCCGAGGTGGCGAAGAAGTTCGGCACGCCGCGGCGGACGGTGCTGCTTGAGGACAACGGCGAGGCGCGGGCCGCGTCGGTCCCGCTCGAGGTCGCCGACGACCCGTGCGTGGTGCTGATGTCGGCGACCGGGCTGCTGGCCCGGGCCGCGGTCAGCCCGGCCGCTCCGAACGGGTCGTCTCATGTGTCCGAACGAACCGTGCTTCCCCCGTGGGGTGTGCTGACTCGCTCGGCGCAGGACGCGGTGACGGCGGCGGTCCGGGCCACCGTACGGGGCACCATCGGGATGGTGACGTCGGCGGGACGGCTGGTCAAGCTGAACGTGCTCGAGCTGCCTGCGCTGCCGCCGAGCGCCGGAACTGTCTCGCTGGCCGGCGGCATGGCGGCCACCGAGTTCACCGAGCTGGCCGCCGGGGAAACCGTGATCGGTCTGTGCGCGGTCGACCAGCCTGGTGCGGGGGTGGCGCTGGGCACCGCCGAGGGCGTGGTCAAGCGGGTGCTGCCTGACTACCCGCAGGCTCGGGACGAGTTCGAGCTGATTGCCTTGCGGGAAGGCGACCGGGTGGTGGGCGCGGTCCAGCTGGACGGCGAATCGGCCGAGCTTATCTTCATCACCTCGGACGCGCAGCTGCTGCACTTCGCCGCGTCCTCGGTGCGGCCGCAGGGCCGGGCGGCCGGCGGCATGGCCGGGATCAAGCTGGCCCCCCGGGCCTCGGTGGTGTGGTTCGGTGCGGTGAACGCCGACGCGGCCGCGGGCACGCCGACCGGGCCGCCAGGCACCTACTCCCCCGCGGTGGTCGTCACCGTGGCCGGCAGCGCGGGCGCGCTGCCGGGAGCGGCGGCCGGCAGCGTGAAGGTCACCCCGATGCACGAGTACCCGGCCAAGGGCCGGGCCACCGGCGGCGTGCGCTGCCACCGGTTCCTCAAGGGCGAGGACATGCTGGTGGCGGTCTGGGCCGGGGCGGGCCCGGCGGTGGGCGCGACCGAGGCCGGCGCCCCGGTCGACCTGCCCGACCCGGTCGGGCGGCGGGACGGGTCAGGGGTCGGGCTGTCCGGGCCGCTGGCCGTCATCGGCGGCGCGGTAAGGGTGCCCTAGGTATCGATCCGCGCGGGGTCGAGCTCGGCGGCGCCGCCGACGATGAAATCCCGGCGGGGGGCGACCTCGGACCCCATCAGCAGCGCGAACATGTCCGCGGCCGCGCTGGCGTCCTCGATCCTGATCCGGCGCAGGGTGCGGTGCCTGGGATCCATGGTGGTCTCGGCCAGCTGGCCGGCGTCCATCTCCCCCAGGCCCTTGTACCGCTGCACCGGCTCCGCCCAGCGCTGACCGCGACGCTCGAGGTCGAGCAGGGTGCGGTGCAGCTCGGCGTCCGAATAGCAATACCGGTACCTGGGCTGCCCCTTACGGACGTTCTTCAGCTCGACCCGGTGCAGCGGCGGCACCGCGGCGAAGACCCGGCCCGCGTCCAGCATCGGCCGCAGGTACTTGTGGAACAGCGTGAGCAGCAAGGTACGGATGTGCGCGCCGTCCACGTCGGCGTCGGCCATGAAGATGATCCGCTGGTACCTGGCCGAGTCCAGGTCGAACGAGGTGCCCGAGCCGGCCCCGATCACCTGGATGATCGCGGCGCACTCGGCGTTCTTGAGCATGTCCGCCAGCGACGCCTTCTGCACGTTGAGGATCTTGCCGCGGATGGGCAGCAGCGCCTGGAATTCCGA
>JBEKGC010000593.1:0-6987 GCA_050013055.1 Streptosporangiaceae bacterium
GCCCGTACTCGGCGAGGAACGGGGAGGCGGAGTCCGCCAGGAACAGGTGGAAGGCGGGCTCACGCTGCCGGATGCGCATCGCCTCGGCGTGCGCGGGCTGGTCCGAGCTCGACCCGATCAGCTGGAACATGCGGGGGTCGGGCCAGCCGAGCCGGGCGGCGAGGGTCTTCTGCAGGCTGGGCAGGTCGTCGAGGGAGTCAATCCAATCGTCGTCGGTCATGTGGTCAAGCAGCCGGACGAACCGCCATCCGGGGTGCAGGTCGCCGTAGTCGCAGTCCGGCTTGCGCAGCTTGCCGTAGAGGCTGCCTATCGGGGTCTGCAGAGCCAGGTCGCACAGCGCGATGAAGCTCTCGAAGACCCGGCCGAAGTCTTCCTGGCTGTCGGCCCGGTCCAGGCCGTAGGTCATGAACACGCTGGTGTAGAACCCCAGGTACTGCTCCCTCGACATGCCGCGCTGCAGCATGTCCCAGTGCTCCGGATAGACCATCCGCTCGGCCGCCTGGGCTAGGCCCTCGAACAGCGCCGCTCCGCCGGCCACGGTCTCCTCCCGGTCGGTAGGGCTAAACCGCGGGCACGCCGGGGTGAACGCGAGATGGTCCAGGGCGTCGGCGAACATTGCGTCGAACGGCGGCCGCTCGCCCAGGTCAGCCGGGTTACCGCCATCCGCGACAAGCACCGCCCGCTCCAGGTCCTCCAGCTCCTCCAGCAGGTTAATCGCATCCGGGATGGTCGCGTCGCGGACCTCGCGCACGTTGCTCCCGTCCAGGATCCGTTCCAGCTGGACCAGCCGTGACCAGGGCCGGACGAACTTCGTGACCAAGGACGGGTCGACCAGCGCGTCGTCACGCTCGACGTAGCCGCAGACCGGGTACCTGATCGGCGAGCCTTGGGCGGCGAGCGCGGCGCAGTACTGCAGTACGAGTCGTTCCTGCAGTTGGCCTAGCGATTCGATGAGCATGCCGTAGGGCGTGCCGACGTGCACGAAGAAATGGCTGAGCTCGTGGCTGAGGATCGCCTCTCCCTGCGCCTGGTCGGAGGTGGGCTCCGTCCACAGCATGTTCCCCTTGGAGGAGTACCATTCCGCACGAACGGCTCGATGTCCGGGTCAACCGGAGCGAGATCGAACCTCCCCATGCTCGCCACCCCCAGGCTGTCTTGACGTCGCCACGCGGTCGCCAAGCAGACCCCCATCATGTCCCATCCGGCCGGGCAAGCCAAGAGCCAGGAGCGGCGTGGCCTGCAGCGCCGCGCCATGAGGGTCAGGGCGGTTCAGTCGGTGGCGAACTTGGCGAGGGTGCTGAGCATCCAGGCGCGTTTAGTGTCGCTGCCGTGGTGGCCCGAGTGGTCGTCGATGAGCAGTTCTGCTCCGGGCCAGGCCCGGGCGAGTTCCCACGCGGTGGCCGCGGGGCAGCTCAGGTCGAGGCGGCCGTGAATCAGGACACCGGGGATGCCGGCCAGGCGTCCGGCGTCGCGGATCACCGCGCCCTCTTCCAGCCAGGCGGCGTGAGAAAAGTAGTGCGCGCAGAGCCGGACGAACGCCAGCGTGTCACGATCCGGCTGGGTCGTGGGGAAGAACGGCGCGGCGTTCGGCTCCAGGGAGAGGACCACGTCTTCCCAGCTGCTCCAGCGGCTCGCCGCCTGGTTCCTGACCTGCGGGTCGGGGTCGTCCATCAGCCGCGCGTACGCGGCGACGATATCGTCCTGGCCCCCGGCTCCGGCGCGGAACCGTTCCCATTCCTCGGGGAAGAACTGGCCGACGCCGCGGTAGAGCCAGTCGATCTCCGACCGCCGCGTGGTGGTGATGGCGCTGAGCATGATCTGCGACACCCGGTGCGGGTACCGCTCGGCGTAGACCAGGGCCAGGGTGGTTCCCCACGAGCCACCCGTCAGCAGCCAGCGGTCGATGCCGAGGTGCTCGCGGAGTCGTTCCATATCACTGACCAGGTGATCGGTCGTGTTGTCGCGCAGGTCCGTGGCGGGATCGCCGGCGTGCGGGGTGCTTCGCCCGCAGCCCCGCTGGTCGAACAGCACGGCCAGGTAGCGGTCCGGATCGAACATCTGCCGCATCCTCGGCGTGCTGCCCTGGCCGGGACCGCCGTGCACCATCACGGCCGGCTTGCCTTCGGGGTTCCCGCAGGTCTCCCAGTACACCAGGTGACCGTCGCCGATATCGAGCAGGCCCTGATCGTAGGGCTCGATCGGAGGGTAGAGCTCCGCCATCGCCTGCTCCTCCCTCAACCGTCTGGGCCTGGCGGGGCAGGCCGTGTCCTGGAGGATAGTGTGAGGCTGACCCGTCGGTTCCCTGTGCTGCGCCAGAGGAATGTAATACGGATCGTGTTACACTCGGCCCATGGAAGTTGTGACCGTACGCGTGGATGAAAAGACGCGCAAGGAACTTGACCAGGTCGTCGAAGAGCTCGGCGGGTCGACATCTGAGGTGATCAGGAAGGCGATCCACCTCGCGTGGTTCACCACTATGCAGGACCGGATGCGCCGGGAGTCGGCCGAGATCGCTAACGATCCGGCGGAGCGAGAGGAAGCGGAGCAGATCCGCGAGTGGGCCCGCTACCTTGCTTCGTAAGGGCTCCATTTTTCTCATCACCTTGCCGGTCCGTACCGGTGATCACACCCAAGAGGGGCGTCGCTACGCCGTCGTCGTCACCGCCACGAACTTCATCGGTTCGGTCGTGACCGTCGCCCCCACCTCCACCTCGGCCCGGCCCAGCCTTACCCGGCCAGAAGCCGAAATCGACGGCCGGAAATGCCGCATACTCCTCGAGCAGATGCTCGGCGTCGACATTACCAAGCTGAACAACTGGATCGGCGTGCTCGGCGACGACGAAATGAACGCTCTCGACGACGCCCTGCGCCTCTACCACGGTCTCCTTTAACCAAAAGACCAGTTATCGTGGATAATTGGCTTCTTATTTCGATAGTAACGATCCACGATCGCGGCGGAGAGGCGCTCATCGCGCCCCCGTCGCGGCCAGGTCGCGGGCCTGGCTGAGCTGGACGGCGATATCGATGATCATGTCTTCCTGGCCGCCCACGTAGCCGAGCTCGCCGGCCCGCTGCAAGATCTCGTGCGCGGGGACGCCGTAGCGCTCCGCGGCCCGCTCGGCGTGCAGCAGGAAGCTGCTGTAGCGGAGCGGTCCATCTTGGGCCAGCGGGGCAGGAACGGGCGGACCACTTCCTCGGCCGCGGCCAGCACCCCGCCCACGTCCACGCCGGTCGGCACGCCGAGATGGTCGAAGGTGGCGGCCAGCACCTCGGTGGGCGAGTTGCCCGCTCCGGCGCCAAGCGCGCACAGCGCACCATCGACCTGGCGGGCGCCGTGCTGGTAAGCCAGCACCGAGTTGGCCACCCCGAGGGAGAGGTTCTGGTGGCCGTGGAAGCCGATCTCGGCCTGGTGGCCGATCTCGGCGTGCATGGCCTGGACCCGTTCCTGCGCGTCGCCGAGGACAAGCGCGCCGGCCGAATCGACGCAGTAGACGCACTGCGCGCCGGCGTCGACCATGATCCGGGCCTGCCTGGCCATCTCGGCCGGCGTGGTCTTGTGCGCCATCATCAGGAAACCCACGGTCTCCATGCCGAGGTCGCGGGCCAGCCCGAAATGCTGGACGGAGACGTCGGCCTCGGTGCAGTGGGTGGCGATCCTGGCCACCGAGGCGCCGGCCTCGCGGGCGTTCCGCAGGTCGTCCTTGGTCCCGATGCCCGGCACGAGCAGGACCGCGATCTTGGCCTGAGTGGCCTCCTGCACCCCGGCCGCGATCAAGGCGATCTCGTCGACCAGGGAGAAACCGTAGTTGAACGAGGACCCGCCCAGGCCATCGCCGTGGGTGACCTCGATGACCTCGACGCCGGCCGCGTCCAGGGCGTGCACGGTCGCGCGGACCTGCTCCTCGGTGAACTGGTGCGCCATCGCGTGGCTGCCGTCGCGCAGGGTGGTGTCGGTGATGCGTATCGGGGCGGGGGTGCTCATGCGGTCACCTTCTCGGTGTGGCGCTGGGCGATGACCTCACCGACCTGGGCGGCGGCCGAGGTCATGATGTCCAGGTTGCCCGCGTACTCGGGCAGGTAGTCGCCGGCGCCGGCGACCTCGAGGAACACCGCGACCCTGGCGTTACCCCGCCAGGACGCGCGGGCCGCGTCGTACTGCGGCTCGGCGCGCAGGGTGTAACCGGGCACGTAGCGCTGGACCTCGGCGACCCGCCGGTAGATGGAGGCGGTGATCGCGTCGGTGTCGGCGTCGGCCGGGATGGCGCAGAACACGGTGTCCCGCATGATCATCGGCGGCTCGACCGGGTTGAGCACGATGATCGCCTTCCCTCGCTGCGCGCCGCCCACGGTCTCGACCGCGCGGGAGGTGGTGTGGGTGAACTCGTCGATGTTCGCCCGGGTGCCCGGGCCGGCCGACCGGGACGCCACCGACGCGACGATCTCCGCGTAGGGCACCGGCACCACCGAGGACACGGCGTGCACGATCGGGACCGTGGCCTGCGCGCCGCAGCTGATCATGTTGATGTTCGGGGCGGCCAGATGGGCGTGCAGGTTGACCGGCGGGCAGACCGGCGGCCCGAGCGAGGCCGGGGTCAGGTCGATGGCCTGCAGGCCCGCCTCGAGATAGCGTGGCGCGTTGGCCTTGTGCGCCTGGGCCGAGGTGGCCTCGAAGACCAGCCGCGGCAGCGGGTCCTGGCGCAGCAGCCAGTCCAGGCCCTCGGCCGAGGCGGCCAGGCCCAGCTGGCGGGCCCGGGCCAGCCCGTCGGACTCGACCACGCCGACCATGTACCCGACCTCGATGTGCGCGCTGCGCTGGAGCTTGGCCAGCAGGTCGGTGCCGATGTTGCCGGGGCCGACGATCGCGGCCAGGGTTCTGGTGCCCATCGTTAGTTCCCTCCCCACAGGCGCTTGGTGGCCAGCGCGGCGCCCTCGGCTAGCGCGGCGAACTTCGCCCACACCACGGTGGGGTGCACCTCGGGCGAGAACGTCGCCCGGGAGGAGAACCCGCAGTCGGCGCTGGCGATGACGTTCTCCCGGCCGACCAGGCCGGCGTAGGCGCAGATGCCGTCCGCGATCAGCTCGGGATGCTCGACGTAGTTGGTCGCGTGACCGAGCAGCCCCGGCAGCAAGATCTTGCCGTCGGGCAGCGGCGTGTCCGCCCAGATCCGCCATTCGTGCTGGTGCCGCGGGTTGGCGACCTCGAAGGAGTACGCGCCCGCGTTGATGGTTAGCATGACCGGCACCACGTCGGCCAGCGGGATGTCGTTCAGCCGCGGGCCGTGGTTGAGCCCGTAGCAGGTGTGCAGCCGGATCCGGTCCTCGGGTATGCCGCGCAGCGCGTGGTTGAGCGCCTCGACGTGCTCGTGCGCCCGGCGGCGGCGCTCGGCGGGGTCGCTGTGGCCGTCATCGGTCAAGATCTCGATCAGCCACGGGTCGTCGATCTGCAACAGGAAGCCGGCCTCGACGATGGCCAGGTACTCCTCCCGCATGGCGGCGGCCACCGCGGCCAGGTAATCCTGCTCCGAGGCGTAGTACTCGTTGCGGCCGAAGCCGCTCGGGCTGGTGGACGGCAGGAAGGCCTCGACGGGTCCCTCCACCTCCGCCAGGGCGGCGCGCAGGTTCGCGATGTCGGTCCGCAGCGCGTCGGCGCCGCTGTAGGCGACCGGCCCGGTGCACACCATCACCTTCATCGGCGCCACCGCCCCGGTGTACTTGCCCATGTAGCCCTGGTAGTACTCGGGGAAGTCGTCGATCTCCCGCTGCCAGGACGGCGGCAGCAGCGTCTCGCCCTCGACCTGGTCAAACCCGGCCAGCCGTTCCTTGACGTAGGTGAGGAACGAGACCTTGCCCTGCTCGCCGTCGGTGATCACGTCCAGGCCGGCCGCCGCCTGCCTGCGCACCACGTCGCGGACCGCCTCGCGGACTCCGGCGGCGAAGCGTTCCGGGTCGTACGGACGGCCGTGCTCCTTGTCCCGCATCACCTCGAGCAGGTCGTGCGGGCGGGCCAGGCTGCCGACGTGGGTGGTCAGAATGCGTTCGGTGCTGCGCTGCATGAACTAATCCTCCGTTGCCTGGGCGAGCAGGGCGCCGACCCGCTGGACGGCTCGGCCCAGGCTCGCCACGATGAAGTCCTTGCGCAGGCCGAGAATACGGGCGGTCGGCCCGACCACCGAGATCGCCGCGGCCGGCCTTGACCCGCTGGTCCCGCCGGGCACAAGCACCGGGGCGGCCACCGAGGAGTAGCCGAGGGTGAACTCTTCCCTGGTACCCACCCAGCCGGCCAGCCGGGCGGATTGCAGCACCCGGGAGAGCCGTTCGGAGTCGACGATGGTGAACGGCGTGTGCTTGCGGCGCGGCACGGCCAGGGTCTCCCGCAAGATGCGCTCGTCGAAGGCCGCCAGCACGCGGCCCGAGCTCGACGAGTAGCCGGGCACCCGGCGGAGCACCTCGCCGCCGGGTGCGCTGTCCAGCCGGGGGTACCCGTACCTGTCGATGTAGGCCACGTGCCCGGCGGCCGGCACGCCGAGCTGGACCGTCTCACCCAGCTGTTCCTGCAGGTCCATCAGCACCGGCCGGGCCACGTCGCGGATCGGCATCCGCTCGGCGGCCAGCACGCCGAGCTCGAACACGCGCAGGCTCAGCCGGTACCTGCCGCCGGCGATGCGGACCAGCAGGCCCCCGTCGGCCAGCGCGGACAGCATCCGGCAGGCGGTGCTCTTGGCCACGCCGAGCTCAGCCCCCCGTGCGTATCGGCAGCGTTGGCTGGGGTGCGGGGCGGGGCGGGGGCCAGCGCGGGCATCGGAGTCAATCCCACACCGGCATCTCGTCGGGCGGGGGCACGTTTACCTCGGTGACGCGGTTGCGGTACGCGACCAGGGCGGTCCCGCCGCCGCGGCGGATCCTGACCACCACTTCCTCGGTGTTGTACGGCTCGCCGGGATCGTAGCCGTGCGCCCAGGTGGCGAAGGCCCGGATCGGCCCGGAGTG
>JBEKGC010000594.1:0-3700 GCA_050013055.1 Streptosporangiaceae bacterium
AACACCGCCTCCGGCGCGTCCTGGGTGTCCATCCACCATGGCGGCGGGGTCGGCATCGGCCGGTCCATCCACGCCGGCCAGGTCTGCGTGGCCGACGGCACCGAACTGGCCGGCATCAAGCTCGAACGGGTCCTGACCAACGACCCGGCCATGGGCGTGATCAGGCACACCGACGCGGGCTACGAGAAGGCCTCGGCCGTCGCCGCCGAGCGCGGCGTCCGCGTCCCGATGGCCAGCCAGACCCGCCTGTGACCTTCGCCGAGTTGTGGCGCGCGCTTGAGCCGCTGGGCCGCGACCCGCAGACCGGCGGCTACCGCCGTTACTCCTGGACCCCGGCCGACGCGGCCTGCCGCGACTGGTTCACCGGCCAGGCGGAACAACGCGGCCTGACCGTCGAACCGGACAACAACGGCAACCTGTGGGCCTGGTGGGGTCAGGGCCGCGCGGACGCCGTCATGACCGGCAGCCACCTGGACTCGGTCCCCGACGGCGGCGGTTTCGACGGCGCGCTCGGCGTCGTGGCCGCGCTGGCCGCCGTCGACCTGCTGAAAGAGCAGAACTTTTATCCCGAACGGCCGGTGGTGCTCGCCGCGTTCACTGAGGAGGAGGGCGCCCGGTTCGGCGTCCCGTGCCTGGGCAGCCGCCTGCTCACCGGAGCGATCGAGCCCCCGGCGGCTCGCCAGCTCACAGACGACGCGGGGGTCACGCTGGCCGAGGCGATGACCGCAGCGGGCTTCGACGCCGGCCGGATCGGTCCCCGCGATGACCTGCTCGGCGCCATCGGCGCCTTCGTCGAACTGCACGTCGAGCAGGGCCGCGCCCTGGCCCCGCTGGGCACCGCGGTCGGCGTCGCCGAGGGGATCTGGCCGCACGGACGCTGGCGGCTCGAGTTCGGCGGCCGCGCCGACCACGCGGGCACGGCCAGGTTCGCCGACCGCAGCGACCCGATGCTGCCGTACGCGGCCACGGTGCTCGCGGCCCGCCAGGCCGCCGCTGGCGCCAGCGCCCTGGCCACCTTCGGCAAGGTGATCGCCGAGCCGGGCGGGTCCAACGGGGTGTCCTCGGCGGTCCGCGCCTGGCTGGACGCCCGCGCCCCGGACGAGGACACGTTGCGGGATACGGTCGCCAAGGTCCGCATCGCCGCGGAAGAGTCCTCCGCCGAGCACGGCGTCACGCTGACCGTGCGTCAGGAGTCGTACACTCCGCTCGTGCGTTTCGACGAGAGCCTGCGAGACCGGATCGCCGCCGTGCTCGCCGCGGCCGGGTCCCCCCCGCCCGTGCTGCCCACCGGAGCCGGCCACGACGCAGGCGTCCTAGCCGCCCGGGTGCCGACAGCCATGCTGTTCGTGCGCAATCCCACCGGTATCTCCCATTCGCCCGCCGAGCACGCCGACCTAGCCGACTGCGAAGCCGGCGCCCGCGCCCTCGCCGCGGTCCTGCAGGACCTCGCCGGCCCCGCGGGATTCCCAGGCTCGGCCCGCCGGTGACCGTCCCGCCGGTGTCCGGCCGGCCGCTGTCCGTCCCGCCGGTGTCCGGCCGGCCGCTGTCCGTCCCGCCGGTGTCCGGCCGGCCGCTGTCCGTCCCGCCGGTGTCCGTCCGGCGCTGGCTCGCCGACCTAGCCTGGCTCCCCGGCCTGGGCCTGGTCCGTGACGTCCTGATCGAAGCCGAAGGCGACCGCTTCACCTCCGTGATTCCATCATCCCCACAGGCTCCATCTACCCCAGCCAATCGCCTCCGTGGCCTCACCTTGCCCGGCTTCGCCAACGCGCACTCGCACGCCTTCCATCGCGCGCTCCGGGCCACCACCCAGGCGGACCGGGGCACGTTCTGGACCTGGCGTGAGCGCATGTACGAGGTCGCGGCCCGGCTCGACCCGGACAGCTACCTGCAGCTGGCCCGGGCGGTATACGCCGAGATGGCGCTGGCCGGAGTGAGTTGCGTCGGCGAGTTTCACTACCTGCATCATCAGCCAGACGGGCGTCCCTACGCCGATCCGAACGCCATGGGGCGGGCTGTGGCCCAGGCGGCCGCCGAGGCTGGCCTGCGGGTCACGCTGCTGGACGCCTGCTACCTGACCGGCGGCCTCGACCAGACCGGGGACCTGGGGATGCTACCGCTGGCCGGCCCGCAGGTGCGGTTCAGCGACAGCGACGCGGCCCAGTGGGCGGCCCGGGTCGAAGCGTTCGGGCTCGACGAGTACGGCCTGATCTCCCGGCACGCCCGGGTCGGCGCAGCCATTCACTCGGTCCGCGCGGTGCCGCCCGAGCACATGCACCCGGTGGTGGCCTGGAGCCGCCGCCGCGGCGCTCCGCTGCACGTCCACATGTCCGAGCAGCAGGCCGAGAACGATGCGTGCCGAGCCGTCTACGGCGTCTCGCCGGCCCAACTGCTTTACGACGAAGACGTGCTCGGCCCCCGGACCACCGTGGTTCACGCCACCCACGTCAGCGCCGGTGATCTGGCGTTGCTTGGCGGCGCCCAGGTCTACGCCTGCCTGTGCCCCACCACCGAGCGTGACCTGGGAGACGGGCTCGCACCCGCCTGCTCGCTGAGGACGGCCGGCTGCACGCTCACCCTGGGCAGCGACAGCCACGCCGTGGTGGACATGCTCGAGGAAGCGCGTGGCGTGGAGTACTCCGAGCGGCTGGCCCGGCGCGCCCGTGGCCACCTGACCGCCGAGGCCCTGCTGCGGGCCGCTACCTGCGACGGCCACGCCAGCCTGGGCTGGCCCGACGCCGGCGAGATTGTCTCCGGCGCCTGGGCGGACCTGATCACCGTGTCCCTCGACAGCATCCGCACCGCGGGCGCCCCCGACGACCTGGCCCTGGAGACCGCGGTGTTCGCCGCCTCATCCACTGACGTCCGCGACGTCGTCATCAGCGGCCGCGACGTCGTCCGCGACGGCATCCACCTGCTGGTACCCGACGTCCCTGGCGAGCTCGCCCGCTCGATCCGGGCTGTCCTGACCTGACACCCCCTCGCTACCTGAGACCTCCTGTTCTCACCTGGGATCTCCTCTCCTGATCTGAGACCTCCTCTTTTAAACTGGGACAATGGACGGCATGACCGAGATCCCCGTGGTCAACCTGGGCCGTGGTGTCGCCATGCCGATACTTGGGTTCGGCACCTGGCAGATGCAAGGGCAGCAGGCCCAGGTGGCCGTCCGGCACGCGCTGCAGGCCGGCTACCGGCACCTCGATACCGCCACCATCTACCGGAACGAGACCGAAGTCGGCCGCGCCATCGCCGGCAGCGGCCTCGACCGCGGCGACATCTTTATCACCACTAAGCTCCCACCTGGCGACGCCGGGCACGCCCGAGTCACCATCGCCGAGAGCCTGCGCGCTCTCGGCACCAGTTACGTCGACCTGTGGCTCGTGCACTGGCCGCCCCGCCGGAGAGCTTCGCCCCGGCTGTGGCAGGAATTCCTTGCGATCAGGGACGAGGGCCTGTGCCGTGCGGTCGGGGTGAGCAACTACAGCGTGGCTGAGATCGACGAGCTCATCGCCACCACGGGAGAACGGCCAGCCGTCAACCAGATTCCGTGGAGTCCGTCTCAGTACGATCCGGCGCTGCTAGCCGCGCACGCCGAACGTCAGGTGGCGGTCGAGGGCTACAGCTCGCTCAAGAACACCAGGCTGCGAAACCCGGTCCTGGCCGAGATCGCCGCCGCGCACGGCGTGACGCCCGCGCAAGTGGT
>JBEKGC010000595.1:0-3694 GCA_050013055.1 Streptosporangiaceae bacterium
CGTTTCCGGTCCGGTGAACCGCGGCCAGGTTCGGGCGTGGTCATGTGTTCCCCCATCCGAGCGGCCATTCCTGGCCATGGTGCCCGACCGGAGGCCCTCACGGCGATCGATTTTCTGGCTCCAGTGCAACGGCGGTTACCAGGAATGCGTGCTGATACCCTGCCGCCCTGCACGCCCGCTTATCGTGACAAGGAAACGTGGTGCATCCGGGGCCTACCACGTCGCCGTTCAGTACCTCGTCACTCGTGCCTGGCGTCGTGGCGGTTCGACTGATGCTCGCCGATGGCGGCGTCGAGCCAGTCCGGCCCGTCGACCGGCTTCACCGGCGGCGGCAGCGCGATGGTCTCCGCTGGCTGCCCGGTGATCGCCGCGAGCCGGTCCAGTGCCCCGGTAACGCCTTCGCGGGGCTGTCTCGCTGCGGGCGGGGCGGTGGTGGGACTACGCAGTAGGGTTTTCGTCGGGTGCACGCAGACCCGGGATCCCTCCCGACCGCCGGGCAGCAAGTGAGAGGACGAGCGAGAGGACGAGGAGCACGAAGCCGGCCGCAGGGGCCTGCGCGAGGGCGGCGGAGGCACCCCACGCGTCGGCGGCCCGGCCGGCGAGGGACGCCGCCAGTGCCGAACCGGCCGCACTGGCGGAGTTGTTCCAGGTGAAGGCTTGGGTGAGGACGGCTGGGTGGACGGCCTTTTCCGTGAGGACGGTCAGCAGAGCGAGCGTGGGCGGTACCGCCGCCCCCGTGACTGCCACAGCCGCGCCGAGCCAGATGGCGGACGGCGCGAGGGGAAGCAGCAGCGCCGTGCTCGTCAGGTAGGCGGTGGCGATGACGAGCTGGCGGCGCGCCGGGGCGGGGTGCCGTCGCCGCCCGTAGAGCCAGCCGGAGAGCAGCCCGCTGAGGCCGGAGGCGGCGATGATCGGCGCGGCCGCACCGGGAACCCCGTGGCTGATGGCGAAGGAGCTTACCGAGATCCCCATGGTTCCGAAGTACAGCCCGATGGCCAGGTTGAGCAGGGCGAGGAGGAGGAAGGTCGGCTGCAGCAGGGTCCGTCCGGCGCGGTCACGTCTGGCGGGGTCACGTCTGGCGGGGTCACGTCCGGCGTACTCGCGGGCGGGCGGGGGCGCGGTGCGGCCCTGGGCGGCCAGCGCTCCTCCCCCGCCGAGGATCAGGGCCGCGGCAATGGCGCTGGCCAGGGTCGCGTCGCCCGCCGCGCCGAGCGAGGTGACCAGGACCGGCCCGAGCAGGAAGGCGGTGGCGTTGGCCACCGATTCCAGGGAGAACGCGGTGGGCAGCTCGCCGGCCCGCTCGCCGCGCAGCAGGTGGGCCCAGCGGGCTGCGGACAGGGCGCCGAGCTGGGGAACGACCGCGCCGGCGCAGGTGGCAGCGATGATCGAGGAGGCCGGGGTGGTGAAGGCAAGGACGCAGGCGATGGCGGCGCCGTGGGCGAGGAGGCAGAACGGCAGGACGCGGGCCTGGCCGAACCGGTCGATCAAGCGGGCCAGATGCGGGCCGATCAGGGCCTCGGCGAGGGAGAATCCGGCAGTGGCGAGGCCAGCGGTGCCGTAGGAGCCGGTGCGGGCGTGCAGCAGCCAGAACAGGCCGATGCCGGTCATGGCGATGCCGACGCGGCCAACAGCGGCGGTGAGGAAGAAGGCGGCGGCACCGGGGGTGCGCAGCAGGGGACGGTAGCCAGAAGCGGCGTGGGACATGAGGCGTCCTACATCGCCGCCCGGCGGGGCGAGCCACCTGGGGTCGCCGGCGCCTGAGTGATGCAAAGGTGCGGCCCGTGGCCCGCCAGGGGACGTCCAGGACTGCGGCGGGACGGGACACGCGCCCTCGCCGCCGCCCCGACACCGGGCGGAGGAGAAACGTCGAACCTGGGCCAAGGCGGGTCCAGGCAACTCGTACAACATAGCACGGCAAGGGCTTCACCAAGAGGGTTTGCGATGGCAGCGCGAAAAATGCCCAAGGAGGCACGGCCCGGGCCCGGCTTCCGGGAAATCCCGCAGCCAGCCGACGGCTGCCCTCGTGGCACCCGGCTACGGCAGGACCACGACGCTGGCTGACCCCAGCCCGCGCCACCTTCGTTTCGGCTAGGAGAAGACCAGTGACACCGCGTGGCACGTTGCCGGAGAACCGGCGATCCGGGCAACCGGGCCTTGCCTGGGATGCCCCGAACCTGGCCGGCGAGCAGACGCTGACGCTGAGCAGCCCGGACTTCGACAACGAGGGTACGATCCCGGCGGTTCACGCCGCGGCGCGCGCCGGCGGCGCCAACCTCTCACCGGCCTTGACCTGGCCCACGGCGCCGCAGGACACGGCGCCCGCGGCCGTCTCGACGGCTTCTACCGACGCAGCTGAGGTCGCGACATGACTAACCCGCGCGCGCACGGGGTTCACCGGCCGCTGCGCGGCCACCGTGACAGCGCCCGGCCGCACGGCCCGGCCCGCTGCCCGCCCGATGTTCCCGTGTCCCGTATGCCCGATTGGTCGGTGTTATTTCCCGTCGTTTCCTGACCCCGTGCTGAACGGGTGCTGATACCCAGGCGGGCCCGGTGCGGGCCGGGGACAGTTCCCTGGTTCCAACGCAGGCATAGCGATGGAGCAGGCGGAAATGGGCCTAGCCTTGAGATCTGGTCGCGGTTACCTGCAGGTGTCAGTCGCGGGGTGATTTATCCCGGATCCGGCGCTGTCCTTGCGGTGGCTGCGCCCGCGGTGCTCCGCGATGCACGTGGGTAAATCCGGCCCAGTCCTGACGGAGGATGAGGGAGTCCTGTGCTGATCCGCCTGTTGCGCACCTATCTGCGCCCGTACCGTAGGCCGCTCGCGCTTCTCTTGGTGCTGCAACTCGCCCAGACGCTGGCCACGCTGTACCTGCCGACGCTGAACGCGGACATCATCGACAACGGCGTGATCCTCCACAACACGCACTACATTCTGACGGTCGGCGGCGTGATGCTCGCGATCACCCTGGCGCAGATCCTGTGCGCGATCGGCGCGGTGTACTTCGGCGCACAGGCCGCGATGGCCCTCGGCCGCGATGTGCGGCAGGGAGTCTTCCGCCGGGTACTGATGTTCTCCGACCGGGAGGTGAACCACCTCGGCACCTCGTCGCTCATCACCAGGACCACCAACGATGTCCAGCAGGTCCAGATGCTGGCGATCATGACGTTCACCCTGCTGTTGTCCGCGCCGATCATGTGCGTCGGCGGGATCATCCTGGCGCTGAACCAGAACGTACCGCTGTCGTCGCTGCTACTTGTCGCGGTGCCGTTGCTGGCCATCATCCTGGCGGTGATCGTCTCCCGGATGCGGCCGCTGTTCCGGCAGATGCAGGAGCGGCTGGACAACATCAACCGGGTGCTGCGCGAGCAGATCACGGGCGTCCGGGTCGTCCGCGCGTTCGTGCGTGACCCGCAGGAGCGGGAGAGGTTCGCCGGCGCGAGCAACCAGCTATTCGACGTCTCGCTGGGGGCGGGCAAGCTGATGGCGTTGATGTTCCCGTCGGTGCTGCTGGTGCTGAACCTGTCCACCACCGCGGTGGTGTGGTTCGGCGGGCACCTGGTCGCGGACGGCTCGATGCAGATCGGGTCGCTGACCGCGTTCATCACCTATCTGGCCCAGATCCTGACGTCGGTGATGATGGCGACGTTCATGTTCATGCTCGTGCCGCGGGCCGAGGTCAGCGCGGAGCGGATC
>JBEKGC010000596.1:0-3665 GCA_050013055.1 Streptosporangiaceae bacterium
GCCGACCGGGTGAACTCGGCGGCCATGCTGTGCCACAGTCGCGCTCGGCGGAGCATCGCGTGTTCGCCGTCGCGTATCTCGATCGAAGTCACGTCCGTCACTGAGCCGGCCCGCTCAGCGAACGCCCAGGTGTCAGCGGGACGGGTGACGCGGTCGGCGGTGCCGTGCGCGAGCAGGATCCAGCGTCCGGCCAGTTGCTTCACGGGTTCGCCGGATGGCAGCCAGGGCGCGAGGCCAGCCACCGCCACCACAGCGGGATGCCCGGCAGCACGCAGCGCGGCGCGTGCGCCCATCGAGTGCCCGACCAGGACGATGGGAACCGGGCCGAACCGGTCGCCCACGTCGGTCAGGATCCGGCTGAGGTCGTGCACAGGCGAGGCCTGCTCGCCGTTCCAGCCCCGAAGCACGAACCGAGGCCTGCAGACCACGGCGCCGCTCCCCCGCAGCGCCTGGGCGATGGCTCGCGCCACCGGGATCATCCTGATCACCGCAGGCTGCACTGCCGTCGTAGGCTCGGTGCTCACCGACTTGCCCCCGTGCGCGACCACGACGACACCGGTGACTCCGGCCTCGCCGCGGCCACTGGCGCGAGGCAGCGTCTCACCGCTCGTCACGATATCTCCCCGCATGCCCGTCATTACCGCTCGAGGGCCCACTCTGAGCCTCGCCTCCGGCCGGTTCACGTCCGGTCTGGCCAGGTTACAACCAGTCCATGATCACCCGCCGCCCGAACACACCTGAGCTGTGAAAACCAACTCTTCCATCTTGATCGTACGTGTGTTCTAATTGCTCCATGGATCGATGCGCGGTAGCGGGAGGACGGCGGGAGGGTCCGGGTGTAGACGGCATGGGTCTTACTGACCGCGGCGCCGCCGGCCCGCGGCCACACCGATGTACACCCGGCGGCGGCGCCGACCCGATGTCGCACGTTTCCTAGCCCAGATACCAGGCCACCCGCAGGAGGTGACTACGATGACTCAGGATTTCGAAAGTTTTAACGAAAAAGACGACGAGTGGCTATCTGAACTAGAAACAAGAGCCATAGATCTCGAGCAGGAGCTCTTCGACTGGCGCGAGCTGCGCGCGCGTGAGCTCGCCGACTCCGCCTATCGGCGGGAAGCGGTGCCGGGTCAGGCCACGGCTGCCTTCCGGCGCAGCGGCCCGGACCGTGCGCCGCAGCCCGATAGCGCGACGCCGGCCGTGCCTACGACCGCCAGGCCCTCGCGCCGGGCACCCCAGCACCCCCAGCACCGGCCCACCGAGCCGGAGCGGCGCCAGGCCGACGCTCGCCCGATCTCAGCCGAGGAGCGTACCAGGGCGCTTATCGACCAGGGGCGACGTAGCGTCGCACGCGTCCGCCTCTCCCGCGGCCGCAAGATCGCCCTGGTGACGGCGGCCCTGGTGGCCATGGTCACGGTGCTCGTGCTGGTGGCCTTCGGGCCAGGTGCCTCGTGGCCGCCCAGCGTGGCCACGGTGCAGGGCGAGATCAGCACGGCCTGCCAGAATCCCAACGTGGCCTCCGAGCCCGGCCAGGTGAACTTCGCCTGCGGGACGACGACTCGTCAGGTCCTTTGGGTATTCGCGCTGATGACCAGCACGGACAATCCGGATTACACCGATGCCCAGACTGGCAGGAAAGGCCTCGAGCCCATTACGGCTACCCAAGGCGGCGAGGTGGCGTGGTCGTTGGACCTCCATCACCCCTATAACCCGATGGACCCGATCGACAGTCTCGAGGTCGCGGCCCGGGCCATCAACAACATCATCGGCGGGGCCACGCTGACCAACGCGAAAGGCAGTCCCGCCGTGCAACCCGGACTGGAAAGCGACCCCGCCAACTGTGCCAGGTACACCGGATCGTCAGCTGTCATTTCCCGGGCTGGCTTCCCGGACAGCTGCGCCCAGCCTGTGACCAGCGCGGCGGGACAAGCCGCCCTCGTGGCTGACGTCTACCGGGACTGGGTGGTCGGCGCGACGGCGACCGCCGCCCAGAACGTGAGCGTGCTGTTCCAGTACGCCAATGACCCGGGCAATTCGCAAGTCCAAGCCATCCTGCACACTCTGCCAGGGGCGCGCTAGGCCGAGCGAAGGCGGTTACCCGCACTTCACATTCGCAAAACGCATTCCACGTGACGTTGTGGAAGAAGGTGATTCCGTGCATCCCGTCAGGAAACCAACGTGGCAGCAGGCAACCGCGCTTGTGAGCCTCAGTACGTGCGGGGCCATGACCGGATTCTCCTTCACCCACGGGACGGTGGCTGATATGACGGCGCCGACGAGCATGCCGGTTCACCTGGTGGACTTCTCCAAGCCAGCACGGACGGCATCGGCATCGGCATCGGCATCGGTATCTGCGGACGACAGCACGCTACGTGCGGCCATTATCAATGTCGCCAACTACTACCTCCGGATGGCGCAGACCAAGACGCCCGCCGAGATGGAGGCGGCCATCTGGCAGCAGGACAGCGTCGATGGCGTCGATCACGGCGAATCGTGCGCCGCCTTTGCCAGCTTGACGCTCGAACTCGGGGCCAAGGCAGCGGGCCAGGAAAGCTGGGTGACCGGCGGCACGTCGTATCCCTGGCCGCTGCAGCCGTGGGCCGATGTGCGGGTGGAGGAGAACCCGGCGTCGCCCGGCGTCATCTCCATCGTTCAGGACGCCGAGGCGCACGACCGCTGGCACCCGCTCGGCGACGGTTACCGGCCGCTGCCGGGCGACTGGGTGCTCTTCAACGGCCATGTCGAGGTCGTCACGAAGTACGCCAGCGGAGTGCTCTACACGATCGGCGGCGATTCGCTGCCCAACTTCACCGTGAACGCCCATCAGTTCAGCGTGCCGCTGGCGGGCCAGGGCGTGGTCGGATTCGTCAACAACGGCGAGGTGCCCGTCACCCAAAGCGCTGATCAGCAGGCGCCGGGAAAAGCCGCGAACCGGACCGCCTCGGCCTCGGCCTCGGCCTCAAGCCGGACCGGCACGGCGGCCAGCTCGGCGCCGAGCCGCACGCCCGCCGGGCAGGCGGCGATCCCCGGGATGCTGGCCGCCGCGGTCAGCACTAGCGACAGCAAGCAGCCCGCAGGCGCGGCCACGCAGGCCGGCCAGGGAACCGCAACTCGGCCGCGGCCCGCAGCGTCATCCCAGGGCGGGAGCACCGCGACGCAGGGCGGGACCACCGCGACGCAGGGCGGGAGCACCGCGGCTATACCGGGCCTTCAGGCGATTCAGGCCGAGTTCTCAGGCCGCTCGGCCACCTCGGCGACGGTCAGCTACGGCAGGCAACAGCCGTCGGCGACGACGCCTCAGGTCCCAGGCACGGCGTTGCAGCAGGCCTTCATTAGTCAGGTCGCACCGGGGGCCATGGCCGCGCAGGTCCGTTTCGGCATTCCGGCTGCGGTGACGATTGCGCAAGCCATCGACGAATCCGGATGGGGGCAGAGCGTGCTCGCCGTCCGGGACCACAACCTTTTCGGCATCAAAGGAACGGGCCCGGCGGGTGCGGACATGCTGCCGACCCAGGAATACGAGAACGGCCGCTGGGTGACCCTGACCGCTGCGTTCAGGGTCTACCACAACGTCGCCGAGAGCATCGCCGACCACAGTCAGCTCCTGGCCACCGACCCGAGTTACGCGCAGGCCATGGCGGATCGTCATGTCCCCGATGCGTTCG
>JBEKGC010000597.1:0-3660 GCA_050013055.1 Streptosporangiaceae bacterium
GGTGGGGAGCCCGCCGCCCAGGTCAAGGAACTGCCTGATGCCCGCCTCGACGGCGAGGTACCGTACCGCCCGCGCCAGGAACGCGCGGTTATCTGCGGCTATCGCGGCGATATCGGGGATCACGGCGAGGAAGTGCCCGGCCGCCGCCCGGTCGGCGGCGAAGTTGTCCTTGCCGCCGAGCAGGTAGTCATAGATCCTGGCGACGTTAGGGGTCGTGCTGTCAACGCCGGGCGGGGCTTGCTCCGTCATCATGACATCATCCCCTTATCCTGGGCGGGTCGTATCACGATGGACGTCTCATCGCTGGTGCCGTGCTGCCGCCAGTCGCGGCGGGCTGACCGCCGGGACGGCAACCCGCTGCATCCTCCAGAGCATCTACTACCCGGCGCCCGAGCCGGCAGGCCTTTCGCGCTGCAGGCAATGAGTATATCGCTGCGTCACGATCGCTGGTTACGACCGACGCGCGAGATCCGCCGATATGGGTGATGCTCCGCTTGCTGCTGTGGCAGCTGATTCAGTTACCGAGCTGGGCGATCTGTGCGGCCGCTCAGCAGGTGAGGCTGCCGGAGATGGCAGAGGCGGACGCGTCCGTGCCAGGGCGCCCGAGATCACCCCGCACCCTGATCGCGGCATGGCTGCTCGCGGTCGGGGTTGCGGTCGGCGATGACGGCCGTGGGCCCCGGTGCTGCGAGGTAGCGAGCTCGGCCGCGTGATGCCGGAGCCCGCACCTGCGGCGGCGGCATCCCCCGGACGGGGTCATGTCACCGGGTGGCCCCCAGCTCCGCGGCGATCTGCGCGGCCCATGCGTCGATGGCAGGCCAGTCGCGGAAGTCGCCGGCCGGCAGGGCGGCCCGCGCGGCAGGCATGTGCTGCACGAACCGCTCGCCGAGACCGGCGGGTGGCGCGTCGGGGTCGTAGGCGCCGAAGAAGACCTGCTCACCCTGTGGGTGCAGCAGCTTGGTGAGCTCGTCGAACTCCTTGGGCCGGGTGGTCTCAAGGACGTTCCTGCCGTCCCTGTCCACCAGGTCGGTGCCGAGCGGGCCGCTGCTGAACAGCCATACCGGCCGCGCCGCGAGTTCCTTGCGGTGCCGCCGGGCGAACGTCACGGCGGGTTTGAGCCAGTGGAACATGTATGCCGCACCGCCGAGGACGACCGCGTCGTAGGGCTCGACGTCCTTGACATCCTCAACGGGCCGGGCCTCGGCTGGCAGGCCCGCCGCGGTCAGGGCTGCCGCGACTCGTCCGGCGATCCCGGCCGTGGCGCCGTGCCGGGTGGCGTAGGCGACGAGGACCCTCATGACATCACCTCTTCGGTGAAGGGCGCACCTGCACACTCCGCCAGGGCAGCGAACAGGGTTACCCCTGCCCGCGCTCCCAGCGGCCCGGCGCCCGCTACCCGGAGTCTTTTGCGCCACGCTGGTGGCCTGCCAGGGCCGAACGTCACAGACCAGGTCCGGGGCTGGCAGCGCCCCGGGGGCAGCCGGGATCCGGACAGGCCTCGCCGCGGCCTGCTCCAGGGCTCCACCGGGATGCCGCCTCACCCACCGGCCTCACCCCGCCGTCCCGGGTGCCCGGCTTCCACAGCAATCCGGGCCCGTGCCCGCGCTGCCTGACAGGCACAGGGCGGGCCGCGATCTCTGCCGTATCAGCGCAATCCGCGGCCATGCCAGGACACCGTAACCGGGCATCTGCACTGTCCATCAGAATCGGCAGGGATGTGAGCGCGTAATCGCGATCCGGTCACACGCCGGGGTGCGTTGCCGGTTCGCGTTCAATGAGGGGAATGGTCCGCGGCCAGGGCGCAAGTAGCCGCTTTCGTTATCGGTACGTGCGACACGCCGCCACCCATGACCATCGGTATCAGGCCGAACGAATGTTTCTGTTGCGGTCAGCGACGCCAATCCAACCGCCGCTACCGTTTGCAGGCGATCAAACGAGTTCTCATGGTCGCTGGACATCTCGATCTCCACTGGCCGATCTCGGTCAGCACCGCTTTGGGCGGGTGCCGTTGCGGCGGTTCATTGGTCCCTGGCCGCAGGTCGTTCCTGTTATAGCCCAGGTGCTCGCTCATCTCCGCTTCCAGAGCGGACTCGAGCACGGTTTAGGCCAGAACCGTGAGCGTACCGGGCCGATCAGTTCCACCCTTCAGCGTGGACCTTGTCCACCGGCTCCTGGCTAAGCTGCCACTGATCAACCTGAGCCGGCATGGGCTCGATTGTCTCGGTCACCGTCGGTTCCTCCCCGCCAGGTGAAGCTCGGTGCCCTGATATGTGGGGGAAACCAAAGCATCAGTTAATACAGGACTTTGGTCAGTTGCCCTTGCACTTGGAACAGCGGATTCTGACCGTAGGCGTCGTTTCTAGATGCCTACGAGAACCACGCCGTGGCGGGACACGGCGCGGACACGGCGGGCCGCCGCAGGAGGGTGTGTGAGGCCATGGGTGAAATCGGGTCGCTGTTGGGTGGCGTTGGCGGCTTGTTCGTCGGGCTTGCCGCGATCGCAGGGGGGCTTGTTACTATAGGGGCAAAGATCGCTAAGCTATGGGTTAAGATTCACAACATCACTGATGCGCTTCGAGCGCTCTGGAAGTCGCGTTTGACTGCTGTGGCACTGACGTCTATTCTTTTTGGCGCGTCCCTTTTCGTCGCCCGGGCCCTCATTCCTCCTCCCTGCTCTCCGACGAGCCTGTCTATCACCAGCCCCAGGGATGGCACGGTGGTCAACCAAAGCCAGCCCGTGCTCGGTACGATCAACCATCTATGCCCTGGTCAGCACCTCTGGCTTGTGCTCCAGCCAGGCGGTGCTGGCGGTGGGGGCTACTACCCGCAGAACAAAGTTGCAGTGGCCAGCAACGCCGAGCGGTGGAGCACGGCGACCTACTTCGGACGACAATCCAACTCAGATGATGGCCGTCCGTACACCCTATTGGCCGTTGTTGCGGACAACCCCACAAATCAGCAGTTCCAGGCGTACTTGACACACGGCGGGGTGACACACAATTTCCCTGGGTTGGCGGACTTGGGCGGGGCTGCAGTTCTCAGCCAGATCAAGGTGATCCGCGGGCGCTATCTTCCTCCTTAACCTGGCCGGAGGTCCCGCGCTGACCGTCGAGCCGCCGACTCCGGAACGGCGAACCGTTCGCGAACCCTGACGGTGCTCGGCAAGCCGGCCTTCCTTGACAATCCGTGTCTGGCTTCGATGGTAGTCAGCGTCTTGCATTCAGCGGGTGCGGATTCGATGGCGCTTTTTTCCAGTCATTCCGCCCCGCCATCGTCCGTCGGCGACAGTGCGAGAGCACAGAACTGGAAGATCTGGCGCGACGTCCACAGCGTCTCGGCCGACCTCGATAGCCGCAAATATTCGGCGATCAGGTCACATGCTGGGTTCAATAAGAGATCACGATTTGTGACTGATTCTGCTACGAGCCGATACGCTAGCGGCCGCAGATAGGTGTGCGCCGAAGGTCTGCGCCCTTGCCATCTGGGTTCCGGCGGCAATTCCACGTCTCGGGGGCGCCGTGTCGCCGGCCGTAGCCTGTGCAGCCTGATCTACCTACGATTCGAGTATGAAGTCCCGCTGCGGCGGCGGGATGGGCTGAGCCGGTGCCGCGCGCCGGGCTGGGCGGCGTTGGCACTGGCGATTGCTGGCCGGGAGGATCA
>JBEKGC010000598.1:0-3915 GCA_050013055.1 Streptosporangiaceae bacterium
GACGTGGATCCGCGCGGGCGCTCGCGCAACATCTGCGACGGCATTATCCGGCTAGCCGACGCCGACCCGCTGTCCGGCGTGGTGTGGGTCTCGCTGTCCGGCGCCGCGCACCGGTTCGGGCCGGGGCACCGGATCAGGCTTCAGGTGTCCGGCGGCGCGCATCCCCGTTTCGCCAGGAACCCGGGCAACGGCCAGGTCGACGCGCCCGCCGCCGACCTCGTGCCGACCGGCTACGAGATCGGCCTGGGCGGCGAGAACGTCTCGACCCTGCTGCTGCCCGTCAACGGCTAGCCGCCGGGGGAGGGCCGGCTGAGCCGGGACGGCCACCAGTTCCACCGCCCGATCAGCACTACCGCCGACGGCACGAGCAGCGTCCGGACCAAGAAGGTGTCCATCAGCACGCCAAGCGCCAGGCCCACGCCGACGTCTGCGTTCCCGCGCTGCCTGAACCCACCACCGCCAGCACCCCGAACGTTCCCGCCAGCACCAGCCCGGCCGAGGTGACCGTGCTCCCGGTGACCCGCAGCGCGCGGCTCACCGCGTCAGCCAGCGGCATCCGCTGGGCCTCCTCCCTGATCCGCGTCATGACCAGGACGTTGTAGTCCTCGCCGAGGGCCAGCAGGAACGTGAAAAGCAGGAACGGCAAGATGAACGTCAGCCCCGGCTGCCCGGCGGCGCGGATGAAGACGAGCACGGTCAGCCCCAGGGCCGAGAAGTAAGAAAGCACCACCGAGGCGATCAGGTAAAGCGGCGCGATCAGGCTGCGCATCACCAGCGCGAGCAGCACCGCGATGACGGCGATGGCGATCGGGATGACCGTGCGCAGGTCGCTGCCCGACAGCTGGCCGACGTCGTAGGTGAACGCGGCCTGGCCGGTGACCCCGGCGGCCAGCGCCCCGGCGGCCCGTGCCGCCCGGGCGGTGTCGGCCCGGATCGCGGGCACCGCCTGCGCCGCCGCGGTGCTTGTGGCGTTGCCGGCCCTCAGGCCGGTGGCGAACGAGATCGTGTCTCCGTCCGTGCTCACGTACGAGCCGCTGGCCCGGTAGGACTGGTACGCGGCCAGCTCCGTCCGCGGCACCTTCGGGCCCGCGGACGCCAGCCCGCGCGGCGGCCCGTAGGCGGCGTGCAGCGCCGCGTACTGCGCCGGGGTCAGCGTCGTGCCGTTGGCGTTGAAGGGCCCGGTCACCGCGCTGAACTGCGGGTCGGAGGCCAGCTGCCGCTCGGCGGCGGCCACCGCGGCGGCCGCCGCCCAGACCGGCTGCCGCAGCCGCAGCACCAGGATGGTCGGGTTGGCCGCCGTCTGCGGAAAGTGCCTGGCCAGCAGGGTGTCGCCCGCCGCCGAGTCGCTGCCCGCGGGCGCGGTCACCGCCCCGCCGAGCCCGGCGGCCAGATACCCGGCCGAGGCCGCCGCGAGCGCGCCGAAGACGACCAGGCCGCTGACCAGGGTGACCACGGGACGGCGCACGATCCGGGCGCAGACCGGGCCCCACCACCCGGCCCGTCCGGTCCCCGGCTTGACCGAGGAGGGCCAGAAGGCGGCCGGGCCGACGATCGCCAGCAGCGCGGGCAGCAGGGTGAGCCCGGCGATGAGCATCAGCCCGATGGCGATCGACAGCGGAGCCGCCAGCCCGGAGTAGAGGCTGAAGGTGGCCGTGGCCAGCGACAGCAGCGCCGCGATGAGGATGCCCGCGGAGAACGTGATCGTCTCACCCACCCGCCCGACCGACAGCACGATCGCCTCGTGACACGCGAGCCCGGCCCGCATCTCCTCGCGCACCCGGAACATCAGGAACAGCGCGTAGTCGGTTCCCGCGCCGAGCACCAGCACGATCAGCAGCAGCGAGGCGATCTGGGACACCGACAGCCCGTGCACGGCGGCCTCGGCGGTGAGACGCTCCGCCACCAGGACCACGAGCACCGCGGGCAGCACGGCGATCAGCGGCGCCAGCGCCGAGCGGAACACCCCGACCAGCAGGGCGATCACGAAGATGATCGAGAACCACTGCACCTGGCCGCCGGTCTTGGTCGAGGTCGCGTTGGTGTCTACCCGGGTCGCCACCGTCCCGGCGGTGTGCGCCTGCAGGCCGGCCGGCCGCGCGGCGGTCCGGATCACGTCCCGCAGGCTGGCGACCAGCTGCGCCTGCTGGGTGGTGGCCAGCCCGCCAGACTGCGCGAGCGCGGCCAGCACGGTCAGCTGCTCGGCCTGACCGTCGGCGGACTGGCCGGCGTCCCGCACACCGGTCACCTTCGCCACCCGCGACAGCGCGCCCGCCAGCCGCCCGATGGCCGCCTGGTCCGCCGCGGTCAGCGGCCGCCCGGGGCTGGCGGTCACCACCGTGACCGCGGTGAGCGAAGCTCCCTGCAGCGGCGAGGCCAGCTGGGCCGCCTGCTGGCTGGGCGCGCTGCCCGGCAGGAACGAGGTGTTGTCACTTTGGGTCACGCTCGACAGCGACGGCAGCAGCGTCATGGCCGCCACGACGCCGGCCACCCAGATCGCCGCGATCGCCCAGCGGAAGCGGACGCACCACCGCCCGGTCGCGGTGAAGAAGGTAGCCACGAGGCCATCGTGGCCGGCCAGCGGCCGGAATACGGGCCTGGGGGCGCGTAAAGTTGCTACGTGGCAGATCCGCACGGTTTCCGGCCCGCGCCGGGCGAGATCCCCGAATCGCCTGGGGTCTACAAGTTCCGCGATCAGCGTGGCCGGGTCATCTACGTGGGCAAGGCGAAGTCGCTCAGGCAGCGGCTCAACTCCTACTTCGCCGACTTCGCCAGCCTGCATCCGCGCACCCAGATGATGCTCAGCACGGCGGCGGGCGTGGAGTGGACGGTGGTCGGCACCGAGGTCGAGGCGCTGCAGCTCGAGTACTCCTGGATCAAGGAGTTCGACCCCAGGTTCAACGTCAAGTACCGGGACGACAAGAGCTACCCGTATCTCGCCGTCACGATGGGCGAGGAGTTCCCGCGGGTCCAGGTGATGCGCGGGGTCAAGCGCAAGGGCACCAAGTACTTCGGCCCGTACAGCCACGCCTGGGCCATCCGCGACACGGTGGACACGCTGCTCCGGGTGTTTCCCGTCCGGACCTGCTCGGCGGGCGTGTTCAAGCGGTCGGCGCAGATCGGCCGCCCCTGCCTGCTCGGGTACATCGGCAAGTGCTCCGCGCCGTGCGTCAAGCGGGTCAGCGAGCAGGAGCACCGCGCCCTGGCCGAGGATTTCTGCGACTTCATGGCCGGCCAGACCGCCCGGTTCGCCGGCCGCCTGGAGGCGCAGATGAAGCAGGCGGCCAGGGAAGAGGAGTTCGAGCGCGCGGCCCGGCTCCGGGACGACCTGCGCGCGCTCGAGCGCGCGATAGAAAAGCAGGCGGTGGTCCTCGGCGACGGCACCGACTGCGACGTGATCGCCCTGGCCGAAGACCAGCTCGAGGCGGCCGTCCAGGTGTTCTACGTGCGCGGTGGCCGGGTCCGCGGCCAGCGGGGCTGGGTGCTCGACAAGGTGGAGGACGTGACCACGGCCGGCCTGGTCGAGGTTTTCCTCGGCCAGGTTTACAGCGACACCCCGGGTGATGCCGAGGCGGTCAACGCCGGCATACCCCGTGAGGTCCTGGTGCCCGAGCTGCCACCGGACAGGATCGCGATGACGCAGTGGCTGACCGAACGCCGCGGCGGCCCGGTCGACCTGCGGGTACCGCGCCGCGGGGACAAGAAGGCCCTGATGGAGACCGTGGCCAAGAACGCCGGTCAGTCGCTCGCCCTGCACAAGACCCGCCGCGCCAGCGACCTGACCACCCGGAGCAAGGCGCTGAGCGAGATCCAGGAGGCTCTGGGACTGGACGACGCGCCGCTGCGGATCGAGTGCTATGACGTGTCGAACCTGCAGGGTACGCACGTGGTCGCCTCGATGGTCGTGTTCGAGGACGG
>JBEKGC010000599.1:0-6134 GCA_050013055.1 Streptosporangiaceae bacterium
ACCTCGGGGTCGCGCCGGCTCGGGATGAACGCGGCCATGCCGCCCATCGCGTGCGCCCCGCGCCGGTGGCAGGTCTTGACCAGCAGCTCGGTGTAGGCGCGCATGAACGGCGCGGTCATCGTGACCGAGTTGCGCTCGGGCAGGACGAACTCGCGGCCCCGGGTGCGGAACTTCTTGATCACGCTGAACAGGTAGTCCCAGCGGCCCGCGTTCAGGCCTGCCGAATGGTCCCTGAGCTCATACAGGATCTCTTCCATCTCGAACGCCGCCGGGATCGTCTCGATCAGCACGGTGGCCCTGATCGTGCCGCGCGGGATGCCGAGTGCGTCCTGGCCCAGGTTGAACGCGTCGTTCCACAGCCGTGCCTCGAGGTGGCTCTCGTTCTTGGCCAGGTAGAAGTAGGGGCCCTTGCCCTTATCCAGCTGACGCTGCGCACAGGCCGCCAGGTAAAGCGCGAAGTCGACCAGGCTGCCTGAGGCCCGCTTGCCGTCCACCAGGATGTGCTTCTCGTCCAGGTGCCAGCCGCGCGGCCGGACCACGATCGTGGCCAGCTCGCCGTCCGGGCGCAGCGCGTAGTCCTTGCCGTCGGCGGAGCTGTAGTCGATCGTCCGGTCCAGCGCGTCCTTGAGGTTGAGCTGCCCGGTGATCATGTTGTCCCACAGCGGGGTGTTGGCGTCCTCGAAGTCCGCCAGCCACACGTTGGCCCCCGAGTTCAGGGCGTTGACCGTCATCTTCTTGTCGGTCGGCCCGGTGATCTCGACCCGCCGGTCGACCAGGCCGGGCGCGGGCGGCGCGACCCGCCAGTCCGGGTCCGCGCGGATGTGCGCCGTCTCGGGCAGGAAGTCGAGCATGGCCCCGCCGACCAGCTCGGCCTGGCGGCGGCGGCGGGCCGCGAGCAGCTCCGCCCGGCGCGGGCCGAGCTCGGCGTGCAAGGCGGCGATGAGGTCGATGGCCTGCGGCGTCAGTATCTCGTCGTAACGATCACCGTAAGGTCCTGTGATCTCGACACGTTCGGTTCCTGGCATGGTTTAAGCACTCCTCCCGAACCCAAATGGCTCGTGCCCCCATCCTAGGCGCGCCGCCGGGGCCCGCCGCAGGCGCCCGTAGTCCGGTGCTGACGGAAATGGTATTCCAGCGCCTCCGGCGGCGGCGTCGGAGAAATGGCCGCGACCCCGGCGGGACGATACTCGGTGCCATTATCGGCTGAGCCAATTCGGGGAGATGACTGGTCAAGCCAGCCGTCCCCAGGCCAGGGGCTGCCGCGAGCCGGGCGGGGTGATAAGCTCTTATTTCCCTCAACCGTATCCGCCTGCCGACGCCCCCCGTACTAAAAGAGCGACAATTATAATACAGCGAAAGTATACCAAGAAATATGACGCTTAGTCAAACCAATTCCGCCACCGCGGCGGCTGTCAGCCACGAGCAGGCGTACCTCGACATGCTTTACCGCCTGCTCGATTACGCGCGGGAGCGGGCCGAGCGCGCGCTGATCCAGACGCACCGCCGCGGCGGCGCGGGCGGCACCTTCCAGGCCCGGGTGGAGCGCGACGTGACCGCGGCCGAGCAGGACCGGCGGCTGGCCCAGCTGAACGCGGTGGAACACGGCCTGTGCTTCGGCCGCACCGACGCCGAACCGACGCCCGAGCGGGCGGGCACGCTGTACATCGGCCGGATCGGGCTGCGGGACTCCGACCTCGAGCCGCGGCTTATCGACTGGCGCGCGCCGGCCGCCCAGCCCTTTTACGCGGCCACTCCGAAAGACCCGCACGAGCTGATCAGGCGCCGCCACATTTACACCAGGAATCGCGCCGTCACCGGCGTGGACGACGAGGTCTTCGACCTTGACCGGCTGTCAGAACCCGACCGGAAAAGCCTGTCGGGCGAGGCCATGCTGATCGCGAGCATTACCGCCGGCCGCACCGGCCGGATGGGCGATGTGGTCGCCACCATTCAAGCCGAACAAGACCGGGTGATTCGCGCCGCCATCGCCGGCGTCGTGGTGGTGCAGGGCGGCCCGGGCACCGGCAAGACGGTCGCGGCGCTGCACCGGGCCGCGTACCTGCTGTACACGCACCGCAAGACGCTCGAGCGACGCGGCGTCCTCGTCATCGGCCCGAACACCACCTTCCTCCGCTATATCAGCCAGGTGCTGCCCTCCCTCGGCGAGACCGATGTGGTGCTCAGCTCGATGGCGGAGCTCTTCCCCGGGGTCAAGGCCGCGCTGGACGAAGATCCGGCCGCCGCCGTGATCAAGGGCGACACCAAGATGGTCGGCGTGCTCCGCCGCGCGGTACGCAACCTCCAGCAGGTACCGCCCGCTGACCTGGAGATCACCGTGGACGGCGTGACGATGACGGTGCCGCGGGAGACCGTCGTGCGGGCCAGGGACCGGGCCCGCGGCCTGCGCCGGCCGCACAACGTGGCCCGCAAGCTGTTCGCCACCGAGGTGCTCAGCGCGCTGGCCGCGGCCGAGGCCAGGGCGCTTGACCGCGAGCTTGATCCCGAGGACCTTCCGTATACCCGCGCCAGGCTCTGGGACGAGCTGCCGGTCCGGGCCGCGGTCGACGCGCTGTGGCCGTTTTTGACCCCGCAGCGGCTGGTGGCCGGGCTGCTGGCCGCCGAAGGCGAGCTGCGCCGGGCCGCTCCGGCCTTTTCCGCGGCCGAACGGTCCGTGGTGCTCCGCCCCGATGCTCCCGACGCGTGGACCGTGGCGGACGTTCCGCTGCTTGACGAGGCCGCGCAGCTGCTCGGCATCGATGACTCGGCCGACAAGGCCAGGCGCCGGGCCGCTGAGCGGGAGCGGCGGCTTGAGGAGAAGTACGCCCAGGAGGTGCTTGAGATCACCGGCCTGGCCGGGCAGGGATTCGTGGACGCCGCCACCCTGGCCGAGTGGAACCGCGAGTCCGGCCAGCAGCTCACCACGGCCGAGCGGGCGTGGGCCGACCCTTCCTGGGCCTACGGCCACGTGATCGTGGACGAGGCGCAGGAACTGTCCGCGATGGCGTGGCGGATGGTGATGCGCCGGGTTCCCAGCCGGTCGCTGACCGTGGTCGGCGACGTGGCGCAGCGGGGGAGCGTGGCCGGCGCCCGCTCCTGGGCGCAGATGCTCGACCCGTATGTCCAGGGACGCTGGCACGAAGAGCTGCTGACCGTCAACTACCGGACCCCCGCCGAGATCATGGTGGTGGCCGCCGACGTGCTGGCCTCGGTGGCCCCGGCAGAACGTCCCCCGGAGTCCGTCCGCGACGAGGGCGTCTTTCCCCGGGCCGTCCGCGGCCTGGGCCAGGTGACCGCCGTGGTGGGCGAGGAACTCGCGGAGATGGGGAACGGCGGCCGGCTCGCGGTGATCGCGCCGACGGCACGGCTGGCGGATCTGGCGCGGGCGCTGCCCGCGGCGGTGGCCGGCGACCGGCCCGAGGTGCTCGACTCGCCGGTCGCACTGCTGACCGTGGGACAGACCAAGGGGCTGGAGTTCGACCGGGTGGTGCTGGTCGACCCGGCCGGGATCCTGACTCAGTCACCGGCCGGCGGCCACGATCTCTACGTCGCGATCACCCGCGCCACCCACCGCCTCACCGTCCTCTACGAGGACGAGCTGCCCGAGGTGCTGGCTCGCCTCCGAGGTGCTGGCTCGCCTCACCCCCGGTCACCCGGAGAACTCCGATTAACCCGCTCCCGGAAAGTCCGCATCCGGATAGTTCACTTTCGGATAACCCGCTTCCGGAAAGTCCGCATCGGGTCCTGCGGGTGCTGGCGGAGCGGACCCGCACGGGCCGGGCCGACGGTCTGCGGGTGGCGCTGGCCATCGAGGGCGGCGGGATGCGCGGCGTCATCTCGGCGGGCATGGCCCTGGAACTGCACGCCCGCGGCCTGGTACCGGCCTTTGACGCCGTCTACGGGGCCTCGGCCGGCGCGATCACCGCCGCCTGGCTGCTCAGCAGCAACCCGGAAGGGTTGCTCGGCTGGACCGAGCCCGCCTACGCCAAGACCTTGATCCGCCGCTCCGGCCTGCTCCGCGGCCGCCCGGCCGTCGATGTCAGGGCGCTGATCGAGGAGCTCTACCAGACCACGTTCCCGATGGACTTCGCCTCGGTGCTGGCTCACCCGGTGGAGTACCACCCGCTGGCCACCGACGCGGCCACCGGCGTCTCGACCGACCTGCACCCGTTTATCGGCGATCCCGCCGAGCTGCGCCTGGCCCTGCGGGCCAGCGCCGCCATGCCGCTGCTGGCCGGCCCCCCGGTCAGCTTCGCCGGCCGCCGGTTCTACGACGCCGGCGTGTCCGAATCGGTCCCTTACCGCACCGCGCTGGCCCAGGGCGCCACGCACATCCTGGTCCTCCGCTCCCGCCGCGATCCGCTGACCTGGCCGGATGGCCGCGCGCCGTCCCGTTCGGTGCGCCTGATCACCCGCACCACGCTGCGCCGGGAGACGCCCGCCCTGCGCGCCACCTTCCTGTCCCGCGACGCCCGCCTCGCCGCCGACGACCGCCGCCTAGCCGCCTACCAGTCCCAGTCCCGATCCCCCGCCCCCGCCGAGCCCGCTGTGTTCTCCATCCGCCCCGCCCCGGATTCGCCCGAAGTCAGCCGCCTGGCCACCGACGGCAAGCTCCTCCGCGCCGCCTTCTCCGCCGGCCGCGCCGCCGCCGGCGCCGCCCTCAGTGAGCGTCCCTCATGATCGCGAAGACTTTTTACCCACCGGCGGGTAAAAAGTCTTCGCGATCATCGAAAACGAAAACCCCTCGGGGGCACATTTGCTGCGGCGCCGGTGTTATTAAAATGCGGTGCCGCGTGCGGCGTGGCACCATCGGGGGACGAGTAAGCACCGATGTCGGAGGACAATGAGCACAGTCTTGAACGAACAGCCAGGCCTGGATGTCGAGGAGCGGCACGCGCTGCGGCGGGTCCCTGGCCTGTCCACCGAGCTGCAGGACGTCAGCGAGGTCGAGTACCGCGCGCTGCGGCTCGAGCGGGTCGTGCTGATCGGGGTGTGGACCGAGGGGACCCTGGCCAGCGCCGAGAATTCGCTGCGCGAGCTGAGCAGGCTGGCCGAGACGGCGGGTTCCGAGGTGCTTGACGGCCTCATCCAGCGGCGCAGCCATGTCGACGCGGCCACCTACGTGGGCTCGGGCAAGGCGCGGGAGCTGGCCGACGTCGTCGCGGCCACCGGCGCGGACACCGTGATCTGCGACGGCGAGCTCACCCCCAGCCAGCTGCGGCGGCTGGAAGGCGTGGTGCAGGTCAAGGTGATCGACCGGACCGCGCTGATCCTGGACATCTTCGCCCAGCATGCCCGCAGCCGGGAGGGCAAGGCCCAGGTGGAGCTGGCGCAGCTGCAGTACATGCTGCCCAGGCTCCGCGGCTGGGGTGAGTCGCTGTCCCGGCAGGCCGGCGGCCGGGTGGCCGGCGGCGGCGGGATCGGGACCCGTGGTCCAGGCGAGACCAAGCTGGAAACGGACCGGCGGCGGCTGCGGGCCCGGATCGGCAAGCTCAAGCGGGAGATCGCGGGCATGTCGACCGGCCGGAAGGTTCAGCACGCGCAGCGTCACCGCCACGAGGTGCCCTCTGTGGTCATCGCCGGATACACCAACGCGGGCAAATCCAGCCTGCTCAACGCGCTGACCGGCGCCGGGGTGCTGGTGGAGGACGCGCTGTTCGCCACCCTCGACCCGGCGGTCAGGCGGGCCCAGACGCCGTCGGGACAAGGCTTCACGCTGACCGACACCGTCGGGTTCGTCCGCCATCTGCCGCATCAGCTGGTCGAGGCGTTCCGGTCCACGCTGGAGGAATCGGCCGAGGCGGACCTGATCCTGCACGTGGTCGACGGGTCCGATCCGGAGCCTGAGGCGCAGATCGCCGCGGTCCGCAGCGTGCTGGCCGACATCGGCGCCGACCGCGTCCCCGAGCTCATCGTGGTCAACAAGATCGACGCCGCCGACCCGGTCGTGCTGCAGACGTTGCGGGCCCGTGCGCCGGGCAGCCTGTCGATCTCGGCCAAGACGGGGGCCGGCCTGCCGGCCTTGCGGGAGGCCATCGAGGCCGCGCTGCCGCACCTGAACGTGCCCGTTCGGGTCGTCGTCCCGTATAGCCGCGGTGACCTGGTCGCTCGCGCCCACGCCGAAGGCGAGGTGATCG
>JBEKGC010000600.1:0-4147 GCA_050013055.1 Streptosporangiaceae bacterium
GAACACCGGCACGCAGACCGTCGAGGAGGGCGCCGAGATCATCGTCCGGATGGCGCAGGTCGGCCCGGACGGACCGACCGGAAGCTACGTCGGCGCTCACGGCCCGCTCCCCTGGTAAGCGCGGTCCGGGCCGGCGGCGGCCCCGGAGGCGGGTCCGTCGGGGTCGTGCTGGTGGTGCGGTGGCGGCTGGGGGCGGTGATGCGAGGTGTGTGCTGTGCCTGGTCCGGCCTCAGCGTAGTGCGGGCGGGCCGTCGGTTTCGCGTGGAAGATAGGGCTCTTGCGGAGGATTAGGGCAGTCATAAGGCACCAAAGTCTCCAGGTAAGCCGAATATTCCACGATCTTTTTCGAGAGTTGTGACGGGTGGGTTCCGGGTGCGGGGAGTGGCGGGAGCGGCGACGGGGTGGCGGCTGGGTGCGGCGCTTCGGGCCTTCAGGGCGTGACCGCCGCCTCGGTCGTGAGCCGTACCTTGACACGGCAGCGGAGGGTGAGACGGCAGAGGACCCGTCCGTGATGGCGCGCCTGGCGCTGCCTCGATGGTCAGCCGCCGACGCCGGCGCTGCTCCGGCGCTCAGCTCTGATGATCTCGATGACCAGCACCGCCGCCAGCATGAGCACGGCATCTTCTCCGTCGGTCACGTCGACGGCGAACTGCTCCCTGAGCGTGCGCAGTTGCGGCATGCCACCGCGGGTGATGGCATACTGCCGCCCGGAGAAGTTGCCGCGTGCCTCCAGGAGGCCGGCGGGCGAGTCGATCTCGAAGCGCTTGCCGAAGAACCCGCGAGGGGACACGGTGATCTCCTCGCCCCCCATGAGGATCTGGTAGCGCATCCCAAGCCCCCGGCGCGAGATGACCGCGACTTCCGTTCCCCCGGTATCACAGACGGACAGCTTTCTGGAGAACGCGAACCTGCCATGAACCTCGAACTGCGGCGTCCCCGCATCGTCGGTTATCGCAAACCGGCTGGTGAGCGCCCACTGGCGCGATATCAGGTAGCTCGAACCCACCATCCGAACCTACCAGCCTTCGTCACTGCCAGGCTGAGGAGTAGGTGACGAGCCTCTAGCCTGGATTGTCGGCAAGCGGAACTCAAGTAACAGGCGTCGAGGCGGCTACCTAAGCCGCAACGCGGGCCGTGCGGTCGTCATGGAGGAAACGGGAGATCACCGGACCGACGTGGTGAGCGCTGTCGAGCAGGACTAGATGCCCGCCGCCCCGGACCGTATGCAGCGTGGCCCCCGGCATCAGCGAGGCGATGATCCGGTGATTCACCAGCGGTGTGACAGGATCGTCGTCGCCGGCGATGACGAGGGCGGGCTGGCCGATGGCGCACAGCCACGGCAGGCTGGTCCAGCCGAAAAGCGGGGCCATCCGGTACAAGGCGGCCACGGTATTGGTCGGCCGCCTGATGTGCAGCGAGCGGACAAGCTCCGGCTCGGTGCGCAGCCGGCCGCCGAACATATCGCCGGCCACTCGTTCCAGACGTTCCGGATGGTAGCTACGCGGGTGGATGAAGTGCCAGAAAGCTTGCGGGCTGCCGGGTATGGCGAAACCGCCGAAGGATGTCGACGCCAGCACCAGCCGGCGAACCCGGCTGGGGTAGGAGAACGCCATCTGCTGCGCGACCGCGCCACCGAACGAGGCGCCGAGCACGTGGGCGGACTTGATGCCCAGTTCGTCGAGTACCGCGGCCCCGAAGCCGGCTAGTCCCCACATGGTCAGCGGGAAGGCCGGCATCTGCGAGCGGCCGATTCCCGGCGGGTCGAAGGCGATGGCCCGGAACCCGCCCAGATAAGGAAGCAGTTGGTCCCACAGGCCCACCTCGCCCCAGATGCCGGAGAACAGCAGCAGCGGCTCGCCCTCACCCCGGATCTGAGCGTGGATCCGCAAACCCCTGATGCTCAGCTGCTCGTCTGTGACTGGCTTGGCTGAGTTGGCTGCTGACATCAGAACCCTCCCGCAGGTTGATACCCGAGGGCTGAGCCCGCCAGCCCGCCCGTACCTAGTGCGCTCAGCTATGGGGCTTAGTTTACTCCACGGTAACAAGAGCACCAACGATTCGGTGCGGCACGTGAGCGGTCAGAGGCGAAGGACTTGCTCATGGTGCGAGTCGGGCAAACCGCCAGACCTCTGGCCATTGTGCACGGGACCTTTGGCCATTACCCCCAGCTGGCTGGTGGCTAGCGTGCTGTGTATCAACAGTCTCTGATTCCGGGCGAGAAGAAGAGGCGCCCTGTCCTGCGTTTGGAAGCGAGCCCGATGCACACATTCGCTCAGCCGCTCAGCCGGGCTCTCAGCATCGCCGCCGGATCCCCGGCCGTGGTATGCCAGGACAGGCGCCGTACCTACGCCGAGCTCGGATCGCGATGCCGTCGCCTGGCTGGCGCGATGCGCGCGCTCGGCGTGGCGCCGCACGACCGTGTCGGGGTGATCGCGGCCAACTCTGACCGCTACCTCGAGCTCTACCTCGGCCTGCCCGCCGCGGGTTACGTGCTGGTCCCGGTCAACTCGCGGCTGGCTCCCGCGGAGATGCGCGCCATCTTGGCGGACGCCGGGGTCAGCGTGCTGTTCGCCGACGCCGACTACCCGGGGGCCGCGGGCGTCAGGCGGGTGCTGACGATGCCGGATGACTACGAGGACCTGATAGCCGCGGCGGACGAAGTACCGCTAGGAGACGGGGTCACCGAGAACGATCTGGCCGTCCTGTTCTACACCTCCGGTACCACGGGGGCGGCGAAAGGTGCGATGCATACTCATCGGAGCCTGCTCTCCAGCGCGTTGAATTTCATGACCACCTGGCCCTTTGACCAGCAAACACGGTGGCTCGTGGCCTCCCCGATGTTTCACACAGGCGGAGTCATCGCCACGCTGGCCACCATCTGGGCCGGCGGAACCCATGTCATCATGCCCAGGTTCGACCCCGATCTGGCCGTCGACCTCATCGAACGCGAGGCGGTCACGCACACGCTGCTCGTTCCCACCATGCTCGCCGCGACCACACATGCGCAGCTCGCCCGGCCGCGGAACGTCAGCTCGCTGCGGTACCTGAGCCACGGCGCGTCACCCATTTCCGCCGAGACACTGAGGCGGACCAAGCGAGCCTTCCCCGATGCCGAGATGCTGCACGTGTACGGCACGACAGAAACGACGCCGATCACCGCGCTGCTGCCGCACGAAGAGCTCCTGCTCGACACCCCGCTGATCCACTCGTGCGGGCAGCCCGCCGTGGGCGTCGAGGTGCGGGTCATCGACAAAGGCCAGGCCGATGTGCCGCCGGGCCAGGTTGGCGAGATCGCCGTGCGCAGCCCCAGCGTCATGGCCGGCTACTGGCGGAACCCAGAGTCGACGGCTGAGGTCATGCGCGGCGACTGGTACCTGACCGGCGACCTCGGGTACCAGGACGAAAACTCCCACATCTACCTGGTCGACCGGGTCAAGGACATGATCGTCAGCGGCGGCGAGAACATCTACTCCACCGAGGTGGAGAACGCGCTGGCCACCCATCACGCGGTCGAGGAGGTGGCCGTCTTCGGCGTTCCCGACCCGCGCTGGGGAGAGGCGGTCTACGCGGTCGTGTTCGCCCGGGCGCAGGTGACACCGGACGAGCTGGTCGCGCACTGCCGCGAGCGGATCGCCCGATTCAAGGTACCCAGGTGCATCGAGCTGCGCACCGAGCCGCTGCCCAAATCGGCGGCAGGCAAGATCCTCAAGCGCGACCTGCGCGAACCGCACTGGGCAGGTCGGCTCATGCAAGTCTCAGGAGGCTAGCCATGCGAAGTACGATGATGGACTTTCCGCTCACGGTCAGGCACATCTTCGAGCACGGCCGGACCACATACGCTGACAGCGAGGTCGTCACCAACGAGGCCGACGGGGTACGTCGCATCACGTTCGGGGCTCTGGCGGACCGCGCCGATCAGCTGGCGGCCGGCTTGCGCCGCCTGGGTGTCGAGCCCGGCGACCGGGTCGCCACCTTCGCCTGGAATACCCAAGAGCACCAGGAGGCATACTTCGCCATTCCCGGCATGGGCGCGGTGATGCACACCATTAACATCCGGCTGTCGGCGGAGCAGATCCGCTACATCATCGGCCATGCCGAGGACTCCGTGATACTCGCCGACGCCAGCCTGGCGGCAGTCCTCGCCCCG
>JBEKGC010000601.1:0-3604 GCA_050013055.1 Streptosporangiaceae bacterium
CACCATCGGCCCGCCGGAGGCCGCCTTACCACCCGGCGGTTAACCACGAGCCCTCGTCCCGCCCAGCCCCGGAGCCGCCGCCAGCCCGGCATCCCGGCCCTCCCGCCGGACAAGCCAGCGTCGCTGCCCAGCCCTCGCCACCGCCCAGGTCAGGGATCACACCCTCAGCTCACCTCCTCCCGCACCACCCGCTGGGCCTCCACCGACATGCTCGCTGGCCGGGTCCAGGTTCTGTCGTGCCTGGTGGGCCGGAAGCCCGCGACGGGACGCAAGGGAAGACGCTGGGCGCGTGGCGCGCGCCGGACCAACGAACCACAGGAGCCGTACATGCCATGATTTCGCCAACGACGAGCCGGGCTGCGGGTCAGGCACCGTCTCGCCATAGTCGCCGCGACGATCGCCGCCCTGGCCTTCGCGGGGGCCGGCGCCGCAGTGGCCGCGCCGGCCGCCAGCACGACCGCCAACGCATCTGGCGCCACCGACGCCGGAGAGCCCGGCGTCTGCGCGGGCTGTACACCGCCGCTGATCTATAAGGGCGGAGCCGTGATGGGCACCACGGCCCAGACCGGCGAGGTCACGATCACGCCGATCTACTGGGCTCCGACCGGCTACGGCTACCCGGAATCCAACGGCTCGACGGGCCCCACCTATCAGGCGGCCATCAACCAGTACATCACCGATATCGCCGCCGACAGCGGCAAGAACACCAACATCTACCAGGTCAACACCCAGTACACCCAGACGGTCAACTCGGTGACCACCAACATCAAGTACCTCATCCACGCCGGCACCCCGATGACCGACACCGACGTCTACCCGACGACCGGGCAGTGCACCGCCACCGCGATCGTATATACCGCCTGCATCACCCAGGCCCAGTACCGGGCCGAACTCGAGACGTACACCAAGGCGCAGGGCCTCCCGGTCGACCTCGGTCACATGTACGTCCTGTTCTTCCCGTTGAACGTCCAGGAACAGGTCCCCGGGACCCCTCCGATGTACTCGAACCAGTACTACTGCGGCATCCACGGCGCCTTCACCACCAAGGCCGGCGGGACCCTCGTGTACGCGGACATGCCCTTCGACACCACGAGCTGCGGCAGCGGCAACGACACCACCGGCAACATCGACGCCGACTCAGCGATCAACACCCTGAGCCACGAGATCAGCGAAGCCATTACCGACCCGCTCCCTTCCCCCAACCGCGCCTGGAACGACAGCTCGGGCTGGGAGAACGAAGACGAGTGCGCCGGGAACTACGGGGCCGCCCTCGGCACGGTCAACTCCGGGGTCGGCTACCCGGCCGGGTCGTACAACCAGGTCATCAACGGTCACGACTACTACACCCAGACCAACTTCGACAACGGCGCCTACGCGGCGCTCGGCAAGGGTAACGGCTGCGATCAGAAGCTCTATGTAGCCTCGGGCTCCTCGACGACCGCCGCCGCGCTCCACGGCGCGACCCTGCACGCCAACGCCAACCCCCGCGGATCTGGGCTCGGACTCGGGCACCGTCACCGTGGATGCCAGCCCGTCGGACCTCCCCGCTGACGGGACCTCGACCTCGACGGTCACCGTCACCGTCCTGGACAGCGACGGCGACCCGGTGGTCGGCGACACCATCGCGTTTTCCGCGCGGCTCGACGATTCCACGAACGGCGCCTGCGGCACCCTCGGCGGCCAGCGGCTCACCCTGGGCGAGACCCTCCCGGTGACGAACGCCGCCGGCCAGGCCACGGCCACCTACACCGCCGGCACCAGCAGCGCTGAGTGCTACGTGGAAGCCACCGACCTCACCCAGGGCAACACCAACGAGGCCATCATCTACCAGGGAGCCGACACGTCTGACGCCCCGTCGGTCACCCAGACGCTACCGGCCTCCCTGGCGGCAGGCGGTGCCATGTCGACGTTCACGGCGACCGCAACCAACCCGTCGAGCACCGATATCGCCGACGCCCGCTTCGACCTGTACATCACGGGCGACAGCAACGGGTCTGCCGGAGTGGACGCCAGCCAGCTCCAACTGTCCTACAAGGACGACGCCACCGGCGGCGACTTCGTCAACGTGCCGCTCACCGGGTCCACCGCGAACGGCGGAGTGATCGACGGGTCCATCATCCCCGACACCGCCGAATCCCTGGGCGCCGGGGCCACCAGGACGGCCACGTTCGAGCTGTCCCTCGCCGCCGGAGCCCCGGACACCGCCACCACCGGAGCCCCGCTGCAGATTGAAACCGACCTCGACAATTTCAACTCGGCCGACGCCTCCCAGGCCAACCTGGACCGGGCCGGCCCGGCCGCCGTGCCTGTCGTGCAGGCCCCCGGTGACACCGTCACCTTCTCCGGCAAGTTCTCCGACCCTGACCGGAGGCACCCTGACCAGGTTCATCTCCACCGACGACGGCACCGGCAGCGCCGACAGAACCGTCTCGTTCACAGAAAACTTCACCTACACAGGTTCGAACTCAGCCAGCGGAACCGGCACGGCCGAAGTGACCTACTTCGACAACGGCAACACCTCAGAGCAGAACCTCACCGCCTCGGACACCACCGCACCCACCAAAACGCCGAACGTCGTGACAGAAACGGGCACCATCATCTTGACTAACCCCGCACCGTAAGGTTCACCTCGGACCATCAAGACGGTCCGTCAGTAACAAACGACCAGACGAACCGACGGTGACCGGCCACCCGGCAGGTCGCCGTCGGTTCGCCGCGCCGCCCCTCCAAGTCCCAGCCCAGCCAGGCCAGCTGGCTGGCGTGCCGCGCGCCGCCCCGGGGCCCGATTATCCTTCCGGGCCAGCTGATCAAGGTCGACGCGCATCCCGTCAGGCTGGTTCGCCAGTCGGGTCCCGCCGGTATCGCGCTGTGCGCGATGGCCAGCTCCGCGGTGATGCCGGTGTGGTTCGTGGTGCACCAGCGTCCCACTGTGCACCGAGCCCTGGGAAGATCGTGGAATATCCGGCTTGTACGGAAGATTTGGTACCCAATAGGGCACCAAATTCGACACGGAAGCCTAATCTTCCGCGAAAATGTATCTCGGATCGTACAGGTAATCGATTAGTGGGATGAGACGTGCTGGTGAGGCAGCTCGGGCGGGATCAAGTCGGGCGAGCCGTTCATCAACCGCTCGATTAGTCCCGAGCCCCGCGCCGGGCATCCGTCCAGGGTGGAAGCAGCCCGGTCAGGATGCGGGTCATCGCGCGGTCGAACAGCTGCTCCCGCCCGTGCGAGCCGCCCCCAGCGCTAGCGTCCGCCGTCCCGCCCGTCCCGCCCGTCCCGCCCGTCCCGTCAGACCCGCCGGTGTCCGCGGCCTCGGCCAGCGCGGCGGCGAGCTGCGGGTGCCGGCCGGCGGCGGCTACCTGGAGGAGGTAGCTGGCCAGCGAGCCCTGCCACTGAGCGGTACCGCCTACGCGCCGTGGTCGACCATCGAGACGATGGCGAGCCAGGGCTGGATAATCCAGTTCCACGCCGGGGAATGCGGCATGCCTTCATGCCGTACGCCCCGGCCTCGTGCCTGGCCGGGCTTGACCAGTCGCTCATGACGGCCAATGAGTACGAGTACTACATCTGGAACTTCGGCCAGACGGACGCGCAGTATGAG
>JBEKGC010000602.1:0-5205 GCA_050013055.1 Streptosporangiaceae bacterium
GGGCTGGCGGACGGGATCGGGATGGCCCTGATGGAGTCGATCGCCTTCGACGCCGACGGCAACTGCCTGGGCGGCTCGTTCATGGATTACCTGCTGCCGACCGCGGTTGAGTGCCCGGCCTGGGAGCTCGGGGAGACCGTCACGCCGTCCCCGCACCACCCCCTCGGCGCCAAGGGCGTGGGCGAGTCGGCCACGGTCGGGTCGCCGCCCGCGGTGGTCAACGCGGTCATCGACGCCTTGCGCCCGTACGGCGTGCGGCACGCGGACATGCCGCTCACCCCGGCTCAGGTGTGGCGGGCGATCCAGGGCCGTCCGCTGCGTACCGACCTGGCCATCACCTGAGTCCTGCCAGAAAGCTAAACTCACACCATATGAACAGCGCGCCGGTAGATGATCTCGAACAACGGTTCCCCGTGGTCGGTGCGCTTTCCGCCGCCCTGTCCACGGTCGGCTACCTGGCGGACGACCAGCTGGCCGCCGCCTTGTTCCTGGCCGTCCGGATGGGGCAGCCGATCTTGCTCGAAGGCGAGCCCGGGGTCGGCAAGACCGAGGCGGCCAAGGCGCTGGCCACCGCGCTCGACACCCCGCTGGTGCGGCTGCAATGTTACGAGGGCATCGCGGCCTCCGAGGCGCTGTACGAATGGAACTACCCGCGCCAGCTGCTGGCCATCAGGCTGGCCGAGGCGGCCGGCGAGCACATCCGCGACAAGGACCTGTTCACCCGGGAATACCTGCTGTCCAGGCCGCTGCTCACCGCTCTGCTGCACCCCGGGCCCCGGCCCGCGGTGCTGCTCATCGACGAGGTTGACCGCGCCGACGACGAGTTCGAGGCGTTCTTGTTCGAGCTGCTGGCCGAGGCGGCCGTCACGATCCCCGAGCTCGGCACCCAGCAGGCGATCGTGCCGCCGGTCACCGTGCTGACCTCCAACCGGACCAGGGACCTGCACGACGCCCTCAAGCGCCGGTGCCTGTACCACTGGATCTCCTACCCGGACACCCCGCGGGTCGCGGAGATCATCAGGCGCCGGGCCCCCGGGTCCGGTGACCGGCTGGCCGGTCAGGTAGCGGCCGCGGTGCACCGGCTGCGCGGCCTGGACCTCACCAAGCCGCCCGGCATCTCGGAGGCGATCAGCTGGGCCGGCGCATTGAGCGTGTTCGGCGCGGACGAGCTGTCCGCGCCGATGGCCGACCAGACCATGAGCACGGTGCTGAAGTACCCGGAGGACGAGGACCTGGTGCGCAGCGCCGGACTGGCGACGGTGCTCAGCCCGTGACCGAGCTCAGTCGCCCCCGAGACCGCGCCGGGTTGCCCGTGACCGAGCTGAGTCGCCTCGAGACCGCGCCGGGTTGCCCGTGACCGAGCTGAGTCGCCTCGAGACCGCGCCGGGTTGCCCGTGACCGAGCCGCTGGGCGGCGCGCTCGCGGCGCCACGGTCTGAGCCGACGCGACCGGATGTCGCGGCGCTGGCGGCTGCGCTCGGGACGGCACTGCACGCAGCCGGGCTCCCGGTCGGGCCCGATCGCTGCGAACGGCTGGCCCGGGCCGTCACCGTCATGGGGGTCAGCTCGGTGGCCGAGCTCCGCGCCTGCGCGCTGGCCACCCTGGTGTCCGATCCGGGGCAGATGACCGTGTTCGACCGGGTGTTCGCGGCGCTGTTCGGCGCGCCTTCGCCGCTGCCCGGGTCGCCGCCTGTCGACCCCGGGTACCAGCCCGCGGACGCCAGCGGCGGCCCGTCGCCCGCCGCCAGGTCCCAGGGTGATCCGGGTAGCTGGCCCGCTGGGGTGCACGTCGCCGAGGGCGCCCCGGCCGGTGCGGACGGCGACGAACCTCCGGCCGAAGGCGCGGCCATCCACCGGGTCGCGTCGGCGGCCGAACGGCTCCGCGGTCGTGACTTCACCCAGCTGTCCGACACCGAGCTGCGGCAGCTGACCGGGCTGATGCGGGAGCTGACGCTGGCCGTCCCGCCGCGGCGCACCCGCAGGTACCGGTCGGCGCGGGACGGCAAGCGGCCGGATCTGCGCCGCACCCTGCGTCAGGCGCGGCGCAGCGGCGGCGAGGCGATCGCGTTCGCCCGCCGGGCGCCGCGGGTCAAGCCGCGCCGGCTCATCGTGCTCTGCGACATCTCGGGCTCCATGGAGCCCTACGCCCGGGCGCTGCTGATGCTCCTTTACTGCCTCAACGGCGGCCAGCTGCGCGGCGGCCCGAGCCGCCCCGAGGTGTTCAGCTTCGCGACCAGGCTGACCAGGCTGACGCCGGCGCTGGCCGCGGCGAGCCCGGACACGATGCTGGCCAAGGCGGGCGAGGCGGCGCCCGACTGGTCGGGCGGGACCAGGATCGGCGCCGCGATCAAGGAGTTCAACGATCATTACGGCTGCCGTGGCCTGGCCAGGGGAGCGGTGGTCCTGATCATCTCCGACGGCTGGGAGACCGGTGAGCCCGAGCTTCTCGGCGCGCAGATGGCCAGGCTGTCCCGGGTCGCGCACCGGATCGTGTGGGCGAACCCCCGGACCTCCTCGCCGCGTTACCGGCCCGAGGTGGGCGGGATGGCCGCCGCGTGGCCGTACTGCGACGCGGTGGTGAGCGCGCACAACCTCGACGCGCTCGACGAGCTTCTCAGCGCGCTCGGTGCCCGCTGATCCGTGGGCGGTGATAAGCCGCTGGTGCGCGAAGCGGGTGCGCACCAGCGGCTGGCTTAGCTGACGTTGACTCCGATGGTGTGGTACCCGGTCGCGCCGTTGGGCTCGGTCTTGTGCGCCACGGCGGTCTGGGTGTAGCCGGTCTTGTCGGTGGCCCGCACCTGAAGGACGTGCTGCCCCGGGGTGGCGTCCCAGACGTAATACCACTGCCGCCAGGTGTCAATCGTGTGCTGGTCCGCCAGCGTCGTCTCGTACCAGGTGCCGTCGACGGATACCTCGACGGCTTCGATGCCGCGGTGCTGGGCCCAGGCCACCCCGGCGATCGTCACCTGGCCCGCGGCCAGGGTCCGGCCGCCCTTGGGGACGTCGATCCGAGACTCGGTCTTGACCGGTCCCTGCTGGGACCACCCTTGCTTCACCCAGTAGGCGTCGAACGCGCCGAAGGTGGTGAGCTCCATGTCCACGACCCATTTGGTCGCGGACACGTAGCCGTACAGGCCGGGTATCACCACCCGCACCGGATACCCGTGCTCGGCCGGCAGCGGCTGGCCGTTCATGCCGACCGCGAGCATCGAATTGCGGCCATCCATGACCGGATCGGTGGCCACGCCGATGGTCATTCCCTTGGCGTCCCGCATCACGATCTGGTCGGCGCCCGCCTGGATTCCCGCCTGGCGCAGCACGTCGGCCAGCAGCGTGCCCTGCCACCTGGCGTTGCCGATGTAGCCGCCGCCGACGGATTCCGACACGCAGGTCAAGGTGATGTCGTGCTCGACCATGGGCTGCTGCATCAGCTGGTTGTACGAGATCGTCACCGGCCGGTCGACCATGCCGTGGATGCGCAGCTGCCAGGTCGCCGCGTTGACCTGCGGGACGACCAGGGTCGTGTCCACCCGGTAGAACTGAGGCTCCGGCGTGTAGAACGGAGAAATGCCCGCGATGTCCAGCGAAGGCTGCAGGATGTGGGTGTGGGTGTGGATGCGGGCGCCTGCGTGCCGGGAGGCGCGGCCATGTTCATGGCCGGCCTGGTGGCGGGGGAGCGCTGGCCGAGCAGGTGGGCGCCGCCGATCCCGGCGGCGGCCGCGGTCACCGCCGTGACACCGCCGACGGCCATGAACTTACGCCGGTCGATGGTGCCGGTCATCGTGTCCTCCGGCGGCTGCCCCCACGATCAGGCGTACCACCGTCGGGCGCATCACGGTCAGCGGCACGGCGAGTCGGCGGATAAGCCGTGACCGGCGCGGACGCTCGCTGTAGCCAAAGCAGCGCCACGACGCCCGCGACGCCGCCGACGATCGCGGGGATGACGTCGGCCGCCCGGCCGCCCGGCCTGGTGACCGTGACGAAGGCGCTGACCATGGTGAACGCCGCCAGGCTGGCCACGCCAAGCGCGGCCGCGCGGCGGCTCAGCACGCCCATCACCAGCGCCACGCAGCCGATCGCGAGGTACATGACCAGGAGCAGCGCTATCCGGCCGTGGCTGCCGTGCGCCATCGCGGCGTTCCTCAGCCCGGCAGGCACCCGGTCGATGAACACATCGCCGACGGCGATGGCCGGCGCGCCCTGCGGCCGGACAAACGCCGCGACCAGGGTGGAGACGCCGGTGGCGACGGCGACGGCCAGCAGCCCGGTCACCGCGCCGACGGCCAGTCCGCGCTGGCCCGCCGCACGCCTGCGGTCCCGTTCGGCCCACCAGCCAGCCGGGTCCAAGCCGGCGTCCGGAGCCCCGAACCCCGCCTCGGCTGACGCAGGTTCGCGGTAACCTCCCCGCTCGGCGTACCCGCCCGCGGCAACGTAATCCCCCTGGCCGACGTAGCCGCCCGGCGCAGCAAAGCCATCCTGAGCCCCGTCGAAGCCGTCCGTGACGGTGCCGTAGCCGTAACCGTTCCAGTCGTACCCGTCCGTGCTCCCGGCGTACCCGTCGGCGACCGGGGCGTATCCGTCCGCGACCGGGGCGTATCCGTCCGCCGCGGTGGCGTATCCGTCCGCGACCGGGGCGTATCCGTCCGCCGCGGGGGCGTACCCGTCCGCCACGGGAGCGTATCCGCTGACGGTGTTCGCATAGCCGTTCTGGGAACCGCCGTAGCCGTAGCCACCGGCCCCGTCGAAGCTGTCGTCGCCCCCGGCGTAGCCGACCGGGGCGTACCCGCTCCGGGGTGCGGCCACATAGCCGTTGGCGGCGCCGTAGCCGTTCCTGGTATCAGCGTCGGCATATCCGTTGGCCGCGCCGCCCCGCTCGTCCCAGGCGTAACCGTCTCGCCGGGCGCCGTACCCGTCCGCGCTGGCGTAGCCGCTTCTGGCGGTAGGAAAGGTGTCTGTGGCGACGGTCGATGGGTAGCCGCGGTCGCCCGAATCGCCGGACGCACGCTGATACCCGATCTGGCGTTGGTAGCCGGCGGTCGCCGGGTAAGCGCCCTGCCGATCCGCGCCATACTGGCCGTCCAGGCGTGCTCCGCTCTGGTGCACGTCGTCGTCCCGGTAGGACGGCCACGCCTCGGCCGGAGTAGCGTTCGGCCAGCGCCCCTGCGCGGGCGGCTGGTACTGCGACGAGTCGTAGCTCATGCTTCTA
>JBEKGC010000603.1:0-3574 GCA_050013055.1 Streptosporangiaceae bacterium
CCTTTCGGTGCCCGGTCGAGGATCGCGTAGTAGCCCATCAGGAACTCGACTCCGCGGGCCCCGGCCGAATAGGTCTGGTAGACAGCCCCGTCGTCCAGAACGAAGACGCTGAAACCGAAACCTTCCGTCAGGTAACCGACGACGTCGGTGCCGGTCTCCGTCGCGTTACGGGCGGCGATCGGCGGCAGCTGCTCGATCATTGGCGCGACCCACTCGCGCGTCTGCTCCTTGCTGCTCGAGAAACCGAGATCTTCGGTCAGCCCCGCCGGGCGACCCCGCGGATCCAACGGCTCCCGAAGGCCAGTCCCGCCTCCGGAATGACCGGGGTCAGTCTACGGGACCCGAGGAGGCCGACACGGCGAGCGGGCGAGCCACTCATGCCCATGAGCGCGTCGCGGCTATGAAGGTGGCAACGGCCGAACCAGCCATACTCGGCAGCGCTGTTCTTCCAGGTCATGGGTGTATCTGCGAATGCATCGACTCGCCACCGTGCAACGATAATGACACACCAGCCAGCCGGGAGCCGAGACGAAAGTCGGACAGGAGGAAAGTACGCCTGCGTGGTACCATGGCGGCATGGCACTGATCGGACACCGGCGTCGTCCACACCTAACCACGCTGGCCATCCGTCGGAAGGGAATCGTCACCATCCCTGAGGCCATCCGCGAGGAACTTGATCTTCACGAGGGCGACCATTTGGTCGCCCTCGTTGAAGACGGGCGGCTCATCTTGATCCCGGCATCCGTCATCCCCGACGACCAGGCATGGTTCTGGACGCCGGAGTGGCAAGCCAAGGAGGCAGAGGCTGACCAGGAGATCGCCGACGGAGGTGGCCCCGTCATGAGCGCGGATGAATTCATCACGGAGCTCGCCCAGCGGGCCGGCCTCTCAGCGGACGACCTGACCTGACGGTGCCCACTTTCGAACGCCTGGCCAGCTTCCTGAGAGACTTTGACGCGCTGACGCCCGGCCAGAAGGCCGCGTTCCTGCGGGCGGTGGTCCTGTTTGTAGCCGATCTCCGGGATGGCAGAGGATTCCGCAAGAGCCTGCGCGTCAAGAAGATGGCCGGATACGACGACGTGTGGGAACTCACCTGGGCCCCTGACGGCAGGGCCACCTTCGAGTACGGCGCCTCCGCCAAGGAGGGTCATCCGCATGTGCGCTGGCGGCGTGTCGGCACCCACGACATCTTCAAGCGTCCGTGACCGCAGCGCTTGGCGCAACATGTGAGTGCGTCAACACGCCACCGTGCAAACGATAATGACACACCTTGTCCACCCGGCTCCTGGAAGGAGCCGGCATGTACGAGGACGAGGACAACGACGGTAAGTTCCCTGATGAGAGCCCGGTCGATGTCCGTTACCCCCGCTCGGCGCAGGAAGAACAGACCGACCGCGAGCAGTGGCCGTGGCTACCTGGAACGATTGTAGAGCAGTGCGGCCCGGACGAATGGTATGTCTGCATCGAGGTCCGCGAGCTGGCCGTCCTTCAGGATGGGCGGCGGGCACCGCGCGGCACGGCCAGCCCTAATCTCTACTACCCGTGCTGCTTCAGGGACGGCTCAGAGATCCGGCCGCGCACCGCATCCAGCGGTGCCGCCACGGCGACGCGGCGCGGGGCGGACCGGTGACCGGGGACCGGGTGATCCGCCTCACGACGGCGGCCGCGGTCTGCGCCGTGGCCGCCTTCGCAGCGGTAGTCAGCTACTCCCACATCTACGGGCTGGGCCGGGCACACGGCCAGGACGGCACGGCGGCCCGACTGCTCCCGCTCAGCGTGGACGGACTGATCCTGGCCGCCTCGCTCGTGCTGCTGCACGAGGCCCGCAACGACCGGGACGCGCCACGCCTGGCCCGCCTCATGCTATGGCTCGGCATCGCCGCCACCATCGGCGCGAACATCGCCTACGGCGCGGGATACGGCCTGCTCGGCGCCCTGATCTCGGCCTGGCCCGCAGTCGCGTTCATCGGCACGGTAGAGATCGCCATGCAGCAGGTGAGACGTGCCAGCGCGCCACGAGCGGCCACCATCGTGCCAGCCGTGCCCGAGGTGCCGGGCGACGTGGAGCAGGCGGTCCGAACGGCCTACGCGGCGTCGGTAGCGGCCGGTGCACCCCTGAGCCAGCGGGCCATGGCCGAGCGGTTCGGCTTGTCCCGCCGGAGGGTCAGCCAGCTCATCACCAGCGTCACCGTCGAGAGCAACGGCCACGCGCTGGCCGGGAAGGCGGCATGAGCAGGAACCGGTACGGCGTGATAGCCCAGCGGCACTGGGCACGATGGCTGCCGAGACAGTACGCCGCGATCAGCGACCCGGAGAGCTTCTTCACCACGCTCGGCGAGGATGTAGCCCGGCAGATCGATGACTTGACCGACGAACTCGCCGGCGAGATCCGGGGGAGCGACTCATACCTCGCCCATGTGGGTCGGCTGTTCGCTGCGCGTGCCATCGCCGAGGAGCTCATCTTGCCCCAGCGAGTGCTGCCAGACCCCGAACTGGCAGCAGACAACCAGGACGACGTGCCGCCACAGAGCGGGGAACGGCCGATGGTCGTGGAGCGCGACCACCCGTCGTGGGCGGAAGTGAACGCCGAGCAGCAGGAACGGATCGGCTATATCGATGGCCGGGAGGCGCTATGAACGTCGCGAACGGCTGGGCGTTCTGGATCGGGCTGACCGGCGCCCTCGCGGTGCTCTACGTTCTGCCGACTCTCATCGGCGTGCTGCGTCATGTTGAGATCCTCGCCTTGGTCGTGATCTTGAACTTGTTCCCGATCGTGTGGCCTGCGGCGCTGGTTGCCGCGTGCATGATGCCGTGCAAGGAAGGCTGCTGAGCGCCACGGGGCGCCGACTGTACGGACAACGGGTGAACCGCCGCCAGGACATACCTGGCGGCGGTTCCGTGTACACCATCACTGCGTCTCCATTAGCGCCCATACCACTTTGCCGCCGTTCTGCTGCGGCGGGAAGTACCAGTCCCACCGCGTGCTGAGGGTTTCCACCAGCAGCAGGCCACGGCCGTTCTCGGCGTCATCGCTGGTCCTCATGCGTGCCGGAGGTAGCGGGCTGGAGTCCCACACCAGGATCAGGACCCGCGTCCGGTCGGCCAGCACCCATAGCCGTACCGGTGTAGTTTGCCCGTCCGCGCGTGATATCTGTACCGCGTTCGTTACTAGCTCCGAAATCAGCAATTCGGCGATGTCGCTCAGACCGGTAAGCCGCCATTCCCACAGCATTTGCCGGGCATGCAGGCGGGCGCATGGCACGGCACCAGGAAATGCGCCCAGCTCCAGGGAACTCTGCAGTGGCCACTGGCGAGCCCAGCTATTGTCCTGTGTTACGGCGAATGGCGGAATCCGCACCCCAGCACTGGGTTCGTCAGTGTGGAGATCGCCGTGGACTGGTGGCGCCGCTCGCTGCGTTGTTTCGACATGACGGGCGTGTCCGCCCGCGCTGGCCCAATGACTCGGGCTTTAGGGGTTTGGGCTCTGATGGGTGGTTCTCTTTTCGGTGACGTTGCGTAGTTTCTGTTGTCGGGGCATGCCGGTGGCCGGCGTGCCGTGCCGGTGTCGGGCCGG
>JBEKGC010000604.1:0-3561 GCA_050013055.1 Streptosporangiaceae bacterium
GCCTAGACGACGCCGCTCGCATCCTGGAATGCGACCGCTCCAAAATCAGCCGCATCGAGTCCGGCCAGCGCGGCATCCGCCCCAGAGACCTTCGCGACCTGCTCACCGAGTACGGCGTCGGCACCCAAGAGCAGCAGACCCTAACCGCCATCGCCCACCCCCACCGAGACCACGGCTGGTGGCGCCCCTACACCGACGTCCTCCCCGGCACCTGGCTCGAATACCTCATCACCGAGTCAGCCGCCACCCAGATCCAGACCTACCAGCCCCAGCAGATCCCAGACCTCCTGCAGACCCCCGAGTACGCCCACGCACTCACCGCCGCCGACCCGGCCCTCCCACCAGACACCCAGGACCTGTTCCTCAAGGCGATGCTCACCCGCCAGCAGCTGATCCTAGAGGAGCGGAAGCCGGACCTGACCGTAGTCATCGGCGAGGCCGCCCTGCACCAGGTCGTCGGCGCCCCCAAAGTCATGCGCGCCCAGCTGACTCACCTAGCCGAGTTGACCGCCACCCACCCGCACATCACCCTCCAGGTCCTCCCGTTCGCCACCGGAGCGCACCCCGCCAGCGCCAGCGGACCGTTCACCATCCTCCGCTTCGCCGACGCCCCGAGCCTGGGCGTAGTCCACCTCCCCGGCCCCTGCGGCGGGATCATCCTGGACAACCCCCCGGACGTCGCCAGCCACGCCCAGGCCTTCACCCTGCTGAGCGCCTCCGCCCTCACCCCGGCCGCGACCACCCAGCTGCTTCGGGATATGGCCGCGCGCCAACAGGCGCACGGACGAGGATGAGCTCTCCCCGCTGGTGGTGGCCGCAACTCGCGATGCGCCAATCCCAGCGAATACGCGTTCGAGCAGATAGTGTGGCAGGGATGACACATGAGGAGCAGGCTGTCTTGGTCGCCTGGCTGCGACGACCCCGAGTCGTCTGGTCTACGGTCACGGAGCGGCTTGAAGACTGCGGCAGCGTGCGGGCAGCCGCTGCCGAAGAGGAGCCTGCCCAGGGTTCGCTGTTCGAGACGACGCGGGATGATGGCCTCGACCAGGCTGCGAGCGACCTTGACCGGTGGAAGCGCGACGGCATCTGGATGGTCTCCGTTCTTGACCCCGGATACCCGTCCAACCTCCGCATGATCCACCAGCACCCGCCGGTCTTGTTCATGCGGGGAACTGCCGACGAGCGTGATGATATGTCGGTCGCCGTCGTCGGTACCCGCCACCCGACCGAGCGAGGCATCGAGCAGGCCGGCCAGCTCGCTGCCGGGCTCGCGGCGAGCGGCATCCCAGTAATCAGCGGTCTGGCGGCCGGCATCGACAGCGCCGCGCACACGGCTGCTCTTGCCGCATGCGGGCGCACCGTCGCTGTCATCGGCACTGGTATCGACCGGGCGTACCCGCCGCAGAATGCTAAGTTGCAGGAGGAGATTGCGGCGAAGGGGCTCCTCGTCTCTCAGTTCCTGCCCGGCTCGCCACCGACCAAGGCCTCGTTCCCCATGCGCAACGCGGTGATGAGCGGGTACACGCTCGCGACGGTCGTGGTCGAGGCCGCTGATCGCAGTGGCTCCCGCATGCAGGCCAGGCTGGCCCTTCAACACGGCCGTCACGTCTTCCTCCTGCGCAGCCTGCTCGAGCAGGACTGGGCACGCGACTACGAACAACGTCCCGGTGTCACCGTGGTCGAAACCGCCGCCGACGTACTCGCCGGGCTGCAACGCCTCGCATCGGAATCAACGGACCTGATCTGGGCCTGATCGCCGATGACGACGGTCTTCGAGCTCAGCGAGCCATATCGAAACCATCTCGTCCCGGATGCGCTAAATCCTGGGTCAGCTGAGCTCGAGTCGATTCTGCTCTTGCTCGACCAGCTGCCACAGGCCGTCTGCAGGCAAGAGATCAGCATCGAAGGTCTCAGTCCAGCCGCCCTGGACGCCCATCTGATCTGCCGTCAGGAAGCTACTGACCCTCATCTCCTCGCTGATGTGCCGGAGCACGGCTTGCTCGACTGCCCATGCGGCCGCTCCCGTGGTGAAGCCTGCAGTGTGCATGAGAGTCCAGCCGCTCCGGACGTACTTGCCGATCCGCTCATCACCGCCAGTGATCCCGACCTTGACCGCACCCAGATCGGGGTTGTGGAGCACGTAAACTACAGCCGGATTGCGCAGGTTGAAACCGTAGCGGGCGCAGTAGCGGCAGGCCCCTTCGCCGCTCCGGATCTTGCTGAGCCTCGCTCTGACCTCTCGGCCGCAGGACATGTGCGTGCACCGCCACCCATGGGCGGCACCGGGGTATGGCTCCAATGGAAGGTAGCCCGCGATGCGCATCTCCTGTTTGGCCTGATCGGGGTCATTCCGCTGTTTAGCCTTCGCCGCCTCGTACCCGCAAGTGATGCAGCCACCTCCCCTGCTCCGGACCTGAGCAAGGCGCGGCCACACATCGCTGCCGCACCGAGTGCACCGGCAGTGCCACGGCTTGTTGACACCGCGGTAGGCGTCCAGCGGCTGCAGGCCCGCAGTCACCATGTCCACTACGGCCTGCTCAGCATCGCCCAGCCGAAGGGCCGCATTGATCTCGATCCCGCAGTGGACACATCCGCCCTGGCCTCGGCTGACATTCGCGCGCGTGGGCATCCCTTCCGCGCCGCACGTCAGGCACCGGCACCGCCAGGGACGGTGATTCCCGCCCGGGTACGGCTCCAGCGGCTCCAAGCCAGCTGCCCGCATGAGCGCTGCCGCCTGGTCAGCGTCGGCTCGCCGGGCAGCCGCACTGGCCTGCACGCCGCACCGCTTGCAGCAGCCTTCTCCGGCCCGGATCTTCTGAAGCCGCGCCATCACCTCGGTGCCGCACTTGATGCACCGGCACCGCCACCTGCTTGCAGTGTGACCCGGATACGGTTCCAGAGGCTCCAGCCCGGCAGCACGCATGTCGGCTGCGGCGACCTCCGCGTTCACAGACGCCCGGCCGCCGCAGTACTTGCAACCCTTACTCGCACCGCGCCGTACCATGCTGAACCTGGGCGTTACCTCGCGACCGCACGCCGCGCACCGGCACCGCCAGGGCTTATCGGTACCGGGATATGGATCAAGTGGCTCAACCCCGGCTGCCCGCATGATCGCGGACGCCGATTCATGAGTCCATCGCGTATGTCCGCTGCCCGATTCCTTATCGGCACGCGCCGAACAATAACGGCATCCGCGGCTCAGACCACGGCGGAGATTGTTAAGGTTGGGTGCCACTATGGCACCGCAGGCCACGCATTTGCACCGCCACGGCAGCGTCGTTCTACCGGGATAGGGCTCCAACGGCTCAAGCCCGGCTTGGTGGATCACCCGCACAGCCGTCTCGTGAGTCCACCTCGTGACCTGCCGTGCCGATCTGACGGCCATTACTCTGGATTACACCACATGGGCCCCGGCCTACCATTCGCATCAGGATCGAGAGTCCAAAGAGCCGAGATGGGCCATGCGCGGAGCCGGTCGCCGAATGGCAAGGGCTGGCCGCCTGCGTAGAGCACGATGCCGGCCACGAGCTGATCGCCGATGCGGCGGGCCAGCCGCTGGAT
>JBEKGC010000605.1:0-4540 GCA_050013055.1 Streptosporangiaceae bacterium
GCTGCTCTGTCCGGCTGAGCTACGGGCGCCCGACGTTAATCTTGCCTGGCTAATATCACACGACGGCTACACCTAGGCCGCAGTGTGTCGTCCTCCGGATTCACCCCACGTTGCCGACGACAGGACAGGCCCGCTGCATTAACGTCCCCGCGCCCGAGGCTACCTCAACCTGCCGTCATCCCGTAGAGCGTGTCGAGCCCGACAAGCTGCACCAGCGGGTCGGCGGAGGCCGCGTCGCAAAGCCCGGGGTCGAAGGTGGCCCCGCTGTAGCAGGTGAGCCTGGTCACGCTGGTGTCGTAGCCCTTCACCGCGAGAAGGTCCCTGGCCCGGCGCAGCCGGTCGAGGCGCGCTCGGTCAGGAACGGCGCGTAGGTGTGCACGATCGGCCTCATCCCGGCCAGCGCCAGCCCGCCGCCCACGCTGACCATCAGCTGTTCCCTGATGCCCACGTTGAGAACCCGGTCCGGGTGCCGCGCCGCCGCCTTGCCGAACAGGTCGGCGGAGATGTCCGCCAGCACGATCGCGGCCCGCGGGTCGTCGTCGAGCAGCCCGCAAGCGGTCTGCGCGAATACCGCCCGCATGTCAGTCATGATCATCACGCCTTTCTCTCGACGGTGGCCACCACAAGCCGCGGCCCACCCGAAGTCGCCTCGCCCCACCCGCTGACCGCGAAACGCCCCTCGAGGCCACCCGGACCCCAGCCGTGTGAGGAGGACTGGTTGTCCACGGCCACCACGACCAGGTTGGGCAGCCGCACGGCGGCCGCGTAGACGATCGCTTCGTCGTTGCTGCCCTCGTCCAGTTCCGCGTCACCCACCAGCACGAACACCCGTGGTGCCAGTAGTCCGCGGGCGAGCAGGCCGTGCGCGAGGCCCACCCCGAGCGGCAGCCCGTGTCCCAGCGAACCGCTGGAGATCTCCACGCCGGGGACCAGGTTCGGTCATAGCTCCAGCCTGCCGACGTTCCCGCCCGGCCGCATCGGCCGCGGGCCGCAGCGCGGCTACGCCGATGGTCCTAGGCCCCCGGCGCAGGAGCACAATGGCCTGATGGCTCGCCCCCTTCCCCGGACGCCGCGCCGGTCACGCTGGCCGCTCGCGGCCGGGCTGGCGGCCGGCGTGGGCCTTGATGCGCTGTTCGGCGACCCGCGCCGCGGTCATCCGGTGGCCGCTTTCGGCCGTGCCGGCCGTCGCCGTCCCCGCTGCCATCGCGCACCGCCGCACCAGGCCCCGGCCGCTGGCCGAGGTGGCGGCGGTCGCGTCCGCGGTGTGGGCGGTCACCGGTGCCCGTTCACTACATTTTCAGGCCGAACGGTCCATGGTTGCACTGACCAGCCATGATCTTCGTTCGGCGCGGGCTATCCTGCCCAGCTTGTGCGGCCGGGACCCAGCCGGCTTGGACATCGGGGACATCACCCGGGCGGTGATCGAGTCGGTGGCCGAGAACACCTCAGACGCGGTGGTGGCGCCGCTGCTGTGGGGCGCGCTGGCGGGCCTGCCCGGCCTGCTGGCCTACCGCGCGGTGAATACGCTGGACGCGATGGTCGGTCACCGCTCGGCCAGGTACCTGCGGTTCGGCTGGGCCTCGGCGCGGCTGGACGACGTGGCCAACTGGCTGCCGGCCCGAGTCACCGCCGCCCTGACGGCAGCCTGCGCCCCGCTCCTTTCCTGGCCGCTTTCCGGGCCGCCCGCCGGCCCCTTTTCCGCGCCGCCCGCCGGCCCGCGTCCCTGCGTCACCGCGGCGGTGCTTCGCGTGGTCCGGCGCGACGGCGGCCGCCATCCCAGCCCGAACGCGGGCCAGTGCGAGGCCGCCTTCGCCGGTGCGCTTGGCATCCGCCTGGGCGGCACGAACTCCTACGGCGGCGTCACCGAGACCCGGCCCGAACTGGGGGAGGGGCGGGCCCCCGAGCCCGCGGATATCCGCCGCGCGATCGTTTTGTCCCGGGCGGTCACCGCGTCCGCGACCGCTCTGGCCGTCCTCATCGCCCTCACCCGCCCGTTGAGCGCGGACCTCGCCGCGGTCGCGAGGGATACTCCGGCGGGCCTACGGTAGCTAGGGGACCGGGGGACCATTCGAGGAGGAACCACGAGCAGGCTGTTTCTGATTATTTTGTGCTTCTTCCCGTTCATCGCCGTGCTGATCCATGACGGGCTCAGCATCAAGGTGCTGTGGGCCTTCCTGCTTCAGCTGCTCGGGCACATCCCCGGCGTGATCTACGGCATCTACCAGGTCACCCGGGACTGAGCCAAGCACGAGCCAAGCAGGAGCCAAGCAGCGAGAGGGCAGTAGCCTGGCATCCGTGCGAGGGACGCTGCTTGTCGCCGGGACCGGCTCGGACGCGGGCAAGAGCGTGCTGGTCGCGGGGCTGTGCCGGTGGCTAGCCCGGCAGGGCGTGAAGGTGGCCCCGTTCAAGGCGCAGAACATGTCGCTGAACTCCTTCGTCACCGCCGACGGCGCCGAGATCGGCCGCGCCCAGGCCATGCAGGCGGCCGCGGCCGGAGTCGAGCCGGTCGCGGACATGAACCCGGTGCTGCTCAAGCCGGGCAGCGACCGGCGCAGCCAGGTGGTGGTGCTCGGCCACGCCGAGGCCGAGGCCGACGCGATCGGGTACCGGTCGCACGCGCCGCGGCTGAGGCAGGTCGCGCTGGCCAGCCTGGCCCGGCTGCGTGACCGTTACGACGTGGTCATCTGCGAGGGGGCGGGCAGCCCGGCCGAAATCAACCTGCGGGACACCGACGTGGCCAACATGGGCCTGGCCCGGGCGGCGCGGCTGCCGGTCATCGTGGTCGGGGACATCGACAGGGGCGGGGTGTTCGCCGCCATGTACGGGACGCTGGCGCTGCTCTCGCCCGAGGACCAGGCGCTCATCTCGGGCTTCGTGATCAACAAGTTCCGCGGCGCGCCCGAACTGCTCGACAGCGGCCTGAGCATGCTGACCCGGCTCACCGCCCGGCCGGTATACGGGGTCCTGCCGTGGCGTGACGGCCTGTGGCTGGACGCGGAGGACTCCCTGTCGCTCGCCACCCACCAGCTGGGACCTGAGCCGGGCCCGCAGCTGAGTTCGTTCGGCCAGGAAGAATGTCTCCGGGTTGCGGTGGTGGAGCTGCCGCGGATCAGCAACTTCACCGACGTGGACGCGCTGGCCGCCGAGCCGGGCGTCTCGGTGCGGTTCGCGCAGACCCCGGCCGACCTGGCCGGCGCCGACCTGGTGGTGCTGCCCGGGTCGCGGGCCACCGTGGCGGACCTGGGCTGGCTGCGGGCGCGCGGGCTGGCGGCCGCGGTGACCGAGCGGGTCCGGGCCGGCCGGCCGGTGCTCGGTATCTGCGGCGGGTACCAGATGCTGGCCAGCCAGATCGAGGACCTGGTGGAATCGGGCCAGGGCACCGTCGACGGGCTCGGGTTGCTGCCGGTACGGGTGGTGTTCGGGCGCCAGAAGGTTCTCGGCCGCCCGCACGGCTACGCGCTCGGTGCGCCGGTGGCCGGCTACGAGATTCATCACGGCCGCGCCGAGATCACCGACCCGGCCGCCGAGCCTTTCCTCGACGGCTGCCGCCGGGGTGCGGTGTGGGGCACGAGCTGGCACGGCGTGCTGGAGAACAACGACTTCAGGCGCGCGTTCCTGACCGAGGTGGCGGCCCGGGCCGGGCGCGCCTTCACCCCCGCGCCCGGCACCGACTTCGCCGCGGTGCGCGAAGCGCGGCTCGACGCGCTCGGTGACCTGGTGGCCGGTTACCTCGACACGGCCGCGTTGAGCCGGCTGATCTGCGAAGGTCCGGTGCCGGGGTTGCCATCCGTTGTGGCTTCGCTCCGCCGCGCTCGATAAGGTACCCCCATGCCCGATACGGTCCTCTACACCGCCGCCGCCACCTCGACAGGGGACGGCCGCAGCGGCCACGTCATCTCCTCCGACGGCCGCCTCGACCTCGACCTCGCACTGCCCGCCGAAATGGGCGGCAGCGGCGCAGGCACCAACCCCGAGCAGCTGTTCGCGGCCGGTTATGCGGCCTGTTTCCACAGCGCGCTGCGGGTCGTATCGCGTCAGGCCGGAGTCGATCCTGGCCAGTCGACCGTGACCGCCGAAGTGGGTATCGGACCCGAGGGCGAGGCCTACGGCCTGGTCGCCACGCTGGTGATCCACATTCCCGGGCTGGAGCGGGAGAAGACCAGGGAAATCGCGGAGGCGGCGCATCAGGTCTGCCCGTATTCGCGGGCCACCAGGGGCAACATCAGCGTGGAGTTGCGGGTGCCATAACTTCGGGGCCAAAGGGAGCTGCCATGCCTGTCGATCTCGCCGCCATTGCGGCCGAACGTGCCCGGCTGCACGCCGAGTACATCCAGGCTGACCGGCCGCCAAGCAGCGCCCGCGGGATCCACCACACCGCGCTGCTCAGCTCGGACGTGGAGCGGACGATCCGCTTCTACAGCGGGATCCTGGAGTTCCCGCTGACCGAGATCATCGAGAACCGTGATTACGCCGGGTCCAATCACTTCTTCTTCGACGTCGGGCACGGCAACCTGCTCGCGTTCTTCGACTTCCCCGGCCT
>JBEKGC010000606.1:0-3506 GCA_050013055.1 Streptosporangiaceae bacterium
TCAGGTTGTCATTCATGGCTGCCTTTGGCCTTGAGGGTGAAGTAGATGGTGGCACCGCGGTCGAGGCTGCCTTCGGCCCAGGTGCGGCCGCCGTGGCGCTCGATGATGCGCCGGACGCTGGCGAGGCCGATGCCGGTGCCGGGATATTCGTCGGCCCTATGGAGCCGCTGGAACGGCTTGAACAGCTTGTCGGCGTAGGCGGGGTCGAAGCCGGCCCCGTTATCGCGCACGTAGCAGCAGACGGAGGCGTCGCCGACGGGTGCGGTCGCGAACTCGATGGCGGCGTCGTCGCGACGGGCGGTGAACTTCCAGGCGTTTTCGAGCAGGTTCTCCAGCGCGGACCGGATCAGGACGCGGTCCGCTGCGACCCAGACGCCTTCCTGTACGGTCACCCGGACCTGGCGGCCGGGGTCACGATCCCTGAGCTGGTCGCAGATGGCGGTGACCTCGGCGGACAGGTCGACGTCCTGAAGGTTCATGGTGGCCTGCGTCACCTGCGCCAGGCTCAGCAGGTCATCGATCAGGGCGGCCATGTGCTCGGCAGCCGCCCTGATGCGCCCGGTGTACCCGACGCCGGTTTCGCCGAGCTGGCCGCCGTACTCCTCGGCCAGGGCCTCGGCGTATCCGCTCATCGCCCGCAGCGGAGTGCGCAGGTCATGGGCGATGGAGTAGGCGAAGACCTGCAAGGCCTGGTTGGCCTGCTCCAGGTGAGCGGTGCGCAGCTGGACCTGCCCTTCCAGGCTGGCGTTCAGCGAACCGATCTCCTCGGCGGCCCGGCGCAGACGGCGGCGAAGGAAAAGACTGCCGCTCAGATCAGCGGCGGCCAACAGGACGGCCAGAATAGCGAAGACGTCCAGCTGGATATGCAGGCTCGAGCGTCGCGAAGTCCCGGCCGCGACGGCGGCGCGCTGGATGCCTCCGATCACCCCCCGTGCATTGTCCATCACCCGCTTGCCCTCGTTGGTGTCCACAATCCGCAGCGCACCCGCGTGATCACCGGCGCGGGCCAGGTCGATGGTCCGGCCCAGTTCCGTCATCTTCACCGCGACCAGACCCTTGAGCTCCACCAGGGACGGGCCGCTGCCAGGAATCCCTGAGCCCTGCGAGTCGAGACGCTGCAGGTCCCCGGGGACCGCCGAGAGCGCCGCATCATAGGGCTGAAGGTAAGCAGGTGTCCCGGTGAGCAGATAGCCGCGCTGGCCCGTCTCGGCGTCGAGCAGCTCGATCAGCAAGTCGTCGCTCGACTCGATGGTATTCGAGGTGGTGGAGGCAGCCTGCTCAGAGAGCGCATAGGCCCGGATCGAAAGGGCTGAGCTGCCAGCGAACAAAATCAGGAGCAGGACCACCGATGCGCGCGTCAACGGATGGGAAACGGGCATCCGCCGCGCGGCACTCCCGTCCGCCTTATCAGCGGCGGCGGCCGGTGGCCCGGCCCCGGGCATGCCGGGTGTCACCTCGACCTGGGACCGGGAGCTAATCACCGAGAGTCCCAGTGCCTACGCGAACGCCGATCGTCAGACCCAAGACGGCCCCCCTCCGGTCACAACGCACCAGTCGGCCCACATTCCGAACGGACCGCAGATCCGGTCGCTATCTCATTCTCTCGCCATTTCATACGCCTCATCGATTCCCTCTCCCACCCAAAGGTCAAAGGTAACACCAAGGCGAGTGGCGTCAGCACCGGTGCCGCAAATTGAAGATATATCCCTAGTTCACGCATAATGTTCATATTCCTGTTTGTCATGTTTAGGGATCCTTTACCTCAGCGGACCTCGTTTCAGCCTGGCCAGGAGCAAAGGCATTGGAAGAGGGACTTCCCTGAGCTACGGGGCCGGTCAGCTGGCTGGCGCGGCCTCGATGAAAGCATTGAATTCTGCCAGCTGCGGCGCGCAGATTCGCCCCCTCGATCCTGAAGGAAGGCCGCCTCCGTTCGCCACGTCTACTCCCTCCCGCACCCAGGGTCCCGGCAAGGTCGTTTAGCCTGTTGAAAGGCCCATTCGCTTGAGTATCTGGCCGTCGGAACCGCTTAGAAGGCGGCGTTCGGCGGCGATGTTGGTGACGCCGTGTATACGGAGCAGGCTCAGGACTGTGTTACCGGCAGTAGCCATGAAGCGGGCCGAGCCGGGAGCCCGGGCCTGGGAGGAGTCCTCTTTCAGGTCGGTGTCGCGGATCCAGTGGGTGGCCTCGGTGGCGGCCCAGTGTCCGCGGTTGAGGGCCAGTAGGTCCGCGGGCGGCGCCTGATCCGGGCTGGCGGTGGTGAGGATCAGGACGGTCTCGCTGCGGGTGACGGTCTTGCCTTTCTTGTCCGTGAAGGTGGTGTACCGCTCGATCAGGCCGGCCTGTTTCATGTCCGGGTACTTCAGGCCTTCGGGGGCGGGTGCGACCTGCATGGTGCGGGTCTCGATGCGGCCGCGGTCCGCCTCGAAGGTCGCCGCCGCGATGGGGATCTGCTCCCAGCCGATGTCGTTCAGGGCCTGGTAGGTGCGGGGCTGGTTGCCTTTGATCACGAAGATGACGTGGCCGCCGCGGGCCAGCACCCGCTTGTTCAGGCCGGCGAGGGAGTGCAGCGCGTCCACGGTCAGGCACACCCCGGCCAGGTCCATCTCATCGATGACGGGGCCGATGACGGTCGTCTCGTTTGTTTTCCGGTCGACGCCGCGCTGGGCGGCGTTCAGCCGGGTGCGGTGCCAGAAGAACCCCAGGTGCTGGGGCGCCTCCTGGCCTTTGACCTTGGCGCCGCGGGATGCTTTGCCGTCGGCGCCCAGGCCGCGCAGCGCGGGGACGTGGCGGGGGTCGCCGTAGACGCCGGCGGGGAGCACCGGGTGCCCCGCGGGGACCGGGACGCGCCCGAAGGCCGAGCCGGCCGGGAGTTTCGCGCGGCCGCCGGCGACAGCATGCGCGCTGGCCGCCGCCGCGGCCGCGGCGGCTTTCCGTGCCTGCTCGCGGGCCTTGCCGGCCTTCTTCTCCGCCTTGGCGCGGGCCGCCCGGTCCCGCCTGGCGGCCTCGCGGGCCTTCTTCTCCGCTTCCCGCGCCTTGGCCCTGGCCTTGCGGGCCGCGTCGCGGCGCTGTTCCTGCATCTGCGCCGGGGAGAAGATCTCGCACGCGGCGGCCAGCCCGGCTGTCCATCCGCACAGCAGGTCATCAGCCAGGTCATGGTCCACCCCGGCCGGGCCGGCCACCCGCCGCACCGTCTTCTCCGACGGGGCGACATGGACCCCGGCCCGCTTGCTCAGCGGGCAGCCCAGCGCCTTGAGCACCCGCTGCGGGCGGCTCGCCGCCCATTCCCCGACCGCGGTGAACGAATCGCACCCGGCCAGCCGCGCGGCGATCGCGACCGCGATCACGCACGCCAGGGTGAACCGCACGCCCCGCCGGTCCCGCGGATCCGGCAGCCGCGCCAGCCAGTCCCACAGCGATACGGGCACGGCGGGACCGGGTGAGAGCACCTGGGCAGCAGTGACAGACTGGACGTGCAACGGAGCCACCTTCGGGACGGAGACATCAGC
>JBEKGC010000607.1:0-4414 GCA_050013055.1 Streptosporangiaceae bacterium
CTGAGCAGGTCGCGCATCCACCGGATGCCCTCCGGGTCCAGCCCGTTGGCCGGCTCGTCGAGGATCAGCACCTGCGGGTCCCCGAGCAGCGCCGCCGCGACGCCCAGACGCTGGCGCATGCCGAGGGAGTAGCCCCGGAACGTCCGGTTAGCGGCTGCGCCGAGCCCGGCAAGCTCCAGCACCTCGTCCGCCCGCGCCAGCGGGATGCCCGCGGACTGGCAGACGATGCGCAAGTGATCGCGCCCGGTGCGGTCCTTATGCGCCGAGCCCGCCTCAAGGACCGCGCCGACGCGCCGGATCGGCTGATCCAGGCCGGCATAGCGGACGCCGCCAATGGTGGCCGTTCCCGCGGTCGGCTCGACCAGATCGAGCAGCATCCGCAACGTCGTCGTCTTCCCCGCGCCGTTCGGGCCGAGGAACCCGGTCACCCGGCCCGGTTCCACCGTGAACGACAGGTCATCGACGGCCCTGACGCCGCGGTATTCCTTCCTCAGCCCGCGGACCTCGATCCGTCCCTGAGACATCAGCGCGGCCGAGACCTGCTTTCCGCCGAGCGGCCGGTCAGGAAAACCTGGTCCGGTGCCGTCCGTGCGTGCCCGGTCCAGGCCTCTGCCGCCGCGATTAAGCCGCACCAGCCACACTAGGCCGCCGATCACGACGACCGCGAGCAGGACAACCATCTCACTCTCCAGCCGCAACCGCATTCGCCGCATCGTGGGGGCCCGGTTGAGTCGCGGTGGCCGGCGAGCAGCTCCCGGGTCCTGACTCTACATAGCAAGAGTTAGGGCGGCAAGGGCTTAGGGCTACGGCGGGTAGTTTCTGGGTGCTGGCAAGCTGAGAGCCGGCGTGGCCGGGCATCAGCCCGTGGCCAAGCTGGAGGACAAGCTCAGGCTGGCTCCCGTGCTGGCATCCCTGGGCGACCGCTGGGGGAGATGCCGGCGTAGGAAGACCTGGGGATCATCGACCCGCGCGTCATTTGGGGGGCCTCATCGTATGATGCACGCGGGAGGCCGGGCGTAATGCCTTACGAAGTATCCACGTCGATCGAGATAGCCGCCACACCGGAGAACGTGTGGGCGGTGCTGGCCGATCTGGCCAGCTACCCGCAGTGGCATCCGGTGTTCCGGTCGGTGACCGGGCCGTTCCGGCCACCGACCACCCCATGACGGCCAGGGTGAAGGTGCTGACCGTTGAGCCGGGTACCGAACTGCGGTGGGCATCGAAGCTACTCGGGATCACGATAAGCAAGCGCAGATTTCTCCTGAGCCCGTCTGGCGGCGGCACCTTGCTGGTGCAGGACTCGACCTACCGGGGACTCGGCGGCACCAGGAGGGGATATCGCGGCGGCCGCATAGTCAATGTGATCGCCAGCATCCAGGGCACCTTCGAGGCGATCAACGAGGCCATCAAGCAGCAAGCCGAGGCGCGGCAGCAGGCACCATGCTAACGAGCAGCGCCGTCGCCTCATCCGCATCGTTGATCATCAGCGGTCTCCCATGGGCAACGGCGGGCGGCCACCGACCCGGGACGTACAGGTTGCCTCGCGCTGCGAAACGAATATGCCAGCAAGGATGCAGAACGGAACCTGACGGCACACCGAGATGATCACGGACGCGGGGGTAGCAGCCGCCGGCCTCCCTGCGGTACCCAGGGAACGGGAGGACGCCGAGATGAACCCTGATGAGGGAGCCCCTCTCAGCGGGCTCGCCACCGAGGAACGGCTTTCCGGCCAGCACACCTTGTGGGGGTGCCCGCGCGCAGCATAAGGAGAGAGCGAGATGGAGCACACCCGGCTCGGTGACACCGGACTGAAGATCAGCCGGCTGGCGCTTGGCTGCATGAGCTACGGCGACCCCGCGACCGAGGGAGCCCACCGGTGGGCCCTGGCCGACGACGAGGCGCAGCCGTTCTTCCGGCAGGCTATCGAGCTCGGCATTACTTTCTGGGATACCGCGAACGTTTATCAGGCCGGCACCTCGGAGGAGGTTGTCGGCCGCGCGATCAGGTGCTATTCGCGCCGGGAGGACATCGTGCTGGCCACCAAGGTGTTCGGCAAGATGCACGACGGTCCCGGCGGATCCGGCCTGTCCCGCAAAGCCATCCTGGAGCAGATCGACGCCTCCCTGACCCGGCTCGGCACCGACTACGTCGACCTGTATCAGATCCACCGTTTCGACCGGGAAACCCCGGCCGCGGAGACAATGGAAGCCCTGCACGACGTCGTCAAGGCCGGCAAGGTCCGTTACATCGGTGCGTCGTCGATGTACGCGTGGCAGTTCGCCAAGCTGCAGCACGCCGCCGACCTCGGCGGCTGGACCCGGTTCGTGTCCATGCAGAACCAGTACAACCTGCTGCGCCGCCAGGACGAACCCGAACTGATGGCCATGTGCGCCGACACCGGCGTCGGCCTGGTGCCTTACTCCCCGCAAGGCAAGGGCCGCCTGGCCCGCCCCTGGGGCGAGCAGTCCACCCGGTCCAGCGTCGACCACGTCGTGCAGGCCTTCGACTCGCCCCTGGACGAGCCCGTCGTCAACGCCGTGGCCGCACTCGCCGGTACCCGCGGCGTCACCATGGCCCAGGTCGCTCTCGCCTGGGTGCTGTGCAACCCGGCCGTCTCCGCCCCGATCGTCGGCGCGACTCAACCGCATCACCTACCCGAAGCCGTCGCCGCGCTCGAGCTGAAACTGGCTGGCGACGAGGTCGCCGCCCTCGAAAAGCCCTACACCAACCACGGCCCGTCCTGGTACTAAGCCATACTTCCCCGCAGCCGCGGCGATCAGGGCGACTTACCATCGGGCTCGGCCGCGTCTGCATCGAGGAGACGCGTGAGGAGCCCGGTGAGCTGCCCGAGGTCGTCGGCTGGGAGGCTTCTGATCGCGGGGGGCGGGCGCAGCAGGATGGCGTCGGCGGTCGCGATGGCGTCGTGCCCGGCGGCCGTGAGCGTGACCAGCTTGCGGCGCCTGTCGTCGGGGTGCGGGCGGCGTTCGACCAGGCCGTGAGCTTCCAGCTTGTCGACGATCAGGGTCGCGTAGGGGGCGTCGACGCCGTTGGCCTCCGCGAGTTGGCCAAGGGTCACCGGTCCGTCACGGAGCTGGAAGAGGATCTTTCCCCGGCCGCCGCCGAGCCGGAATCCGAGCGCCTCGGCGAGCTCGCCCCGGCGGTTGTGAGCCTCGACGAAGCGCTGCATGAGGGCCCAGGCCTGCTGGACGGGATCGGCTGGTCGTCTCGAGGAGCCTGCCACCGGTCGCCTCTCCCGCGTCCTTCGCCTGCGGCGGCGCCCCGAGCCGCCGCGTCGTATGCCGGGCTTGCCGCGGTGCCGCATTCACCACGCTACCGTCCGGCCGAGGTAGTCGACATAGTGCAGGCCTGCTGTGCCCTGGAGGGCGTCGAGCGTCTTGACGATGTTCGGGATGCTGTCGCCGATGCTGAGCCGGGCGTCCGGGCCGCCGAGTTCGGTCCGCACCCAGCCGGGGGCCATCAGGACCAGAGTCCGGCGCTCGCCGCCGTGCCGTGCCGCGTAGCTGCGCATGAACGTGTTGAGCGCGGCCTTGCTGCCGCGGTACACCTCGTGGCCGCCACGCTCATTGTTGGCCACGCTGCCCTGGCCCGAGGACATCACCCCGATCGTGCCCGCAGCTTCGACGCGGTCCTGGAGAGCCTCGATAACACGCAGCGGGCCGAGCGCGTTGGTGACCATGACCCGGATGAACTCACCGGTCGAGGTCTGCGCCACCGTGCCCTCGGGCTCGTTCGTCACGCCGGCGTTCACGAACAACAGGTCGAACATCCGGTCCGCGAGACGATCGTTCAGCGCCGCGATCTGGGCCGGCTCGGTGACGTCCACGGTTTCGATCTCGATGGCCCCAGCGCAGGTACCGGCGAGCTCATCCAGAGGGGTCCGGCCCGAGCCGCGCACGGTGGCTACGACATGCCGGCCGCCCTGCGCCCACTCCCGGGCCAGCGCGAGGCCCAGACCGCGAGACGCGCCGATCAGGAGCACTCGACGGCCCGAGGCCGGCGGCCCAGAAGGAAGACCCGAATTAGTTATAGACATAGTAATTATTATGTGATGTATAACTAACTCTGTCAAGCCCCCGGACCAGGGCCGGCCGGGGCCGCAGTCCAGGGATAGTTAGCTTCTGATTTCGACGGTAACGATCCACAATCGCGGGCGGGGCGGGCGGTGCAGGGGTGGGAGGCGGGCGGGGACGCTGGAGGGGGAAAAGGGAGAGCCTTCCACCGGCCAGGTAAGCCACCCAGGTGGTCGGAGGATGGCGTGGCCCGGACGTGCTCATCGTCCGTACCCGCAGCCCAGTGGGCTGCCTGGGACGGGAGGTAACGATAATGGTGCAGTTCGGGTCAGCTGCGGGAGGGAGATAGCGACTATGACCGACCGCCAGATATTCACCTCCCG
>JBEKGC010000608.1:0-6471 GCA_050013055.1 Streptosporangiaceae bacterium
ATAGACCTGCTGGGCGACTGGTGGACGCCACTGGTGTTGCGCGAGGCCTTCTATGGCATCCGCAGGTTCGACGAGTTCCAGCGTGAGCTGGGCATCGCCCGCAACACGCTCAATGACCGGCTGTGCCGGCTGGTCGGCGAGGGACTGCTGGAAAAGCAGCTCTACCAGCGCGAACCCATGCGCTACGACTACCTCCTGACCGAAAAGGGCAAGGACTTCTTCGGCGTGCTCGCGGTGATGTCCCGCTGGGGTGACCGGTGGCTGGCTGAAGCAGAAGGGCCACCCGTCCTGTTCCATCATCAGCCGTGCGGCCACGACACCCACGCCGAAGTCGTGTGCGCCAGCTGCGGCGAGCCGATGCAGGCCGAGGACACGTCAACGCGGATGGGACCGGGATACCCGGAGCGCCTCAAGTCACGGCCTGACATCCAGCGCCGGTTCTCGACCACCTCATAGGCCTTGACAGGGTCAGTCTAGTTAAGAAACTCTGGTGCAAACCCGGGACGACAAGGAGGCCAGCCGACTATGGAGTGGACGGGCGCGCGCTACGCGGACAAACCCACGGTGGAGGCGCGGATCTGGATCGACGCCTCGCCTGCCCGTGTCTGGCGGCTCGTGTCCGACGTGGAGCTGATGCCGGGCATGAGCTCGGAGCTGCAGTCGGCGGAATGGCTCGACGGGGCAAGCGGGGCGGCGCTTGGCGCCAGGTTCATCGGCCGCAGCAAGCACGAGGCGATGGGTGAGTGGGCGACCAGCTCGCAGGTCGTCGAGTTCGAGCCGGAGCGGGTGTTCGGGTGGGCGGTGGAGGATCCCGCTAACCCGGCTGCGCTCTGGCGGTTCCGGCTGGAGCCGAAGGACGGCGGAACCGAGCTGTCCGAATGGATGCAGATGGGGCCGGCCCGGTCCGGCTTGTCGCTGGCGATCGACCAGATGCCGGACAAGGAACAGACGATCGTGTTCGTGCGGATGCGCGAGTTCGAGCGCAACATCACCGCCACCCTTGAGCAGATCAAGAAGCTGGCCGAGGCCTGATGCCGGCCGCGGCCGGATGGCACACGACAGGGTAAGCACGTCCGGGGGCGCGATGATCTTGGCCTGGCCTGGCCTGTCGTGCTCGGCACGGCTGAGAGGGCGTTGCGATCGCTGAGCCAGGGAGCCGTCAGCCCCGGCCGGTCGGCCGGAGCTGACGGCGCGGGTTACGGCTGGGGCTGCTGCAGGATCGTGGTCTGGTTGTCGGTGTTGCCGACGGCGAACAGCGGGCCGCCGGTCAGGCCGGACAGGCTGCCGCCGCTCCAGATGAAACCGCCGGCGGTCCTGAAGTCGGCAGGCAGCGCGCTTGCCGGGGGCACGGCCGTCCACTGGGTACCGTTCCACTGCTCGGTCACCGAGCCGGTTAGGTTGATGGCCCAGGCGTCGCTGGCGCTGAGCGCGGACACGGCGGCCAGGCTCGCGCCCTGGCCGCCGGGGTTGGCGACCTGGTTCCACTGGGTGCCGTTCCAGTTCAGGATGAGCCCGCCGTTGCCGACCGCCCACACGTCATTGGCCGACACCGCGCTGAGGCCGTGCAGGGTCCCGCTGACCGGCAGCGAGACGGTGCTCCAGGTGCTGCCGTTCCAGTGCTCGATGACGGCGGGGTTCCCCTTGCCTACCGCGGCCAGGGCCCAGACGTCGGCCGGGGAGATCGCGGCGATGGAGAGAATCCGGCCGCCAGTGTTGATCGCGCCGGGGGAAACACTCCATTGCGTGCCGTTCCAGTGCTCGATCAGCGGCGTGACCCCCGAATTGTTGACATTCATGGCCGAGCCGCCCGCCCAGGCGTCGGTCGGGCTGTCGGCACTGACCGCGTTCAGCTGGCCATCCGGCGGCTCGCTGGCCGGGGAGGCGACCTGGCTCCAGGACTGGCCGTTCCAGTGCTCGATGAAACTGGTGCTCGCGTTCTGGCCTACCGCCCAGATGTCGCTGGGGCCCGTCCCCGAGACACCGTTGAGCGAGGATGCGGAGGCGCTGGCCGGCGCGCCAGGAACCACGCTCCAGGTCGAGCCGTTCCACTCCTCGATCAACGTTTCGAAGCCGTCGCCGCTGGCCGCTACGCGGGTCTGGCCGACCGCCCAGGCCTGGGTATGGGAGGCGGCGAAGGTGGCATTCAACTGGGAAAAGGTGCTTCCGGCCGGGTTGGGGCTGCTGTCGACCTGCCACGTTCCCGCGGCCAGCGCGGGCGATGCGGCTATCAGCGCCGCGGCGGCGCCGCCTGCAACGGCCATTAGTGCTCGTCGTATTTTCACGGATTCTCCTCTGCTTGCGCTCGCCGCGCTGTGTACGTGCGAGCCGGCATCAGAGGACACGAGCCGCATGTTGTTGAGCGGGCGGCACGGACCACCTGCCGTAGGAGGGGACCTCTGAACACCCAGGCGCTGCGCTCAGACCTTCGCCAGGCCAGGCTGCTGGCCCGGGTGGCGGCCCGGCCCACCAGGCTGAACGTGTCCCGGGCTGGCGGACGAGCTCGCCGGGCGCATCGTCGAGGAGCTGGATTACGTGCGTGAGGAGCGGGTCCAGGCCGAAGTCGCAACCGCGTTCACGCACCACCTGCCGAAGGAAATCGCCGCGGCCCGCGCCGCAGGGGCGCACGAACCACCGGGCCGGACCAGCGTCACGGTCCCGGCCGTCTACGCCGCGACCCCCCGGGTGCTCATCACCCGCTGGCTGGACGGGGCGCCCCTGTCGGCGCTGCTCGACGGGCGCACCGACCTGCTTCCGGAGGGCTGGCGCGAACTCGGCCCGGGCGACGCAGCGGACCTGGCCGCCCGACTGCTCGGGCACGCCATCTACGCCCCCGCGGCGTGCTACCCGGAGACCACCGTGCTGGCCACCGACCGCGCGGGCGGGGTTCGCGCGATCACCAGCCATGCCCCGGCCATGGAGGGCGGCATCGCGGTGGCGCCTGCGTCGTTCGGCCGTTACGATGGCGATCTGTGAGCATTCCGAATTAACCTGCGTACGCAGCGTGTCGCGGCCCGGGAACTCGCCACGCCGGTGACGGCTCGGTTTGTGGCGTTCCGTCCCCTGATGACGGTTCCGTGTTCCCGGTCCCGGACCGCTGTTTCCGATATGTCTACGCTCTCGGGCGTGGTAGCACCCGAAATCGTAGACATATCGGCCGTTCCGTCAGATCCGGCGCGTGTCGGCTGATGCGAATCTGCTGATTGTCATGTCTGCCTGTCCTTGGCTGCTGCAGGTCCGGAGCCCCGGCCGGGGCCGTGCCCGCCGTTGTCGAGGACCCGGCTGTCGAGGACCCGGCTGTCGAGGACCTGGCCGTCGAGGACCCGGCCGTCTGGGACCCGGCTGTCGAGGACCTGGCCGTCGAGGACCCGGCCGTCTGGGACCCGGTGATCGGGGTGAGGCCGGGGGTGGCCACGAAGAAGCCCTGCACTCCCTGGCCGGTCACCTGGCCGACGTGATCGTCAGCGAAGGTGTACAGCAGGTGCCCGTTGTAGGCGACCTGGTTGCCGTGGACGTCCGTGACCGCGGCGAGCTGGCCGGCCAGCCCGGTGACGGCGGGTGACGCGGAGGTCAGCGGCGGCCACAGCGCCGCCAGCCCGCCGGTGACGACCGAATTCGCCGCCGTGTCGTTCAGGTAGTAGTACAGCGGCAGGCCCTGACCGTTGACCAGGATGGTCTCGGTCTTGCCTGCGACAGTTGCCTGCACGGTGCGCACGGGCGCCGCGGCGGGCTGGCTGACAGCGGGCCGGCTGCCGGCATGCGAGCTGGTCGCCGCGGCGGCCGTGACGCCGCCGCCGATGGCGGCCGCTGCGGCCAGGCTGATGCTGGCGATGATGATTCTTGGGTGTCGCATGGTCTTAGCTCCTTGAGGTCTTGATGATGCACTATCTACTAATATGTTTAGTAGAAGAAGGCGGTTCGCTGACCGTGATCATTTCTGCCTGGGCGATGGCCCGGACCTGGTCGCCGGTGACGGTTTCCTGCTCCAGCAGGGCGGCGGTGAGCCGGGCGAGGACCTCCCGGTGGCTGGTGAGCAGGTCCCGGGCTCGGGTTTCCGCCCTGGTCAGCAGGGCGGCGACTTCCTGGTCGACCAGCCATTGGGTGTACTCGGAGTAACCGCGTGCGGCGGCCAGCGCGGGATAGCCGGCTGGCGGCCCGCTGTAGCTGACCGGGCCGATCGCCTCGCTGAGGCCGAACTCGCGGACCATCTGGGTCGCCAGGGCGGTCGCGGAGGCCAGGTCGTCGGCGGCGCCAGTGGAGGCCTCGCCGCAGATCAGGCGTTCGGCGGCCCGGCCATCAGCACGCCGCGCGGGCCGCGCGCTCCGGCCCGGTGCCAGCGGCCGGGATCACGCAGATAGTCGACGACCTCGCTGATCTCCGTCTTCACCGCGGTGTACCCGGCCAGGTGGCGGTGACCTGGACGTGGTGGGCCGCCAGGTCACCGGCTAGGCCGTTGCCGCCGAGCGCGACCGGGATGGTGGTGGTGAACGGCTGCCCGGTTGTGAGGCTGCCGGTGATCACCGGGGCTGGCTGTATTCGGGCACGCGCCGTACGGCAGGCCGGCGCCGGGCCGCCGCGCTCGCGGCGTGGATCCGCGCCTGCCACGCGCCGGCCGCGGCGAGCAGGACGAGCAGGATGATCACCGATTCCACGCTGAGGGCGGCGATGCCCAGCGGGCAGTGCCAGTTCCCGACATCGCCGTGATCGCCCAGGAAACCCCCCGGCAGGGCGCGGGTCAGGATGTACCCGCCCATCGCCGAGACGGCCACGGCGGCGGCGGCCGCCCAGGCCAGCCAGTGCGGCCGGGCGATCAGCACCCCGCCCACCAGGACCGCCCCGGCGATGATCCCGAGATACCCGATGCCGACCAGCGGGGTCGGGCCGAGCGTGCCCGGCAGGTCGACGACGTGGATCACCGCCAGCGCGGCCAGCGCCAGCGCGGCTACCGCCCGCGCGGCCGCGGCCGCGCCCTGATCCGGCTGCCACTGGGCAATACGATCAAACATTGGTTTCCTCCTGTTGTCGGCCGTCCCGTGGACCTGGTGCCTCAATGGGGCGGCAGTAGTTTCGGTTTCAACTACTAACACGCATAGGAGACTTAGTCGGTTCAGCTAGACTGGGCCAGCGGGATGCGACGTGCATCACACGTGCCCCGCGGCGGCCGGCATCCCGCGGCACCGGGATCATGCCGTGAGTCCGGTCTGACCGCGCAGTTCATCGCGCTATTCACCGGCCACGGGATCCATTGCATGGCACCGCCGCGAAAGACCGCGGCCGGCGTGGACTCGTCGTCTGGCCTGTGCGGCTACGGCGATCAGCAGCAGGGCGCGCGTCCCGTAGCCGCGGCGGCCACGGCTCGCTCCGGCGATCCGCCGCGTGCGGACGGATCCGCGGACCGCAGCTCCTTCGCAGGCGCCGTAGCGCCCGGCTCGGTCATCGTCGTCATCGTCCGGTCGAGCCTGGCCAGGTCTGATCGACAGCCCTAAGACGGCTCATCTACTAACACGGATAGGAGATAACGATTGTTCACGTCTCCCGCCGGTGCTCCGCCCGGATCGCCAGCCTTGGCAAGATGGTGCTCGTATCAGGCGACACGGGGCTGGCCGGAAGGTTGTTCATCGCCGACTGCCGGGCTGGCGCTGCCGACGGCGTCCCGCGGCGGAACCGGACCGGCTGTACCGCGGGGTGCGACCGGGCAGCCATGCGCCGCTGGCCGATATGGCGAGCTGCCCGGTCGCGCCGGGTCTGCTAGGCGGCCGGAAGCTTTCCCAAGGCGAGCGCCACCAGTGCCGGGGTCAGGGCGAGCAGGACTGGGGTCAGGGCGAGCGCCGCGGCGGTGGCGCGGAGCAGCTGCCGGCGGGCGCGGCCCAGCGGCTCGGCGGGGCCAAGCAGCCGGTGTATCCGCTGCACCGAGTCGGTGGCACCGGCGGCCAGGGCCGGCGCGGGACTTCCGGCCGTGGCGAGCAGGACCAGGGCGGTGGCGAGCAACCGCGGATCATGAGCTCGGGTGGCCGCATCGTCGGCGTGCAGCTCCACCAGCCGGGCTACCTGCTGTTCCGCGTCCCGCATCAGCGGCAAGAACGGGAGCACCTGACGGCCGATCCGCGCCATGGCCAGCAGCCGGTGGTGACGGCCGGCCAGGTGAGCTCGCTCGTGCGCCAGGACCGCATCCAGCTGGCCGGGATCCAACGCCTGCACCGCGCCGGTGGTCAGGATCACCATGGGCTGCGGGCCAGCGACGCAGTAAGCGGCCGGCTGGTCATGCTCCACCAGCACGGCTCCCAGGGCCGGGGCGGGATGGCCGACCAGCCGCGCGGTCTGCGCGTGCTGCAGGGCCTGCCGCCTGGTGACGCGGAGATACCTAGTCGCGGTGAGTGCGGTGCGGGTCGCGACGGCGCCCGCCAGGGTCAGGCCCAGCCCGGCGACGGTGGCGCCGCCCGGGGTGCCGTAGGTGGCGCGCAGCCGCAGCACGCA
>JBEKGC010000609.1:0-4367 GCA_050013055.1 Streptosporangiaceae bacterium
GTCAGCCAGGGAAATCCGTTCATCAGAGCCTCACCACCAGGAGCAAGGTCACCAGCGCGGCGGCGCCGAAGAACATGGAAAGCGCGTAGGAGCGGACGAAGCCGTTCTCCGTCTTACGGACCCGGCCCGAGGTTCCGCCCACCGCCGCGGCCAGCGTATTGACCAGGCCGTCGATGCCGCGGTTGTCGAAGTACACCGACAGCCTGGTCAGCCACTGGCCGGGCCGCATCAGGATCGATTCGTTGATCGCGTCCCCGTAGAGATCTTTTCTGGCGGCGACGACGGGAAATCGTCCCTTCGGCGCGGTCGCGGGGACAGGTACCCGGCCGTACATCAGCCAGGCCAGGCCCACGCCCGCCAGCACGAGCACCAGGGCCACGATGCCAGGGACGGTGAACAGGCCGTGCGCGGTCGGCGGCAGCCCGGTGACCGGGCCGAGGAAGTTCTCGAACCGCCGCCCTATGATCAGGAACGCGCCCGCGCCGACCGAGCCCACCGCGAGCAGGATCATCGGAATGGTCATCGTGCCCGGCGACTCGTGCGGATGCGGCTCAGAGGCGTGGGTGGCCGTCCCGGCCCCGGCACCGTGCGGCTCCGCGGCCTCTTGGGCCCAGCGCCGCTTGCCGAACCAGGTCATCAGCATCACCCGGGACATGTAGAACGCGGTGATGCCGGCGCCGAGGAGCGCGCAGGTGGCCAGGATGGCCCCGGACGTGCCGCCCTTGTCCCAGGCGGCCTCGATGATGCCGTCCTTGGTGAAGAACCCGGAGAACGGCGGGATGCCGATGATGGCCAGGTAGCCGAGGAGGAACGTGCCGTAGGTGATCGGCATGACCCGCCACAGCGCGCCGTACTTGCGCATGTCGGTCTCGTCGTTCATGCCGTGCATGACCGACCCGGCCCCGAGGAACAGCCCGGCCTTGAAGAACCCGTGCGCGAGCAGGTGCGCGATGGCGAACACGTACCCGGCCGGCCCGAGCCCGGCGCCGAGCGTCATGTAGCCGATCTGGCTCATCGTCGACCCGGCCAGTGCCTTCTTGATGTCGTCCTTGGCGCAGCCGATGATCGCGCCCCACAGCAGCGTGACCGCGCCCACCACGGTGATCCCCAGCCGGGCGGTCGGCGACAGGGCCAGGATCGGGTTGGACCGCACCAGCAGGTAGACACCCGCGGTGACCATGGTGGCCGCGTGGATCAGCGCCGACACCGGGGTCGGGCCCTCCATCGCGTCGAGCAGCCAGGACTGCAGCGGCACCTGCGCGGACTTGCCGCACGCGCCGAGCAGCAGCAGCAGCCCGAGCGCGGTGGCCACGCCGCTGCCGCCGCTCCGCACCGAGCCGAAGACCCCGGTGAACTGCACGGTGCCGAACTCGCTGAACATCAGGAACATGGCCAGGGCCACGCCGGCGTCGCCGATCCGGTTGACGATGAACGCCTTCTTCGCCGCCACCGCCGCCGACGGCTTGAACTGCCAGAACCCGATGAGCAGGTAAGACGCCAGGCCGACGCCTTCCCAGCCGACGTACAGGCCCAGGTAGTTGTCGGACAGCACGAGCAGCAGCATCGCGGCGATGAACAGGTTCAGGTAGCCGAAGAACCGGCGCCGGTCCGAGTCGTGCGCCATGTAGCCGATCGAGTAGATGTGGATCAGCGAGCCGACCCCGGTGATCAGCAGCACGAAGCTGATCGACAGCTGGTCGGTCAGCAGGCCCATGTTCACCTGCAGGCCCGCCACCGGGAGATACGAGAACAGGTGCTGGTCCTGGCTGCGATGGCCGGCGCCGAGCAGGGCGAAGAAGGCGATCACCGCGTACACGAAGGACGCGATCGGCATCAGCACACCGAGCAGGTGCCCCCACCGGTCGGTGCGACGGCCGCCGAGCAGCAGGACCGCCGCGCCGAAGAGCGGGAAGGCGAGCAGCAGCCACGATGCCCGCAGCACGCCTGTGGCCGCAAAGGTGGTCAACGTCGTCATCCCCTCAGTACTTCAGCAAGTTGGCGTCGTCGACCGACGCCGACCGGCGGGCCCGGTAGATGGCCATCAGGATCGCGAGGCCGACGACGACCTCGGCGGCGGCCACCACCATCACGAAAAACGCGATGACCTGCCCGTCCAGGTTGCCGCGCATCCGGGCAAACGCGACGAACGCCAGGTTGCACGCGTTCAGCATCAGCTCCACGCACATGAATACGACGATGGCGTTGCGCCGCACCAGCACGCCGACCGCGCCGATCACGAACAAGATGACGGACAGCGACACGTAGTGGATCGGGCTCACGAGTCGGCCCTGCCCGTCGAGGAGGCTGACTCGGGCTCCCGCTCGCCGCTGTCCGCCGTGATGGCTTCCGGCTCTTTTTGCGGCCGAACGGCCTGGGCTGCGTCCGCCACGATACGCGGGGCGAGCACCGGGCTGACCGACGACTCCGACGTCCTGCCGTCGGGCAGCAGGGCCGGCCGGTCGGCGGCGTCGTGCAGCGCGTACACCCCTGGCGACGGGTCCGGCGCCATGTGGCCGCTGGCCAGCCTCCGGGCGGCGAGGACCCGCTGCGAGGGCCGGGGGACGGTGCGCTCCCGGTGCGCCAGCACCATCGCGCCGAGCGCCGCGGTGATCAGCAGCGCGCCGGTGACCTCGAACGGGAACACGTAGGTGGTGAAGATCAAGGTGGCCAGCCCGGTCAGGTTGTCCGTCCCGAACGAGGCGCTGTTGGGGGCGGCCGGGCCGAGCGCGGCGTGCCCGATGCCGAGGATCACGATCACGAAAAAGCCGATGGCGGCCAGGCCGGCCGCCATCCGCTGGCCCTTGATGGTCTCCTTGAGCGAGTCGGCCGCGCTGATCCCGATCAGCATGATGACGAAGAGGAACAACATCAGGACCGCGCCGGTGTAGACGATGATCTGCACGAACGCGAGGAACGGGGCGCCCTGCATGGCGTACATGGTGGCCAGGCAGAGCATCACGACGGCGAGCATCATGGCGCAGTGCACCGCCTGCCGGACCAAGATCATGGCCAGCGCCGCGCCGACCGAGGCGATGGCCAGGATCCAGAAGATGGTTTCCCTGGCGATCACATCGGTGTTGGTGCCGGCCGCGAGGACGTGTCTCATCAGTTGCCGGCCTCCCTCGGGGGCACCTCGCCGACGGGCGCCTGGCCCGGGAACGGCATCACGCCGGCCGCGCCGAGCCGGTAGTAGTCCTTCTCGTCCTCGCCGAGCCGCATCGGATGGGGCGGTGCCTCCATCCCGTCGGCCAGCGGCACGAGCAGCTGCTCCTTGGTCCAGATCAGCTTTTCCCGGCTGTCGTCGGCGAACTCGTACTCGTTGGTCATGGTCAGCGCGCGGGTCGGGCAGGCCTCGATGCACATGCCGCACAAGATGCAGCGCAGGTAGTTGATCTGGTAGACGGCCCCGTACCGCTCGCCGGGGGAGAACCCGGCCACCGGTTCAGCTGGTGGTGACCGTGGTATCGCGGCGCGGTCGGCCGTTTGTCCTCCGGGTAGGAGACGGTCTCGACCTTGCGAAACATCTCGTGGAAGGTGACCCCGAACCCCTTGATCGGGTTGAGGAAATCAAGCATCTGTGACCTCCTTAGGGGAGGTGTCCGAAGGGCTGGCGCCTACCTTGATGCCGACCCCGGCCTCGAGGCCGACGCCGTGGTAGTGCGGCAGGTCGAGCGGCGGCACCGGGTACGCCCGCACGGTGCTCCCGGCCTCGCCGACGCTGGCCGGGTCCGACGGGTCCGCGCCCGCGGGCGGCTCCGCGTACCGCATCGCGCGCTTCTGCGCGGAGCTGTCCCAGGTGAAGGCCAGCGCCATGATGAGCACGATGACGAAGCCGAAGACGAAGTACGGGGCCTTGCTGCTGGTGTCGAGCCGCCACGCGCGCACCGAGGCGATCAGCAAGATCCACACGATGGACACCGGGATGAGGATCTTCCAGCCGATCGCCATCAGCTGGTCGTACCTGACCCGCGGCAAGCTGCCGCGCAGCCAGATGTAGCAGAACAGCAAGATGAAGACCTTGGCCACGAACCACAGCACCGGCCACCAGCCGGCGTTCGCGCCTGACCACAGCGACAGCGGCCACGGGGCCCGCCAGCCGCCGAGGAACAGGGTGGTCGCGAGCCCGGAGACCGTCGTCATGTTGATGTACTCGGCCAGGTAGAACATCGCGAACTTCATCGAGGAGTACTCGGTGTGGTAACCGTTGACGAGCTCGCCCTCGCCCTCGGGCAGGTCGAACGGGATCCGGTTGGTCTCACCGACCATGGTGAACAGGTAGATCACGAACGAGACCGGCAGCAGCCACGCGTACCACTCGTGCTGCTGGGCGTTGACGATCGCGGTGGTGGACAGCGAGCCCGCGTACA
>JBEKGC010000610.1:0-3777 GCA_050013055.1 Streptosporangiaceae bacterium
GGATGAACTCCCACCACAGGCCCATGTGGTCGTCGTCGGGCCTGGTCACGTGATGCAGGACCGGCATGCGCATCCCGTCGGGCAGCACGGACTCGATGCCAGCCTGATGAATGTCCAGCTCATAGTGCCAGGGGTAGTAGCTGACAAACTCAGCCCGGCTCGCCTCGTCGGGCAGGTGGCTCAGCATCGGCCACAGCCGCGTGTGCCGGACCAGCTTCACGAACAGCGCGCAGGCAGGCTCTCCGTCGCTGGTGACTTCGACCCGCCACAGTCCAGCCGTCACTGGCGAGCCCGGGTCGTGGGCGATCGGCGCCGGGCGGGCGACGGGCCGCGCGACCGGCGATCCCGCGGCTGCGGCCGCGATCGCGGCAAGCTCGGCGGGCGTGACCTCGGCGAGCTGGAACAGGTCCCGCGGCTGGGCGCTCGCGTGTGTCATGGAACCCTCCGGGGAACTGGTAAGGTAACCTGTCTAGTCTGATCATAGTAAGGTAACCTTATGACCGAGCGCAAGCCGCGCGATGACGGTCTGCCCGACCATCTCGCACGCTGGCTAGAGGCTGTCAGCAAGCGGCTGCACGCCGAGCTGGGCGCACGTGGCACGCGTGACTTTCCCGGCCTGCGCGGCAGTCACCGGCGCGTCCTGCAGATGATCCCGCCGCAGGGAATCAGGATCACCGACCTGGCGCTGCTGGCGGGCATGACGAAACAGGCGCTTGGCGAGTTCGTGGACGGGCTCGAGGGGTCCGGGTTCGTTTCGAGCCGGCGAGATCCGGCCGATGGCCGCGTCAAGCTGGTGACCCGGACCGCGCAGGGTGACCAGGCGGCAGCCGCCGCGCAGCGGGCGCTTGAAGACGTCGAGCGAGCATGGCGCAAGGAGATCGGGGCCGCGCACTACGACGCCATGAAGCAGGCACTGCGGATGCTCGGCAAGGACAGTTTCGATCGACCTTGACGCGCTTATTATTCGCCCTCTTCGCCGAGTATCTCTATTAGATCAGCAAGGTCTCGCTTGATTTTCTGGAGTTGTTCAGATCTTATGATGGGACCGAACTGTGTTATAAAGACATCCAGCTCGACTTTGCGCGATCTAGCCAACAACCGGAGAAGTGACTGCATGGTTGCGCTAACACCCTCGACACTGCTGGTGGCTTGCTCAAGCTCACGGAGAGCTTTGCCGCTTCTGATGCCAAGTCTTTCAATCATTGCGCGGATGCATCTATTGCGTCTAAGCTCGCCAACGTCCTAGATTGGCGGCGGAGGGCTACATGGCGGGCATGACGGTGGATCGGAGGCAGCGCTGGGCTGCGTTCTCGGTCCGGGCACATCGGGACATCGGGTCATTGGCATCGGATGTCCTGCTCTATGACCGGATCATCTTGCCCGTGCCGGAGGACGATCCGGAACACGAGCGGTGGGTTCATAGCGGCTGGAATCCGGATGCGATTGCACTGCGAACGGTGCAAGCCGCAGGCGTCATCATCCCCGTTCCGTGGACGGCGCAACTACGAGCGGAGTGGCAAAGCTCGTGGGACCGGCTCCAGCAACTTGGACAGGAGGTTGCTTTCGGGCTCACAGGGAAGATCTACGCTGCGTCTCCGGCCGCATGGAATGAGATTGCTGCTGGCTTGCAGCCTGATGAGCTGCCAGAGCGCAAGCCTTTCATCCTGGCGGGATACCAGTCGGAGGACGAGGCGAAGGCCGAGCTTGGCATCCTTCCGGCTGATGGTGCCATCTCCTCGCCCAAGCTCGCTGTACAGGGTGATCGGCCTGTAGATCACGCAGTGGCGGTGCAGGTGAGGCGCATTGTTGAAGAGCCAGCCGTGAAGGACCCTGAGGAAGCCTTTCTTACGGCAATCAGCCTCGCAACAAGTCCAGTGTTCCAACATGCCAGGCGGCGCCTGTTCGACCTGGAGGACGACCTGTACCTCGACGAGTGGGAACCTGCTGAAGTGGAGGAGAAACTCGCAGGCTTGGAGGAGGAATACCGAGACGTGGTGCGGGCGGCTTGTCGGCAGACCCGGCGTCGGCGGATAGCCACATTTCTTCCCAAGGCTGCTGGCTGGGCAACAGTCGCCGCAGGCCACCCGCACGCGAAGGGGGTTGTGTCGACGTCACTCTCGTGGGTGATTGGCCGGTTCGTTTCGCTGGAGAATCCAAACGATCCGTTGCAGCATCCGGCGGCGGCCATGGCTATGATCCGGGCGGCATACCGGCAGCGGGAGCCGATTTCCTAGAGGCCATCAGGCCGGCGAAGGAACGCACGCTTCCGCGGAAACGCATCCGCCGCGGGCCGCGCGGGAACGTCCTGTCATGCCGCAGCCAGGGCCGGTTCACGCGCACGGCGCGAGACCTCGCCGCGGCCCGGGGCTGATCGTGCTGATCGCCAACTGGCTTATCGCCAGCCGAGCGCTGGTGCTACGTGGGTGAGGATGGCGTCGATGACGTGGGCGTTGTAGTCAACGCCGAGCTGGTTGGGCACGGTGAGCAGCAGCGTGTCGGCGGCTGCGATCGCCTCGTCCTCCTTGAGCTGCTGGATCAGCACATCCGGCTCGGCCGCGTAGGTGCGGCCGAAGATCGCCTGGGTCTCCGCGTCGATGAACCCGATCTCGTCGGTGCCCTGGTTCCGGCCGAAGTACGCCCGGTCCCGGTCGTCGACGAGGGCGAAGATACTCCGGCTGACCGATACCCGCGGCTCCCGCTCGTGGCCGGCCTTCTGCCATGCGTCACGGAATGCCTGGATCTGCTCGGCCTGCTGCAGGTGAAAGGGCTTGTCCGACTCGTTATTGATCAGCGTCGAACTCTGCAGGTTCATGCCAAGCTCGGCCGCCCACGTGGCCGTCCGCCGTGACGCGGCACCCCACCAGATGCGGTCCCGCAGTCCTTGCGAGTGCGGCTCGACGCGCAGCAGGCCGGGCGGGTTCGGAAACATCGGGCGGGGATTGGGCTGCGCGAAGCCCTCGCCGCCCAGCACCTCGAGCAGCGCCTGGGCGTGCCCGCGGGCCATGTCGGCGTCCGTCTGGCCCTCTTGCGGCCGGTAGCCGAAGTATCGCCAGCCCTCGATCACCTGCTCCGGCGAGCCGCGGCTGATCCCCAGCTGGAGGCGGCCGCCGGATATGAGGTCGGCCGCGCCGGCGTCCTCTGCCATGTACAGCGGGTTCTCGTAGCGCATGTCGATGACCGCCGTGCCGATCTCGATCCGGCTGGTGCGCGCACCAACCGCCGCCAGCAGCGGGAACGGAGATCCCAGCTGCCTGGCGAAATGGTGCACGCGGAAGTACGCGCCGTCCGCGCCCAGCTCTTCGGCGGCGACGGCCAGGTCAATCGACTGCAGCAACGCATCCGATGCCGACCGCGTCTGCGAGCCAGGCGACGACGACCAGTGCCCGAACGACAGGAAGCCAATCTTCTTCACCAGCCGAACGACAGGAAGCCAATCTTCTTCACCAGTGCGTCAACGCGAGCCGCCCGGCTGGCATTCCTCGCCGGCGAAGCTCCGGCGACCTGCCGCTTCCTGAGGGCCGGCCTGTCCGGTCCGAAGCATGGACTTACGCGGTGCCCTATCCCAGCTGGCCAGAACCTGGACCGCCGGTCGGATCAGTCCCGCAATGCCGCCGCCGAACCGACCAGGCCGGCCCGTTCGAGAGCATCGAGGATCGCCTCGTAAGTCTTCGGTGGCCGCGTCCGGCCGCGAGCGATCTGGTGCACGCAATCACGAATCCTGCCCTCATCAAGACCGATCTGGTCGAGCACGAAGTCATCCGGAGTCTTCGCCTCGAT
>JBEKGC010000611.1:0-3396 GCA_050013055.1 Streptosporangiaceae bacterium
GACTGCCGGATGGACTGCTCAGCTGCGTCAAGCAGCTCGTCCACCTTCTGGTAATCCGCGAGATGCGCGCCGGCTTCCGGTGTGGTGTCCAGAGCTGCGCAGGTGCTGACCACAGCCACCGGAAGATCGTGGTTGATGTGGGCATTCATGCCCGCCAGCGCGAACTGGACCGGTTCGATCCTCGCCGCGGCGCGCTGCTGAACGAGCGGTCGCCAGGCTAGCGGCACCGCCGCCGGGTCACCTGCGGTGTCGGCCGCCGCGAAGTACAGGTTGGCGAAGGCCACGTCCAAGTAGGCCATGAACGCCGGATCGGCGAAAAAGCCCTGGCCGAGCTGGCTGTTGACCTGCCTGGTCACATCCAGGTACATACGGTTGAAACACGCCAGCCCATCGGCGGCGGGAAGCGCCGTCGCAATCGCCTCCATGCGGGTGATCGCACCGGCAACGGAGGTCACCGGCGCGTCCGTCACTGGCAGGCCCCCGACATAGCAGCCACTATACGATCACCCGGCGCACAGCTACCGGGAAGCTCGGAGTGACGGCATCGTCGGCCGGCTGTATGACCAGGCCTTTTCGCAGACACGTCGGGATCCGCTGCTGACACCTGCAGCATGGCAAAAAGCAGCTCTGTTTGGCGGCTCGCCCGGTTGGCGGCAGATGAGTGCGACACGCAAGCCGTCCTCGCGGGTGTGGCGGCTACGGTAATACCCGGTTATACTGGGAGCATGAAGACCGCGATCTCGCTCCCGGACGAAACCTACGAGCAAGCCACCAGGCAGGCGGCGGAGCTCGGTATCAGCCGATCAGAGTTCTTCGCCCGGGCGGCCCGAAGCTACCTGGACGCACTCGCCTCGCATTCGATCACCGAGCAGATCAACGAGGCGCTGCACACCGCCGTCGACGATTCTGGCGCCGCCGCTGCTACGGCGGGCCGCAACTACCTGGCAGAGCAGGACGACTGGTGACCGACCGCGGCAGCATCTGCTGGGCTGATCTCGGCGAGGCTCGCGGCAGCAAACCCGCTAAGCGCCGCCCCGTCCTGGTTGTCCAGTCCGACCCCTTCAACGCCAGCCGGCTGAATACCACCATCGCAGCAGTCATCACCTCCAACACCGCCCTGGCCGCTATGCCCGGCAACGTATTTCTTCCGGCCGCCATTTCTGGTCTGCCCAAAGACTCAGTCGTCAACGTCACTGCCCTGGTTACCCTCGACAAGACCGACCTGGAGACACCCGCCGCCGGCCAGCTTCCGGCCTCCGTCATGGATGACGTCGCCCGAGGGCTGCGCCGAGTCCTCGGGCTCTGACTCCAACGCTCCCACAGCGGCAAATGAGGACGCGAGCACAAAGGCTGCAGTCGATTTGATGCCCTGCTCTTGGCCGCATGGATCAAGGCTTATTGGCGATGCGTAACGTGGGGTAGCCCAAATTACAACTCGCGCTAAGTGGTTCGCTTATGGTCTTGCAGAGCTGAGGTGACGAGCGACCCGTTTCAGCCCGTCAGCCAGCTATACTAATCCAACGTAATCGCGTTCGGTATGATGGGATGCTGTGCGTACGCTCCGGGTGGCAGGTAGCCGCCGTGTGAGCCTGCGCCAGTACCTGCACTAGCAACGGCCAGGTGAGTCATGAGCGCGTCGGTGCCGGCTAGTTCCGGGATATTCATCAGCTACCGGCGGACTGACACCGCCTATCCTGCCGGGTGGCTGTTCGACCGGCTTGTCGAGCACTTCGGCCGCACCCAGGTGTTCAAGGATGTCGATTCACTCCAGCCTGGGGACGACTTCGTCGAGCTCGGCGAGATAGTCATCGTAAAACTGCTCAGCGCGGGGGATTGCCGTGCGGTACCACCGAGACGCCGCGTCACGCATCCGGAAGTGACTGGCACGGTGCGCCGCCGCCGCACCCGGTACGACCGCTGCCGGGTCAGTCGCCTCACGGCGAGCAGGTGGTTCACGCGATGGGCATCACGGCCGCCCGGTGGCAGGTCCGGTGCAGAGCGGGGAGGGGCGTTACCCGGCGAACGACACCCGGTTCCATGCGGACCCCCCGTCCCTGGTGATCCACAGGGCGCCGCCGGTTGATAGCGCTACGCCCTGCTGGTCGGTTTCGAACCCGACGAGCGAGAACCCGCCCGGCGGCCCCGCCAGGGCGACCGTCCAGGCTCCCCCGGAGGAGACCAGGACGTCGCCGTTCCACGAGAAGCGCTTGCCGCTGACCGTCGTCACGCCGTTCGACCAGGCCGGCGGTGCCGTGATGGCCGTCCAGCCCGACCCCGCGTCAGTGGAGACGTACGCCAGGTCGTACTCGGCCGGCTGGCCCTGGACGTCGCAGATGAGCACAAGGCTGCCGTCGGTGGAGGCACCCAGCTCGGCGGACGGCACCGGCAGCGAGGCGGGACACGGCACGGCCAGGTGCCGGCCGGCCTGGGTCCCGGTGTACACCTCGACCGAGGGCGGAATGGGCCCGGCGCCCTCCTGGCCGGCCACGTAGGCGGTCGGCCCGTGTACGAGCAGGGTGGCGCTGCGGTCCGGGGTGAAGCCGAGGTTCGTCCAGACGGTGCTGCCGACCGGGGCGCGCCAGACGACCGGGTAGGGCTGCGGGCCGGCGATGGCCCAGACCCAGCCGGACGCGGTCTCCAGCGAGAGCACCTGGCCGAGCTGGCCGGGCTGCCAGCTCGCCGCGGCGTCCGTGGTGAGCCACAACGCGCCGTCGGTGCTCCACGCGTAGCCGTCCGAGGAGGCGGCGAAGCGCAGGTGGGTCACCCCGGCCGGGGGAGCTGGGAGCGCTGTCCAGCTCAGCGCCCCGTCGTCGGTCGTGAGCAGCTGCCCGGAGCCGAGGACCCAACCGCGCTGCGCCGACACGAAGCTCACGTCGCTGGCCGCGAAGCTGAGGCGGACCGAAGCCGGCGGGCCGCTGCTGGGCGTCGGGGCCGGTGAGGGAGAGGCAGCGGCCGATGCCGCAGCCGAGGCCGGCGTGGAGCTGGAGTGCGCCGGCCGGCTCGAGGTACCACAGGCCGTCGCGGCGGCCAGGGCCAGGAGGGCGGCGCCCGCGGCGCCGGCGCGCATGGTGTTCATGCCTCTAAGACGCTGCAACCCGCTTCGGCGTTGGACGGATGGATGGTTTCCTGCCGGGCCGCACCAGACCTCTGGCACGATCTCCGGCACCCGCGAGGTCCCTGTATCTGCCCTGACGGGAATCGCTAGGCCGCCGCCTGTTTCGCGTCGGCCTGCCGCTCGAAGACGCTGACGGCTTCCTCCACCGACATCCCCTTAGTCTCGGGCAGCCACCGGTAGACGAACCCGATGGCCAGTACCGCGATCACAGCGAAGCACACCATCACCCAGCCCAGCCCGATCGCGTTATGCCAGGCGGGGAACACCTCGATGAGCGCGAA
>JBEKGC010000612.1:0-3928 GCA_050013055.1 Streptosporangiaceae bacterium
GGAGAAACCGCAGGCCAGCGCCCCACCGAATCGGCTCGGGTAAAATCGTGGCCCAACTCAGGTCAAGGCAGCGACGGGAACTAATTAATGCCCAGGACATCCCTGTCTCATCAAGGTTCGAGGTAGGTTAACGCGCTCACATGCATGATGAGCGGGCAGCACGTCTGCGGCATCGATCGGTCGGCAAGACTCATGTCACCCCATGAGGGCTGGTCGCGATTACAGAGGTATGCGCCCTGTCAGCCTCGGCTATTCACACCAAGGTCAAGAGCTCTCTGACTATGCGGCTGAGCTGCGAAAATACCCTCAAGTCGCCCCTGGAGCCCGCACCTTTTGGGTGCGGGGCACATCGAGCGTCTCCGCAGGTAATCCGTAGTGCACAGTCGGGATCGTGGCGAATCGAGGTCAGGCGCAGCGATGTATCAGCCGGAAGCCAGGCTCACTCCGTCTTACATGAGCTCAATATCTTGGTGGGGCCAGATGTCTGTGGCTGCGTGGTCTCGCCGACTGGCGTCGGCGGCCTGCCTGACTCGGGGGTTCAGTTGATGGACACGAGCAGTTGGATTGCACTGGTCAGCGCGGTCGTCGCTGCGCTGGCGGCTGTAGTAAGTAGCCGTTCGCTACGACTCCAGCACCGCCAGGCGGCGACTAGTATTCGGCAGGAATTCGATGATCTCGTGCGCCAATTGTGGCTGGCATTGGGCAAGTCTTTTGGCGATGCGGAAAGTTCGCGACTAAGCGCATCCGAGGCTTCGCGTGCGGCCGACTCAGCCGGGGGCGAAATTCAGACGATGGCACTCCGGGCCGACGAGATCTTGCATCCAGACCCCGGTGAAGGCCGCAAATTGCGCCGGCATCGCCGATTTTGGCATATTTGGCGTGCTTCAGATGAGCGACCTCATCCCAGCTGGTTCGACGCAGGCGTCCTTGCCACGTCGTTCGCAGAAGTCTGGGATCTGGAACGAGCTAGAACGTACTGGGACCTAGCCGTCAAGCTAGCGGCCGGACCAGATGCCAGGGAGGCGGCGATGGCCCAAGTCCTCACCCTTCGCGAACTTGGCGCATTTTACTACATCGACAGCACGGACTCTGGGCTCACGAGGGCGAGAGATGCGTTCAATAAGGCCGTTAACATTCTGCAACCAGAAGTCCACGGTAGTGATCGTGCCTATTATCAGAACGCCGCAACCCTGTTTATGCAGGCTCAACTGGAAGACGGTCTCGATAATACCGAGCTAGCATCTCGGTGCATATGCAAGGCATGGGAATTGAATGCCAACATAAAAATCTTTTGGCGGCGTCAGCAAGCAAAGTATTACATAGCTTCCTTTGTGGCTAGCGTCAAAAGCGATACAAGCGACCCGACTCGTGCCGGACGCTATGATAACTTGCCTGAGGACATTCTCCTCGAAGCGGACAAGTTGCTCATTCAGCAAGCATCCGTTATGCCATGGCAGGCGCAACCTGGCGCTGCTCAAATGCCCGGATTTATTCCTCCGCCGCCCATGTTCATTCCTCCTCCGCCGCCTCTGGTGCCCCCGCCGTTTCCTGGCTCAGTTCCCGACGTGAGCGCTCGGGGCTCGTCCGAGACCTCCACGCCATCGGAGGCGCGCTCGTAAGTAAATTAATCCGGCTGGCTGAACCGGCAGCATTACCAGAACCGGTAGCGCAGAAACGTCTTTTTATGTCGCAGACAGAGCGCGCACCCGAGTCGCTGCGGCCCCGGCAGCCGCATCAGAAACGTTTCCGCGGAAACATCCGCTACTGCCGCTGGGAGCGCGGTGTGACTGCCGTTACGGCACAGGCTCGCCGCACGCGCGAACCGGCCATGATGGCCTCGATGTCACCGACAACGGCCAGGGACGGGCAGCCACGTGGCGGCCATCATTAATATGCGTGTGGTCTGCGGTGGGAACAGGTGACGGACACGCTGGAGTAGATCGGAGCGATCGCTTTCTTTGGCGCGTGCCGCGATCAAACCTGTGTTGCTCGCTAGCCGCCGCTGGTGGTCAGCGGCATGATTGTGCCACGACTGCGCGTGGAAGGCGTGAACATGACAGGCCCTGATGATGTCCCGCATGGCAGCCGGGAGACTGCCGGGGAGGCGGAGCGGTGGAGTGACGATCTCCAGAAATTCGAGCGCACGCGGCTAGAACGCGTCCAGGCATCGGCCCGGGTCTGGCTGGGAGTGCTGACCACACTTCTCGGCCTTCTCGGCTCTGTGGTTTTGTTTAAGGGCGGTGACCTTGTTACCGGGGTGACTGGCAACGGACTATTCCAGGGGATTCTCATCGTCTTGGTGGGCATGGTCTTCGCGGTCACCATTCTGGCTGTGATCTTCGGCGGACAGGCCACCTGGGGTGGCCTCGCGATCGCCACCCAGCAGGTTGGGACCGAGGCAGCAGCGCCTGGGGCAGCCGGGCACGAGGCTTCTTTGACATCCGAGGCCACTGTGACAAGACCAGCCGACCCGAGACCGTGGTGGCATCGGGCATGGTTCAGCTTCGCCGCGCTGCTCGCCCTGTCGTCTAAGCCCAAGAAGGCTGACCTTGGCCTGACAAAGAGTTCGACTCCTCCGAAACCTGCCTGGATGGCTTACAGGGACTGGAGTCTGGCCAGCGCCGAGCGTCGCAGGATCTACCTGCACGCGTCCCGGTTCGCCGGCGTAATCGCTGCTGGGTTGATCGCCCTGCTCGCAATCGTGGCAGTCATTGCAGGAACCGTATCGCCCGTGCCTGCGGAGGTGATCGTGCTTCACAATGGACGGCTCAGCTGCGGACCGGTTAGCGCAAGCCGGATGTTCACCGGAGTTACCCAGGTTATGACGGTGAGCGGTTGCTAGCCTCAGGGTTTCGGACAGGGTGTCCCGCAAAGTCGTCTTCCCAGTTCAGGTGTTATCTGGCAGTCAGACGGTCTTGTGGGGCATCCGGTGGCTTGTGCCGGATCTGAGGCTGCCGTGACGGCGTTTCGGTTACTTCGGGTGACTGCCCGGGCCGGGCCGCCTGATCCGGCGACAGCGGCCTTGTTATACGGGCTGTGACGGCTAGCCTGGCGGGTTTGTCCCGGTTGCGTTACGGTGCGGGCGTTGCGCGTGTTGCTGCGGGGAGGGCACCGGGGTCCCGGCTAGGACAAGGGATTGCCTAGATCTCCGTCCGTGCCGGGAGGCCCCGTTGCCGGTTCAGTCTCGCATGCCCGTGCCCGTCGCCGCTGCCGAAGCCCTGGGCGAGCTGGTCTCCCGCGCCGCCGCGCTGGCCGCGGCGTCCGGCGGGAACCTGCTGGAGTGCTTCGCGGCCGTGCCGGATCCGCGGGACCCGCGCGGGATCCGGCATTCCCTGCCCTGCGTGCTGGCGCTGTGCCTGGCCGCGGTGCTGTGCGGGAACACCGCGATCGGGGCCAGGCGCAACGCGGTGGGCGCGCGGACCGCGCCGCACCCGGACACCGTGGTCCGGGTCTTCACCGCGCTGGGCGCGCAGGGCCTCGCGCATCATGCCGGGGCGTACCTGGCCCGCCGCGCGCATCCCGGCCCGGCCGTGTTTCCCCTGGCCAGGCCGGGATGGCTGCCGGCCGTCGCGGTGGACGGCAAGGCGGTCCGCGGCGCGGCCGGGCCGGACGGCCTGATCCCGTACCTGCTGGCCGCCGTCACCCACGGCGGCGGGATCGTGCTGGCCGAGCACCTGATCGGCCCGAAGACCAACGAGGTCCCCGGATTCGCGCCGCTGCTGCGGGAACTGAACGGGTACTACCCGCTGGCCGGGCACGTCATCACCGCCGACGCCGGCCACACGGTCAAGGCCCACGCCAGGTTCATCTGCGAGGAACTCCTCGCGCACTTCGTGTTCACGGTGAAGCAGAACACGCCCGCGCTGTGGGCGGAGCTCGACGCGCTGGACTGGGCATCAGTCCCTGTGCAGCATGCCACCGACGAGAA
>JBEKGC010000613.1:0-4330 GCA_050013055.1 Streptosporangiaceae bacterium
TTTGTGGCCCTTCGGCATCGCTCTGCGGAGAGCGGTGTCAAACCACCTCATGGTGCATTAGCTGAAGACTGGTGTGCTGAGCGATGGGGAAAAGGCGTCGTGAGAGGCGTCAGGTAGGGGACAGGAAGGCGAACGCGAGTGAACCACTGATGATGTGTCGTTAGGGAGAAATGACATCAGAACCGAGGTGACCAATGCGATCTCGGGATAAGTCTGGCGGGAGTCCGTTTACTGGCCAGGCGGTGTCCGGCATAGAGGTGGCGCGAGCCTGTTCTGCGGCTTCTGCATGGAACGTAGGAAGGCGGGTTCCGATAATGGCGCCTGCTGGCCGCTGCTCGTGAGTGGCGGGCGGCTGGGCGGCGAGAGGGAGAGTGCCTGGCGACAGAAATCGCGGGGCACGGAGTACCGATGCGGGATTCGCCGGCGGACCGGCTCGTATTAGTGGTGAGGCTTCTGTAATGGGAGCGGAGCGAAGGGGCCGGCTCATTTGGTTTTGCTTGCGCGGGCAACCAGGCGATGTTCTGGGAGGAGACGAGTGGGCAAGGCAGGTCAGCAGGACAAGTCGTTTACGATACCGAAGCAGCTGGTGTGGGAGGCGTACAGGCGGGTTAAAGCCAATAAGGGTGCCGCCGGGGTGGATCGCGTGTCGATGGAGGAATTCGAGGAAGATCTGCGGGGCAACCTGTACAAGATCTGGAACCGGATGTCTTCGGGGACGTATTTTCCGCCTCCGGTGAAGGCGGTTGAGATACCGAAATCGCATGGCGGGACGAGAATTCTGGGAGTGCCCACTGTGGGCGACAGAATCGCGCAGACGGTGGTGGCCCTGCAACTGGAGGCCCGGACGGAATCGATTTTCCATCCTGATTCCTACGGGTACCGGCCGGGGAAGTCAGCGCATGACGCGCTGGCTAAATGCCGTCAGCGGTGCTGGGAGGGCAACTGGGTGGTCGATTTGGACATCGAGAAGTTCTTCGACTCTCTGGATCATGATCTCGTCGTAAAAGCGGTGGAGGCGAACACCGACCAGAAATGGGTTCTGCTGTATGTGAAGCGGTGGCTGAAAGCCCCGTTGCAGATGCCCGATGGCAACATGCGGGAGCGAGACCGCGGGACTCCGCAAGGATCGGGCTGGAACGTGAGTTCCCGGCCGTGGAATTTGAGCGGTATGCGGATGATGCGGTGCTCCATTGCTCGACGGAGTATCAGGCGCGTAAGGTTCGCGATGCCCTTGCTGTGAGGCTGGAGAGCCTGGGACTGCGGTTGCATCCCGGCAAGACGAAGATAGTGTATTGCAGGGACGCGAACCGGCGGGGTTCTTACGAGAATACGTCGTTCACGTTCCTGGGATACGAGTTCCGTCCTCGCAGCGCGGAGAACAGGAACGGGCAGCTGTTCACGACGTTCTCGCCTGCAATCGGCCCGGATGCCCTCAAGGCGAAAGGCCAGCAGGTTCGTGACTGGCGGATACACAAGCGAGTCGGGTCTGACCTGGCGGAACTTGCCGCGTGGATAAATCCGGTCGTGCGCGGCTGGATGAACTATTATGGCCGGTTCAACAGGTCGCGGTTGTATCGTCTCTTGCAGCGCATTAACACCTACATAGTGCGGTGGGCGCGCAACAAGTATCGGCGGCTGGGTACATTTAAGAAGGCTAAACGGTGGTGGACCGGGCTCGTCGATCGAGAGCCTGGCCTGTTTGCACACTGGGCCTGGGTGTCCGAGTTCTGAAAGATCAAATGAGAAGAGCCGTGTAACGGGAGACTGTTAAGCACGGTTCTGTGAGAGCCGGGGGGTGAGACTCCCCCCGGCTACTCGACGGTCCAAGGGCCCCCATCTTGGGGCCAGCGGCCCTGGCGGGCGCGCCCCGGCCGCTGGAGTATCCAGTCAGGTGGTGTGGCCGCAGAGCGGTTGTGCTGCCTGGCTTGGCGGACAGCAGGACGGGATGGGCAGGGAGCAGCGCCCGCTGGGGCAGTCGAAGCCCCGGGACCGGCCGCGTGACCTCCGCCCCCGCTGGGATCTCGACGGTCCCGGGCGGCTGGCAAGGGAGGTCCTTGCAATGCATTCACGTATCACGCGCACCATGTGCGCTGTGGCGGCGGCCGCGCTTATCTCACTAGGCCTGGCCAGCGCGGCCGGCCCGGCGGAGGCTGCGGGCGTGCCCGCGGGGTTCAAGCCGATGTCGGCGAGCTTCCTGTCCCCCTCGTCGGGCTTCGTCCTGGGCGGTGTGGGCTGCACGTACGGGAATCCGGTATGCCGGGCGCGGCTGGCGGCCACCACCGACGGCGGCGCGCGCTGGCACTTCGCCGGCGCACCTGAGGTTCTTCTCTTCTATGGCGCGGGAGACCTGCTGACCCAGGCATCCAGGGTCAGCGGCGTGGTGTTCGCCAACACCCGGGACGGGTGGCTGTACGGCCCGGGGCTGTATGCCACCCATGACGGCGGTGCGCACTGGCAGCGAATCTCCCTGGGGGGAACATCGTCCCCTCGCTGGGCGGCGGCGTCACGGCGATGGCCGCCTCCGCCGGGACCGCGTGGGCCGTCGTCGATCCTGACCCGTTCCGGGGCCTGGCCGATGAGCTGTACCGCAGCCCGGTCGGCACGAACGCGTGGGCCCGGGTCGGCACCATGACGGCCGCGCAGGCCGTCTTCGCGACCTCCGGCCGGGCGGCCTGGTTCGCCAGCTCCGCCGGGACCGGCAGCGGCGAGTACGTGTGGGCGACCGCTGGCGGCGTGCACTGGAACAAGTACCCGTTCAGGTGCCCGGGGACCTACTACCAGCCGGCGGGCATCGCGGCGACCAGTCCCTCGCACGTCCTGATCACCCGTCCTCGGGCCGGCCGGGCCGCCGTGGCGGTCACTGGCGGAACCGCCGCAGGCGCAGACTGCTGGCCACGACGAACAGCGAGCTGGCCGACATCGCGATCCCGGCGAACAGCGGGTTGAGCTAGCGGAATACGCCTTCGACGAAGCTGAATATGCCACGGGGAAAACGGCCGGTGAACAAGATCGCGAACCAGGACACGATCACCGCGAAGAACGCAGCGATTTCCAGGAAGAACAGCACGATGTAGTGCGGGATGGCCAGCAGCCATTTGACCAGGGCAGCCACCGGCTGAGGTCCGTGGCCGCGTCCGGATGATCACGAAAATCCGGAAGAACGAGGTCAGCCGGCTGAGCGGCCGGTCCGGGTACTCGACGGCAAACTGAACAGGATACTGAGGTGGATACGGACCTTGATCCGTGGTCATAACACCCTTCTTGTGGCCAGTTCCGGATGCATACCCGTTGCCGGGCATCCTCAATGGTCAGCGTCGCGCCGCGGCCACCTTAAGGTTCGATCGTGGGTCGCCAGCCGGGCGGCGCCGCTACGGCGAAACTGGGTGGCTGACGTTTGCGGGGCCCACGTAGGGTTGTTCGGTGCTTGAGATAACAGCCTGCGTGGCGGAGCCGGATGAACTGGCTTCGCTGGAGGTCTACAACACTGTGTGGCCGCACGACGCCGTGACGATCGAGGCGGTGCACGCATACAGAGACAGTGCCCTTGCTTACATCGACTACCTCGTACGCGAGGAAGGTGTCATCTTGGGGTCCGGGGTGGGGGCTATCTTCGCCTATCGCGCACATCGGGTCGTAACGCTCATCAACGTGCTCGCCGCCCGACGCCGGTGCGGCGCTGGCACGGCCTTGTATGAGGCCATCTCCAGGTGGGCCGGTGAGCGAGGGGTACGTGAGCTGGAGGTGTCGGTGGCCGGCCATGACCCGGAGAGCCTGTCTTTTGCCCGGCGGCGCGGCTTCACGGAGGACCGGCACGAGGTGGGCCTGGTGCTCAGCCTGGCCGGCGTCTCACCGCAACAGGTCCAGCTGCCGGCCGGGATCGAGATCGTCACCTGGGCGCGTCGGCCGGAGCTGGCACGCGGGATGTACGAGGTCGACCTCGAAATCCATCCTGACATCCCCGGCTTCGAGGACGTCGCCGGTGAGCCGTTCGAGGACTGGATGGCGCACCAGATGCAGCGGCCCACCGACTCTCCCGAGGCGACATTCATCGCTCTCGCCGGCGAGGAGGTCATCGGCTTCGCCAAACTGTCCCTCACCGCGCCGACGGTCGCAGGCCATTCCATGACCGCGGTCAAGAGAGCATGGCGCGGACGCGGCATCGCGCGGGCCCTGAAGGCCGCAGAAATCAACTGGGCGCTCACCAACGGCTATACCGAACTCCACACCAGCAACGAGGAGCGGAACACGCCAATTAATCGCCTGAACGCCCGCCTCGGCTACCGGCCCGGAATCGGGCGGATCCACCTAGTCGGCCCGCTGCGCGCCTAAT
>JBEKGC010000614.1:0-3354 GCA_050013055.1 Streptosporangiaceae bacterium
TCCCGGTTTACGGAGCTGCGTCCGCCACGGTGGTGTACTGGCCGGCCCGGTTGATCTGCGTGGCGCAGGGGTGCATACGGGTTACCGCGGTCCCCTGGCGGGTAAGGCGTCGGGATGCCGCTTGTTCCGCGACGCGCTGGTTGGGCACGTCTGCGTCACGCTGGGTGGGCATGACGGGTGATGGGAAAGGCCCCGCCGATGGTGTCGGCGGGGCCTGGTGGTGCCCGGGTTGGCGTGGTGGTGGCCGGGTTGCCGGTTATCCGTTCGCGCGGGTGATGGCGGTGGTGACCAGGGCGATGTTGGTGTGGTCCAGGCTGCCCAGGACGCGGGCGAGGTGGACGGGGATATGGTGGTCGCCGAGGCTGGCGGCGATGCGCAGGACGGCGGCTTCTGAGGGTGAGCAGCTGAGCTGGCGGGTGTCCAGGGCGGTGATGGCGTCCTCCCAGTCGATGTGGGCGTAGGGGTGCCCGTCGTGGCGGGTGCCGGCGTCGATGTAGCCGGTGGTGAAGTCGGTCCTGGTCAGCCAGGTGTGGTGGGCGCAGATCAGCTCGGCGGCGGCGGTGTCGCTGGTGAGGCCGGCGGCGTGGGAGATCAGGGTGTCCGCCAGGGCGCGGGGGGTCATTGGTCGTTCACCTCGGTGATGGCGGCGCGGGCGGCGGTGGTGTCGGCGATGGTCTTGTGCGTGGTGTAGGTGGCGAGCAGGGCGGCGGCGGCGAGCCGGTTGACCGCGCGGGGGTAGCCGCGGCTGGCCTGGTGGATCAGGCCGGCGGCGTCATCGCTGAACAGGGTGTCGGCGCGGCCGGCGAGCTTGGTGTGATGCCGCAGGTAGGCCCCGGTTTCGTCGGGAGTCATCGGCGCCATCGCATATCTCACGCCGATCCGCTGGTCCAGAGCCGCGAGCACGCCGAGCCGCATGCTGGCCCGCAGCTGCGGCTGGCCCAGGAGCAGGACGGCCAGCGGGCTGGCGGAGTCGAGCTGGGCGCTGGTCAGCATCCGGATCGCCTCCAGCTGGTCGTGGGACAGCAGGTGCGCCTCGTCGATCAGCAGGACCGGCAGCCGGCCTCGCTCGGCGAGCTCGGCGGCCAGGTGCCCGGCGGCCTGGGGGATCAAGGTGGCGTGGTGGACGCGGGGTACCCCGCCCAGGGCCGCGACCACCGCGTGGTGGATGCCGCGGGCGCCGACCTGGGGGTTGGGGATGGCGATGAGCTGGTAGCGGGAGGCATCCAGGCGGGCGACGGCGGCACGCGCGGCCACGGTCTTCCCGGCGCCGACCTCACCGGTGATCACCGTGATCTGGCGGGTGTCGATGCCGTAGCCGATCCGGCTGGCGGCTTCCTGGTGGGAGGCCGAGGCGAACAGCGCGCCGACCGGGATGGACCGGTCGAAGGGCAGCCGCTCGAACCCGAAGTAGCCGCGCACGGCGTCATTGATCATCACTGGCCTCCTGGTGGCCTGGGCGGGCCGCGGCGGCCGCCAGGCCGGCGTAGCTGATGCTGTGGGCGGCGCCGTCGGCGGCGGCGCGCTTGTCTTCCAGCAGCTGCAGGTAGTCGATCCCGGTCACGGCCGGGATCACCTGCGGGGCCTGTTTCACCTTGGGGTGGCAGTGCCGCCTGATGGCGTGCGGCTGCGCGTACCCGTGGCTGGCGCCGCGGCAGAGCACCTCGATCCGGGTGAGGTCGAACGGGGAGTAGCGGATCGTCACCGCCTGGCCGGCCAGTTCCGGTGCGGTCTCATAGACGTTGCCCTGGAACTTGATCGTGGCGGTGCGGGCGGCCACGGTCCGGATCGCCTCCCACAAGAACGCGGCGTCCAGCTGCGCCGCGCCGGCGAACCGGGGCGTGCCCGCGCTCCACCGGGCCACCGGCGCCGCGCCGGTGGAGGAGTGGACCCGCACGTGGTACTCGTGCTCGACCCAGGTGGTGAACCAGCCGTTGAGCTCCTCCAGGCCGTCCGGCACCCGGCGGCCGGGGGCGGGCCTGCCGTCCGGGGAGACCTCGACCAGGAACTGGCCCCGCACCGTCTCGAAAAAGCGTTCTATCTTGCCGCGTCCCTCGGGCCGGTACGGCGGCGAGTGAGTGATCCGGATGCCCAGCTTCGCGCAGGTCACCGCGATCGTCTCATCAACGAAGCACGCGCCGTTATCGACATAGGCCGTGCCCGGCAGGCCCCGCGCCGCGACCGCGCGCTTGAACGCCACGGCCAGGTGCAGCGAGTCCTCGCTCCACCCCCACCGGTACCCGGTGATGAACCGGGAATGATCGTCGATGAACGCGACCAGGTAGGTCTTCTTCCCCCCGATCAGCGGGCCGTGCAGGACATCGCCGGTCCACAGCACGTTCGGGGCCCCGGCCTCGAACCGGCCGAACACGGTGGTCCCGCGCGGGGTGGTCAGGTCCTCGCGGACGAAGTGCCGCTGCAGCGTCCGCTCCGACGGTGCGTCCCCCGCCGATGCCACCATGATCCGCCGCACCTGCGCCGCGGTCCGCTCCATGTTCTCCCGCTTCAGCGCCGCGGCCATCGCCAGCACGCTGTCCGCGGTCACCGGCTCACACTTGCGGTCACTGGGCAGCAAGGCCTCGAACCCGCCCTTGCGCCAGGCCCTGATCCACGTGTCGATGGTCTTGCGCGAAACCTGCACGCCCCGGCCGCCCGGCCCGGCATGCACCTGCCCGGCGATGCCGCGGACGATCCTGCCGCGCTGCTTGGTCGATAGCCCTTCCTCCAGCGCCGGCCCGATCAGCCGGTACCGGAACAACGCGACATCCTGCGCCCTGGCCCGCCGCAGCAGCCGCTCATGCTCTGCCGAAGACATCTGGTACCTCCCTTGAAACGGTGATTGCTCTCAGCCGATCAAGGTGGTGCCTGCCAGCGGGTTATGTCACCGGCGAACTCGTGTTGATCATCCCGGGCGGCCAGGACGGGGCCAGCAGCCCGCACCGCGACAGCCGCGCCGCCAGCTGCCCCGGCGACAACCCGGCCACCACCGGCCACCGCCCCGGCATCTGCTGATGCAACGCCCCCAGCACCGCCAGCGCATCACCGGCCGCGCTCGCCGTCCCCGGCGGCCACACCGGGTCATCCACCAGCCGCGGCAGCAGCCCGCACAGCCACGCGTGCACCCGGTCCGCCCGCCGGGCGAACCGGCGCAGCCACTCCCGCACCGTCGTATACGGCACCCCCAGCTCCGCCGCGACCCGGTTCCACGGCCCGCCCCGCGCCGCCGCCAGCAACCCCGCCCAGATCACCTCCACCCCGTACTGCCTGCGCCGCAGCATCGAATCAGGCAGCAGCACCCGCGACACCCCGCACCCCGCGCACAGCGCCCGCCGCGGCCGGACCCGCCCGATCCCCCCG
>JBEKGC010000615.1:0-3350 GCA_050013055.1 Streptosporangiaceae bacterium
GACCTGAAAGGGAATCTCTATAAACTCTGGAACAGACTGTCGTCGGGGACTTATTTCCCGCCCCCGGTGCGCGGGGTAGAGATACCCAAGAAAGCCGGCGGGACCAGAATGCTGGGGGTCCCCACGGAACCTGCAAACTGCCCGGTCGCGCAGGGATCGTGAGGTTCCGGAATCGTTTGTCACGGTGACGCACCCGTTCCATCCGCTGTCGGGGCAGCGGCTGCGGGTGCTGTTCGAGCGGAAGACCCCTGATGGGCTGGCGGTGAGCTGCGAGGGCGGGCCGCTGGGGTCGGTGATGATGCCGCTGGCGTGGACGGACCGGGTGCCGGCGGGGGCGGCCGGGCCGCTGACGTACGAGGTTCTCGTTGACCTGGCCGCGGTGGTCGCGGCCGTGAGCACGCGACACGCCGGGTGATGTCGTTGACTCCGGGCATCCTGGCTGGCAGTTTCTTGTGTGATGAGTACACACAAGAACGATCTTCGCGCGCTGCCCTCGGCGGAGCTGCGGTCCCGCCGGGACCGGCTGGCCGCGTCCCTGCCGGGCGCGGCGGGGTTCCTGGCCGGGTCGCTGGCCGAGCAGCGCCGCAGGTGCGGGAAGGAGGGATGCCGGTGCGCGCAAGGCGAGCTGCACGGCCCGTATGCGTACCTGTCAGTCGCGGGGCGGATGGTCTACGTGCCCGCCGTGCTGGGCGAGGCGGTCCGGGCGCGGCTGCGGGAATCAGCGCGGCTGCGGGAGGTGCTGGAGGAGATCTCGGCGGTCAACCTGGAGCTGCTGGCCAGGCGGGAACTGGACTAGGCTATGCCCGCTGCCCGTGCTGTGCTGGCGCCGGATCCGGCGCAGGCAGCGCATGCGCGGGCAGAGATGATCGCGGTGCTGGCGAACATGGCCGAGTCCGCTCTCGCGGCCCGGCCCGCACGGGAGCAGGAGGCCGGCGGTGATCCGCGGGGAGCAGAAGGTGACCAGCGCCCACCTGGAGCGGGCGGCGATCGTCTACGTCCGCCAGTCGACGCTGATGCAGGTCCGCGAGCACACCGAGTCCACGCTGCGCCAGTACGACCTGGCCGGGCAGGCCGCCCGGCTGGGCTGGGCCGGCACTGCCATCGAGGTGATCGATGCCGACCTGGGCCTGTCCGGGCGCACCGCGTCGCACCGCGACGGGTTCAAGCACCTGGTCGCCCGGGTCTGCCTGGGCGAGGCCGGCGCGGTGTTCGGCCTGGAAGTCTCCCGCCTTGCCCGGTCCAACGCGGACCTGGCCCGCCTGCTGGAACTGGCCCGCCTGACATCTACCCTGGTCATCGACAACGACGGCGTCTATGACCTGTCCGACATCAACGACCGGCTGCTGCTGGGGCTCAAGAGCCAGATGTCCGAAGCAGAGCTGCACTGGCTGACCAGCCGGATGAACGAGGCCAAGAAGGCCGCCGCCCGGCGCGGCGAGCTGCGCGTCCCGCTGCCGGTCGGCCTGGTCTGCGACGATGACGGCGGCGTGGCCATCGACCCTGACGAGGAGGTCGCCGCCGCGATCAGCGACGTGTTCGCCGCGTTCACCGCCACCGGGTCGGCCTACGGGGTGGCCGGGGCGTTCGCCGGGCGGCGGTTCCCGCGCCGCGCCTACGGCGGGACATGGGCCGGGCAGCTGCGGTGGGGCCGGCTCACCCACGCCCGCGCCGCCGGGATCTTGCGGAACCCGGCCTACGCCGGGGCGTACGTATACGGGCGGCGCCGCTCCCGCCAGGTCGTCGACCCCGACGGGTCCGTGCGCTCCTCGGTCACCGAACTGCCCCGTGACCAGTGGGAAGTCCTGATCCCTGACCACCACCGGGGATACATCACCTGGGAGGACTACCTGGCGAATGAGGCGAAGCTGGCCGCCAACCGGACCAACGCCGGGGCCCGCCCGCCGCGGGAAGGCACGGCGCTGTGCCAGGGCATCGTGTTGTGCGGCGGCTGCGGGCGTGCCATCCAGGTCCGCTACCAGGACCGGTACCCGCGCTACGAATGCTCCCATTCCCGCGCCGACCATGTCGCCACGCCACTATGCGGATCGGTCCGCGCCGATGTCATCGACCAGGCCGTGGCCGCCGCGCTGCTGGCCGCGGTCGAGCCCGCGCAGGTCACGCTGGCGCTGGCCGCCGCCGAGGAGGTCACCATCCGGCGGCAGCGGTCGGTCCGCGCCGCGGAACTGGCCGTCGAGCGGGCACGGTATGACGCGGACCGGGCCGAACGGGCGTTCCTGGCCTGCGAGCCGGAGAACCGGCTGGTCGCCCGCACCCTGGAAGCCCGGTGGGAGGCCCGGCTCGCGGACCTGGCCGGCACCGAGGCAGCGCTCGCCGCGCAGCGCTCCGCCCGCCCCGAGCTGCCCGGCCCGGACCAGCTCGCCGCCACCATCGCGGACCTGCCCGCCCTGTGGTCCGCCCCGGCCACCAGCGACAAAGACCGCAAGCGGCTGCTGCGCACCCTGCTGGCCGACATCACCATCACCCCGTCCGCCAGCGACCCCGCCCAGATCACGATCGGGCTGCGCTGGAAGTCCGGCGCCAGCCAGCAGGTCCAGGTCACCCGGCGCCGCAGCGCCGTCCAGCTGCGCTGCACCGACCCGGCCGCGATCGGGCTCGCCCGCCGCATCGGCCCCAGCCTGGACAACAACGCCCTCGCCGCCGCACTCAACGACGCCGGGCACCGCACCGGCACCGGGCAGCCCTTCGACGGGGTCGCCGCCGCCAACCTGCGGAACTACCACCACATCCCTTACCCCGGGCTGCTCGAGGACGGCGAGCTGACCCCGCGGCAGGTCGCCGAGCTGACCGGCGTGTCGGTGGGCGCGGTGCACTACTGGATCAGGTCCGGTGACCTGGCCGCCCGCCGCGGCCCGGCCGGGCGCTGGGCCATCCCCTTCCCGCCCGACGTCGAGCAGGCATGCCGCGACCGTGCCGCGAGCTCCGCCCACCAGCACCGCAGCACCGACCCGGCACCCCGCCGCGAGCAGGAGCTCACGATCGCCGAGGTCGCCGCCCGGCTCGGCGTCAAGCCCGACGTCATCTACGCATGGGCCCAATGGGGCCACCTACCCGCCCGGCGAGGCGACGCCGGACGGCTGTGGGTCGACTTCACCCCCGCCGCCGAGCGCGCGTGCCTCGAACGGATCACCAGGTCATACAAGCTCCCCGCCGACATCAAAACCCAAGCCGCACAACGCCTGGAAAGGACAGCAGTATGAAGCACACGTCCCCGTGCTCATGGACCGGTGTCATCAGAATCGGGTCAAGAACGCACTGGAGCCCGAGTGGGAGGCCCGGTTCGAGCCCAGATCGTACGGGTTCCGGCCGGGCCGCGGCTGCCAGGACGCGAT
>JBEKGC010000616.1:0-3331 GCA_050013055.1 Streptosporangiaceae bacterium
AGGTCGAGGATCTGGGCCTGCACCGACACGTCGAGCGCGGACACCGGCTCGTCAAGCAGGAGCAAGTCCGGCTTGAGCGCCAGGGCACGGGCGATCGCGACGCGCTGACGCTGGCCGCCGGAGAGCTCGGCAGGAAGCCGGTCGAGGTAGGCAGCGGGCAGCGCGACCTGGTCGAGCAGCTCCCTGGCGCGGGCCGTGCGGGCCTTGCGGTCCCCGATCCTGAAGGAGACGAGCGGCTCGATGATGCTCTGCTTGATCGTGTACTTCGGGTCGAGGGATGCGAACGGATTTTGGTGCACCAGCTGTACCTGGCGGCGCAGCGGTCGCTGCTTACCCCACGAGAGCCCGGAGATCTCGGTGTCCTCCAAGACCACCGAGCCAGCCGTCGGATGCTCAAGGCCGAGCGCGATCCGGAGCGCGGTCGTCTTGCCGGAGCCCGACTCGCCGACGAGGGCGTGCGTCTGACCGCGCGGCACCTTCAGCGAGACCTCAGATAGCGCCTGGAAATTATGGTGGCCTCCCGTGGGGGACGTCACCCGGAAGGTCTTCGTCACGCCGCTGAGGGTAAGAATCGGTGCTGGCAGGAAACCCCGCTCGACCACGAAACGAGGGGCGAGCTGCCCGCCGTGAGCGAGGCCGGGAGCGGCGGCGATCAGCTGCTTGGTGTACTGCTCCCGCGGTGCGACCAGGATGGTGCGTGGGTCGCCCTCCTCGACGACGCGGCCGGTCCGCATGACCACCACGCGATCCGCGCGGTCGGCGGCGACGGCGAGATCGTGGGTGATGATGATCAGCGAGATGCCGTTCTCGCGGACCATACCGACGAGGTGGTCCAGAATGCGCTTCTGGACGGTCACGTCGAGGGCGCTGGTCGGCTCGTCGGCCACGATGACCTTGGGGCGCCCGGCCAACGCGATAGCGATGAGCATGCGTTGCCGCAGGCCGCCGGAGAGCTCGTGCGGATACTGCCGGGCGCGCAGCTCCGGTTCGGGAACCCCGGCGTGCTCGAGTTCGGCGAGGACCTGCTGGTGGATCTCCTCCCCTCGCAGGCCGCGCAGCCGCAGCGCCTCGGCGATCTGGCTGCTGATCCGTTGCGTCGGGTTCAGGCCAACCATCGGATCCTGCGGGACGAGACCGATGACTGAGCCGCGCAGCGTGCGCAGCACCTTCTCCTTCGCGCCGACCGTCTGGATGCCGTCGACGAGGGCCGAGCCGGCGGTGATGCGACCGTTCTCGGGGAGCAGACCGATAATCGCATTGGCGATGGTCGTCTTGCCGGATCCGGATTCGCCCACGATGGCGACGACCTCGCCGGCCGCGACCGACAGGTTCAGGCCGAGAACCGCCGGCCGGACCTTGCCGTGACGCAGATATCCCACGTCGAGTCCCGAGATCTCCACGATGGGGCCGGCGGCGCCGGGCTCCGTTTGGCCGGGCTCCACAGTCGCGGTCATCGTTCGAGCTCCTGCAAGGTCTTGGAGATGTGATTGAGGGACAGAACGAGTGCGGCCACGAAGAGGCCGGGCAGGAGCGACAGCCACCAGGAGGTCACCAGGTAGTCGCGGCCGGCGGAGATCAGCGTGCCCCACTCTGAGGCCGGCGGCGGGGCGCCGAAGCCGAGGAAGGACAGCGACGCGATGGCGATGATCACGACGCCCGCGTCGAGGACGGCCAGCACGGCCACCGGCCCCCAGGAGTTCGGCAGGATGTGTCGCAGCAGCACGCGCATCCAGGACGCGCCGCTAGCCCGCGCGGCTTCGACGAACGGCTGCGTCTTGACGCGGAGGACTTCGGCCCGGGTCGTGCGGGCGAAGCCGGGGATGATACCGAGACCGACGGCGAGGGCCACCGGTATCGTGCCGTACCCGACCGACGTGATGATGGCGAGCGCGAACAGCAGGGCCGGGATCGCGAGCAGGGTGTCGACGATGCGCATGATCAGCGCGTCCACCCAGCCGCCGTAGAAGCCGGAAACGACACCGAAGCTCAGGCCGGCGACGAGGCCGATCGCGACCGCGGTGATGGTGGCTTTGATGGTCAGGGCTGAGCCGTAGAGCACCCTGGTCCACAGGTCGCGCCCGATCTCGTCGGTCCCGAAAAGGTGGTGGAGGCTGGGTGGCTGCATCACATCGGTGGGAAACGTGGCGTACGGCTGTCCGGTGCTGAACCAGCCAGGGAAGATGGCCGAGACGATGACGAACAGCACGTAGAGCAGCGCGATGATGAAGATCGGCTTGCGGGCGAGCTGGGCGAGTGCCGCCCGCAGGTTGCCGTAGCGTCCCGATTCGATGTGGCGTGAGGCCGTGACCTCGTCCGGCGGCGGCAACGGCAGCAGTGCGTTCAGGACGGCGCTCTCGTCGCTGGCGCCAGAGATGTCGACGGTCATGGCTCAGGCTGCCTTTGCGTAGTGCGAGATGCGGGGGTCCAAAACCGGGTAGAGCAGATCCACGATCAGATTGATCACGACGAAGAGGGTCGCGGCGAGCATGACGATGGCCAGCACGACCGGGATGTCCTGGGTGGAGACGGCTTGCTGGGTGAGGCTTCCGACGCCTTGCCTGGTGAACTCGGTCTCCACGACCACCGAGGAGGTGACGGTGAGCCCGGCGATGACGCCGAGGATGGTCATCGCCGGGAGCGCGGCGTTGCGCAGACCGTGTTTGAGCTGCACGGCGCCTCGGGAGAGCCCCTTCGCGCGTGCGGTGATGATGTAGGGCTGGCGCATGACCTCCTCGAAACTCCGCATGAGGACCTGCGCCAGCACGGAGCCGGTGACGAGCGCGATGGTGATGGCGGGCATCACGAGCGACTGCCAGCCCTGTTGTCCCGAGGCGGGCAGCCAGTCGAGTTTGAAGGAGAGGAACTGGATGAGGAAAAGGCCGGTGAGGAACTGCGGCAGCGACGCTCCGACCGCGGGGAGCCTGCTCAGGAACAGCCGCAGCGGCTTCACCCCGACGTAGGTGGCCAGGTACGCCAGGGTCGTGCCCGCGATGAGGGCGACGACGCCGGCGCACAGGCTGAGCAGGAGCGTGCTGCCGATGCGGCTACCGATGACCTGCGAGACGGGGATGTCCTGGGTGATCGACGTGCCGAGGTTGCCGTGCAGGAAGCCACCGAGGTGGTCGAAGTACTGCACGATGAGCGGCTGGTCGAGCCCGAACTTCGCTTCCTCGGCGTGGAGTTGCCCCGGCGGGAGGGAACTGGGGTCCACTCCCGCCGCGGCCAGCTGCAGCTCGACCGGGTTGGACGGCAGCAGGTAGAGGACGGCGAAGGCGACGGTGTACGCGGCCCACAGGACGGCGATGGCCTGCAGGATGCGCCCGATCACGTA
>JBEKGC010000617.1:0-4179 GCA_050013055.1 Streptosporangiaceae bacterium
GACGGGGCCGGGGCGGGACTGGCCGGAATGCGCGAGCGGGCGGCCGCCCTGGGCGGCACCCTGGAGGCCGGGCCGCGTCCCGGCGGCGGGTTCGCTGTGCACGCCCGGCTGCCGGCGGCACAAGCCCTCCCAGCCCGGAGGCCGCAGGCCCCCGGCGTGGGCCCGGCGGGCGCCGAGGGTACCGCCGCCGTCCCGGACGGCGGAGCCGCCGGTCGCGAGCTGGCCCCGGTCAGCCAGGCCCCGGTCAGCCAGGACGCTGGCGGCACAGGGCGTGCTGGCGGGCCGCGCGCCCGCCCGGACGCGAGCCGGCCGTGATCAGGGTCCTGCTCGCCGACGACCAGGCGCTCGTCCGGGCCGGCTTCCGGTTCATCGCCGGTTCTGCGCCCGACATCGAGGTCGTCGGGGAGGCCGCGGACGGGAAGGCCGCGGTCGATCTGGCCCGCTCCCTGCGGGCCCAGGTGGTCCTGATGGACATCCGCATGCCCGGCACCGACGGGCTGGAGGCAACCAGGCAGATCGCCGCCGATCCCGAGCTGACCGGCGTGCGCATCATCATCCTCACCACCTTCGAGGCGGACGAGTACGTCTTCGAGGCGATCCGCGCCGGGGCGAGCGGCTTCCTGGTCAAGGACACCGAGCCGGAGGACCTCATCACCGCCATCCGGGTGGTCGCCCGTGGCGATGCCCTGCTGTCGCCGAGCGTCACCCGGACGCTGATCTCCAGCATCGCCCGGCGCGGTCCGGCCCAGCCCGTCGACGCCTCCGTGCTGCGGGTACTCACCGACCGGGAGCGGGAGGTGCTCGCCCGGGTCGCTGCGGGCATGAGCAACGACGAGATCGGCGCAGCCCTGTTCATGAGCCCGCTGACCGCCAAGACCCACGTCAACCGGATGATGGCCAAGCTCGCCGCGAGAGACAGGGCCCAGCTGGTCGTGATCGCCTACGAGACCGGCCTGGTCCGCCCGGGCCTATCCTGAGGCCGGCCGCCACCTGGGGCCGGCGTGAGCCGGCCGCCGGCCCTCTCGGGGCACCGGCGGCCGGCGGTGGGTCTGGGCCGTGGCCAGCCTGCGGGGCAGGCCGGCCGGTCAGGCCGGGTGGCCGGCGGTAACCGGGACACGGCAGGCGGGCGCGGGCGGCGCGATCATCGTGACCAGCGGGGTGGCCGGTGCTGGCTGCGTGGCCGGTGCTGGCTGCGTGGCCGGTGCGGCGACGGTGCGGGTGGCGGGTTGTGCGGCCCTGGCCGGGAGGAAGACGGCGGCGGCCAGTGCGCCGAGCAGGGCCGCGGCGACGGCGGCGAGCACGGCGGTGTCGGAACCGGTGACGAAGGCGTGCTGGGCGGCGTGGGCCAGGATCTGGCCGCCGGCGTTGTGTGCCTGCCGGGCGGCGGTGAGGGCGGCGCTCAGGGAGCTGGTGGCGTGCGGGTAGCCTGCGGGCAGGTGGGCCAGGCTGGCGTGCAGGTGGCTGGCGGACACCGAGGAGGCGACCGAGCCGATCACCGCGACGCCGATGGCCCCGCCGATTTCCCTGGTGGTGTCGTTGACCGCCGAGCCCACGCCGGCCTGGGCCGGGGGCAGCGAGCCCATGATCGACTCGGTGGCGGGCGCCATGGCCAGGCCCATGCCGATCGCGAGGATCACGCTGGCCAGGGCAAGGAACGGGTAGCCGGTGTGCACCGTGGAGGTGGTCATGAGGCCGAATCCCGCGGCCATGAACGCGAGCCCGGCGGCGACGGATAGCTTGGTGCCGGCCCGCGCGGCCAGCTTGGCCGAGACGGCGGAGGTCACGGCCATGGCCACGGCGAAGGGCAAGGTACGCACCCCGGCCTGCAGGGCGCTGTAGCCGAGCACGAACTGCATCTGCTGGGTGAACAGGAACAGCCAGCCGAACAGCGCGAAGAAGATCATCGTGACCGCGAAGCTCGCCGCGCTGAACCGGGCGTTGGCGAAGACGTGCAGGTCCACCATCGGATGCGTGCTGCGCAGCTCGACCGCCACCCAGGCCGCGAGAATGACCAGGCCGCCGGCCACGGTGCCCACGGTGGTGCCGCTGAGCCAGCCGTGCTGCGGGGCCTCGATGATCGCGTACACCACGGCCAGCAGGCCGGCCATCGACAGCACGGCCCCGGCCGGGTCGAGGGGCTTGCGGTGCGGGCTGGCCGAGGGCGGGATCACGAACCGCCCGGCGGCCAGGGCCACGGCCACGATGGGCAGGTTCACCATGAAAATCGATCCCCAGGCGAAGTGCTCAAGCAGCCAGCCGCCGGTGCTCGGGCCGATGGCGACACCCAGACCCGCGACCGCCGACCAGGCGCCGATCGCCTTGGCCCGCTCGGCTGGGTTGGTGAACACGTTGGTCAGGATCGACAGCGTGGCCGGCATGATGGCGGCCGCGCCGACGCCCATCAGCACCCGGAACGCGATGAGCTGGCCGGCCGAGCTGGACATCCCGGCCAGCGCCGATCCCAGGCCGAACACGGCCAGGCCGGCCGCGAGCAGGCGGTGCCTGCCGATCCGGTCGCCCAGGCTGCCCAGGGTGAGCAGCAGGCCGGCCACGGCCAGCGTGTACGCGTCGGTGATCCACTGCAGGGAGGTGGTGGATGCACGCAGCGCGTGGGACAGGGTGGGCAGCGCCACGTTCACGATGGAGCTGTCCACCACGACCAGCAGCAAGGACAGGCAGAGGACCGCGAGGGTGGCCCAGCGCCGGGAGTGGATCGCCTCAGGTGTCATCTTCTTCATGTTGACTCCTACATGTTTGATTTGACATGTGTAGTTCAACATCTATCGCTTTGACATGTCAATACCTACATGTAAGAATTTTTGTATGTCACTACGTCATGCTCTGCTCAACCTGCTGGCCGGCGAGCCCAGGAGCGGCTACGACCTGTCCCGCGTGTTCAGCGTCTCGATGGGGAACGTCTGGCCGGCCCAGCACAGCCAGATCTATCCGGAGCTGGCCAAGCTCCTGGCCGACGGGCTCATCCGGCAGACCGGCGAGGGCCCGCGCGGCCGCCGCGTCTACCAGACCACCCCCGAAGGAGTAGGCGAGCTGCGGTCCTGGCTCCGCGACGCCGAACCCGACTACTCCATCCGCCACCCGGCCCAGCTACGCGCGTTCTGCATGTGGGCCCTTCCCACCGGGGAGGCGCTGGCGCTGCTGGACCGAGACCGCGCCGAGTACGTCCGGCACCTGGGCGAGATCGACCACGCCCTCGCCGACGTCGACTGGTCGGCCAGCCCGCAGCAGCGTGCCAGCCGTCTCGTGATCGAGTTCGGGCGGCGGTACTACACCCTGCTGATCGAGTGGACCGACTGGGCCGCCGAGCAGGTAACAGAACGGCGAAATCGTCGCGGCCATGATCGATGGGGAGATGACGGTCAAGCGGTACCTTGCTCGCGCGGTCAGAACCCCGCGGTCCGGGACCTCGATCCCGGCCGGGCCAAGTCCGGGCGGCGCCCTGGCAGGGGCCGGACGCCCATGGCACCCAGCCCCTGCCGCTCCTACCCGAGCATCGAGTTCCTAGCAGGTGCTCAGGTCGGCCAAGCTGATCTCCGACCAGTCGTGGGTGGCCAGGTTCAGCTTGATGTAGTACAGCGTGTAGGTGTTGTTGGCCGTCACCACCCACGATAGGCACAGGGGCGTGTAGGTGCCGCCGCCGAGGGAGGCCCACTCGCTGTTGTTGGCCAGGGCGGGGACCAGGTTGGTGGCCAGCACCTGCGTGCCGTTCGTCTTGTCCCAGTAGAACTCCTGCAGTTGCACCCAGCCCGGCCGGGGGTCAAACCACCACTCGCCGCACTGGGCAGCGCAATCGCCGAGAGGCCCCAGGGCGGTGTCCTCCACCAGCGTCCCGTAGTTCGAGGTGGTGATCTTGGCAGGAGCGGTGGAGACGGTCCACTTGCCGGCCGGCTGGACCGCCGGGCCGACCGGGGTGGCGTCGCCGCCGCCCTCGAACAGCACGATGCGGGTCGGCGTCGGCAGCGTGGCCGCCGAGCCGACCGACGGTGCGGCCAGGGCCATCACAGTGCCGGCGAGCGCGGCCGTAATCAGGAGGTACTTTCGCATTTCCCCACCCTTCGGCCCTCCGGCCCACGGTGAGCCGGTAGGGGTAGATACCGAGTGCTGGTCTCCGCCTAGCTAGTGGCGGAACAGTAAAATCAGCATGCGCCCGGCCAGAGCCCG
>JBEKGC010000618.1:0-4213 GCA_050013055.1 Streptosporangiaceae bacterium
GTCCAGGATCTGGACCACCTCGGCCTGGAAACTAAAGCTCTCCTGCTCCGCCTGCGTGCTCACCGGTATCTCCCCTCGGGTCCCGGGGGAACTTTAAATCAGATGAAGCGAAGATGCACGCCTCCACACGATAATTTCGGACGAACCCTAAAACCCGCAGCGCCGCCGCCCAGCGGAACGTGTTGGTCAGGGTGACCACCCTGGTCCGGACGTCCTCGAACCGCGTCACGGTGCGCCGACGGGGCGCAGGGGCGCCTTCGCGGGCCGCCCGCACCCTGGTCACACCTCACTGGGCCGCCCAGGCCCCACCGGAATCAGAATTCGATTACCTATACGATCAATGATCGAATCTTCGTGGATGATTCGGCTTTAATGGAGAAAATGGTACCCTATAGGCACCCATATCTTCCGCATAAGCTGAATTTTCCAAGATTTTCTCGGAGTTCGAAGCATCATGGGGCGCTGACGCACCAAGAGCCACACCAGTGTCACCACGGGCACGGGCCATCGCGGGCACGGGTCATCGCGTCACCGCGGGCACGGGCCATCGCGCGGAGCGCTATGCCGGGCCGCCAGAGCTTGACGCAGCCGCTGGATGTGGCCGGACCTGGCCGTGCCCGCGCCTGGATTCACATATCGACCCAGCCGTGCTTCCTGGCGAAGTCAAGCGCGGCCCGGCGCACCTCAAGGATCTGCTGGCCGGTCAGCGCCGGGACGTCGTGCAGCAGCAGTTCGGTCAGCGCCTGCGTGAACTCGGACTGCGAGAGGACGTCGCACATCTGCTCCTCGTCCAACCCGGTCGACGCCGGGCCCGGGAGCGTCTGGGCCTGCGGGGCTGACGTCGCGCCGCCCGGCGGCAGGACAGGCTCGGAGCCGGGTTCGCTGATCAGATGCGCGGCGAAGGCCTTACGTCCCCGGTCGCCGGCCATCACCTGGAATTCGACCCGCATGCCGGGGGCGAGCTTGTCCGGGTCGCCGTCGAATACCGATGCGTGCAGAAAGATATCCTCGCCACCGTCCTCCGCCGCGATAAACCCGTAACCGCGAGCCTGGTCAAATTGCAGCACCCTGCCTGTAGCCACTTGTCATCCACCTCTGTTCCCAGTCCGCCTGCCGTCCACCGTGATAACCATCCAGCCAGTCCGTATCGTAGTTCAGCCTCGTAGGCGGTAGTCCAGGGCGGTATGGCGGCGGCCGGCTCCCCTGGTCCTGACCGCGACCGCCAGGGCCCGGCGTGAGCCGGCCAGCACGACGAGCTTCTTGGCCCGGGTCACCCCGGTGTAGAGCAGGTTCCGCTGGAGCATCATCCACGAACCCATGGTGAGCGGTATGACCACGGCGGGATACTCGCTGCCCTGGGACCGGTGGATGGTCACCGCGTAGGCGTGTGCCAGCTCGTCGAGCTCGTCGAACCCGTAGTCCACCTTTTCGTCCTCGTCGGTGAGCACGGTCAGGGTCTGGTCTTCGGCCGACAGGCCGGCCACCACGCCCACGGTGCCGTTGAAGACGCCGGCCGCGCCCTTGTCGTAGTTGTTGCGCAGCTGGGTCACCTTGTCCCCGATCCGGAACACCCGCCCGCCGTACCGCCGTTCCGGCCGTCCCTCGGCAAAGGGCGTGAGCGCCTCCTGCAGCAGCAGGTTCAGGTTCCCCGCCCCGGCCGGCCCGCGGTGCATCGGGCAGAGCACCTGCACGTCGCGCCGCGGATCCAAGCCGAATTTGGCCGGGATCCGCCGGGCCACGATGTCGACGACGAGCGCCGCGGTGTCTTCGGCCTCCTCGCAGCCGAACATGAAGAAGTCACCGAACTCACGCAGCCCGGGCAGCTGGCCCGCGTTGATACGGTGCGCGTTGACCACGATCCCGGATTGCTGCGCCTGCCGGAAGATCTTCGTCAGCCGGACCACCGGCAGCGTCCCCGCGGCGAGCAGGTCCCGCAGCACCTCCCCCGCCCCGACGGAAGGCAGCTGGTCCACGTCCCCGACCAGCAGCAGGTGCGCTCCCGGCGCTATCGCTTTCACCAGCTTGTTCGCCAGGATCACGTCCACCATCGAGGTCTCGTCCACGACCACCAGGTCGGCGTCCAGCGGTGTGGAGGCGTCGAACGACGCCTCGCCGCCCGGCCGCAGCTGGAGCAGCCGGTGGATGGTGGCCGCCTCGTGCCCGGTCAGTTCGGCTAGTCGCTTGGCCGCCCGGCCTGTCGGGGCGGCCAGCACGATCCTGGCCCCTTTGGCCCGCGCCAGTTCCACCACCGACCGCACCGTGAACGACTTCCCGCAGCCCGGACCGCCGGTCAGCACCGCGACCCGCGACGTCAGGGCCAGCCGCACCGCGTCCTCCTGCTCGGGCGCGAGCGCGGTGCCTGTCCGGCCGCGCAGCCAGCCGAGCGCCTTGGCCCAGTCCACCGACGCGAACCCGGCCAGCCGGTCAGCTTTGGCGGCGTGCAGGCGGAGCAGGGCTTGAGCCAGGGACCGTTCGGCCTGATAAAAGGGCGGCAGGTAGACGGCGGGGACCTGCGGTGCGGTCGGTGCCTGCTCCGGCGGGACCGCGGCGGGCACGCTCTCGCGGAGGACCCCCTCGACGGCGGCCAGTTCGTCCAGGCACGGGGTGATCAGCTCGGCGGGGACGTCGAGGATCTTGGCGGCGTCACCGACCAGGTTGGGCGCGGGCAGGAAGCAATGACCGTCGTCGGCCGCCTCGGACAGCGTGTAGGCCAGCCCCGCCTTGATCCGCTCCGGGCTGTCGCGGGCGATGCCGACCGCCGCGGCGATGGTGTCGGCGGTCTTGAAGCCGATCCCCCACACGTCGGAGGCGAGCCGGTACGGTTCGCTGCGCACCACCGAGATGGACCCGTCGCCGTACTTCTTGTAGATCCGCACCGCCAGGGACGTGGACACCCCCACGCCCTGCAGGAAGATCATCACTTCCTTGATCGCTTTTTGCTCGGCCCACGCGGCGGTGATCATCGCGGTCCGTTTCGGGCCGAGACCGTCGACCTCGATCAGCCGGGCGGGCGTGTCGTCGATGATGTGCATGATGTCCACGCCGAAGTAGGCGACCATGCGTTCGGCCATCACCGGGCCGATGCCCTTGATCAGGCCCGAGCCCAGGTACCGCTGGATGCCCTGGACGGTGGCGGGCAGCACCGTGGTGTAGGAGTGCACCTCGAACTGCTTGCCGTACTTCGGGTGGCTCGTCCACCGGCCGCGCATCCGCAGGCTCTCGCCGACCTGCGCGCCGAGCAGCGGCCCGACCACGGTGATCAGGTCCGGGCCGCGGCCGGAGTCGATCCTGGCGATCGTGTACCCGGTCTCCGGGTTGGCGAAGGCCCATAACGGCCATTATGGCCGTGCAGCAGCTCGATCGGGTTGCCTTCCGGATCAGCGACGAACGCCATCCGGACCCCGGCCTGCGTGACGGGCCCGGCGCCCGGCGGGAAACCGGAATTATGCGGGGCCGCGGTCTGTCCGGGGCCGGCAATATCGTGTATTCGTCAGCCAATTTGCCAGCAGGCAGGCAGGCAGGCAGGCAGGCAGGCAGGCAGGCAGGCAGGCAGGCAGGCAGGCAGGCAGGTTGCCACGGTGACCGAGGTAAAGGACAGGACAGAGGTGAATCAAAAAGGTGGCTACGGGAAGGGTCCTGCAGTTTGACCAAACCCGCGGTTATGGATTTATCGCGGCTGATGATGGCGGCGAAGACTGCTGCTGAATAGCGCTCCGTCGCTGACTGGTCAGCAGATCCTGGAAATACGGCACACCGCGCTTGAGTTCGCGCGAAAGCACGGGTGGGTCGATATCTGACGGTGTTCCGGGGGTCCACTTGGGTCCACTGGGGTCCGCTCCCGGGACGGCCGGGGTACTTGCGGTGCCGCCCCAGAGCTCCTCTTAACCTCTGCGGGGCGGCACCGCAGGCGGCCTACCGCGAAGGTTAAGCACAGCACAACGGGCACAGACGCGCTCGCCGCGGCGGCACGACCGCCATGGTGAGCGCGTCCTTGCGGTCAGACTTGCGGTCAGAACCGGCCGGCGGTCTGCAGGGACATGGCGTGCTCGACCAGCGTGACCAAGGTGGCCTTGGTCGACTCCCGGTTCCGTGCGTCACACGGGATCACCGGGATGTCCGGGGAGATGGCCAGCGCCTCGCTGACGTCCCGGGACCGGTGCGGGAACTGCCCGTGGAAACCGTTGATCCCGATCACGAACGGAAGCCCGGAGGC
>JBEKGC010000619.1:0-8821 GCA_050013055.1 Streptosporangiaceae bacterium
AGCAGCCGCAGTGGCTGGAGCTGGGACGGCGATGCCTGGCGGTGCTGCGCCGTACCCAACGCGCGGGCGACGCCATCGACGTCGCCGACCTGATCCTCGCTCACATCGACGACACAGACCTCGCCGGGGCGGTCGAGAGCCAGGCGGCCCAGGCCCTGTGGCTCGGTGGCCAGCTCACCCAGCTACTGACCCGCGTTGAGCGAGTGCTGGCCAACGGCCCGCTCGCTCCCGCCGTGGACGCACGACTGCGGGCCGCCGCAGCACTGGCCAATACCCGCCTGCTCAGCGGCCACGCCGCCGGGCAACAGGCCTCGGCAGCGCTCGAACGTGCCCGCGCCAGCGCGGATCCCGAGGCGATCGCCCTCGCGCTGCGCGCATCCGGCGAAGCCGCCCACAACGCAGCCCGGCACCACACCGCCCTGCAGAACTTCCGTGAACTACGCACCCTGACCTGTCCCCTTCACCTGGCCGAAGAGATCACAGCATTGCAGTTCCTCGACCGCTACGACCACGCCCAGACACTTCTTGACACGGTCAGGACGGACGGCCGGAACACGACCACAGCGATCGTGCCGGCACTGCACTGCGCGCAGATCTGGCAGGACTACAACCTCGGCCGCAGCGACGAGGCCGAGGCAGGGGCACGCACCCTGGTTGAGCTCGGGCAGCAGCTGGGCAGCAACGTCTACGCCCTGGACGCGATCATCGTGCAGATCTCCGTCGCACTGCTGCGCGGGGACACACAAGTCGCCGCCACCCGCCTGGACACCGCGGAACGGCTCAACGGCGCCGACAACGACCTACGCCGGCCAGCCCTCACCGTGATGCGCGGCTGGGTCGCCGCCTGCCAAGGCGACCTGGCCGCCGCGATGGAGGCATTCGGCACAGTGGCATCGGGCGCCACGAAAACATGCAACTACTGGCCGCTATGGCCATGCTGGATCGGCCTGTTCTTCGTCATCGGCACCGCGGTGGCGGACCCCGCCTTCACCGGCATCATCGTAGAAGAGGCCGAACTGGCCGCCCAGCGCAATCCAGGCGTGGCCAGCTTCGAAGGGCTCGCACTCAACGTCCGCGGACGCAGCACCGGCAACCTGACAATGATCGCCCAATCAGCGCAGGTACTCGCCCGCAGCCCACGTCCACTGCTGCGCGCGTTCGGAGCAGAGAGCCTCGGCCACGCGCTGCTGGCAAATGGCGACCGATCCGCCGGCCTAACCCAACTCGACCAGGCATGGGACAACTACCACCAGATCGGCGCGCGCAGATACCGCGCCGACGTACAGCGCGTCATGAGCGACGCCGGCGTCCGCCGACGCGCGAAATGGGCAGAGGCGGTAACCCGCCCGAGCACAGGCTGGGACTCGCTCACCGACGCCGAACGACGCGTTGCCGCGCTCATCGCCGACGGGCACACCAACCGGTCCGCAGCCACCGAACTCGGCTTGTCGGTCAATACCATCGGCACTCATCTGCGCCTGGTGTTCACCAAGCTCGGAATCCAATCGCGCGTGCAGTTGGCCAACACACTGAACGCCCAGGGGCAGCTAACGCAGGACTAGGACCCCGGCCGCGACGTCTCGATGCCGCGCGGATGCCTCGCGCTATTGCATGAAACATCTGCTCGCGGACGTCCTCATCTGCGTGTTCTCTTTGGTCCACGGGACAACGCTGCAGTTCAGGAGGCTGCCCAGCCACGTCGGCGGACTTCCGCCATGCCCGGGAAGTCCGGTTGCAGGTCATAACGATGTGGCCGTGGCCCGAGCGCTGCCGAAGGCGGGCATGCGGCGCCGAACCGGTCGCCCCGGCTCTCCCTCGCTGCGGCTCGTGACGTCGGCCTCGCCAGGCGCAGCCTGTGCGCATCTGCCTTGACCTGTGACAACACCCGAGCCTGCGACTCGATTTGGATCGGTCGGAGAATGCCGCGGTGAGCACGCTGTCGTCAGGTTTCCGTGCCGGCGATTGAGCATGCCCGTGAACGGCCGCTCATGGGGATTTTTTAACGTGTCCGAGGACTTGAACACGCAAACCGGTGCGATCCCCCCGGTTCGGGGAAATCATGCAATAAGGGTAACAGGAGTCGGGGCGAGCAGGCCCGGATATCCCGCGACGTGTTCGCTATTTGGTCCGCCATCTGGCCTTGCGCGTGGCCGCGGGCGGGAGGTGCTGGGCATCTGCTCCCGGGCCGCTGACTGCGGCTGCCCAGTCGGCAGCATGAGGCTGCATGCGGAAGCTTTCCACGTCGGGTAAGGCGGAACCCGGACTCAGGCGCGACCGATGCGCGAGTTCTGCATGCGCTGGCCTGGCTGGGCGGCAACAACGACATCGCCCTGGGTGTCTGGTCTGACATCATTCCCCGGCCGTATTCGTGTCGGTGACCTTGTCGCAGGCCCGGGATCTCTCACCGACTGACCGGCGTTGTCGTCGACAGCCTGCGAGTTGCGATGACCGGCGATGAGACGAGTGGTGTCTAATCCGCCGCCCGGTCGGACCACATCAAGGCGCTTCGGGCAGCTCAATCGGCATGTCGGGTTCGTAGCGCCTCGGCCATTTTGGTCAGGGAGATCCGGGAGTTGACGCCGAGCTTGTCGAAGATGTGGCGCAGGTGGGTGTTCACGGTGTGCGGTGATATGAACAATGTCTCGGCGATCTCGCGGCGGCGAGCTGGGCGACGGCCGCTTCGGCGCTGGTCAGAGCCTCCCAGCCGGTGGCAGGACGGTCCGAGATGACGATCCGCCGCCGTACACCCAGCTGTCTGAGCTGGCCGCGGACCCGCGCGGCGTCCCAGCGGGCACCGGCCTGCACGTCGATCGCGAGGGCTCGGTCGAGCGAGGCGATCGCGTCACCGGTGGCGCCCTCCGAGACCTGCAACCGGCCGAGGTCCTCCAGTGCCGATGCCGTCGCTAGCGGGCGTGGCCCGGTCTCGAAAAGCGCCGCTGCGGTCTCCAGGTCGTAGGTTGAACTCCGCCACAGTCCCCTCGCGTGCGCCACCGCTGCTTTGAAGGAGACGACGCCGGGATTGAGCTGACAGCGACGCTCTGCCTGCTCGATGGCGTGCACGGAGAGTTCTTCGTCGCCGACGGCGACCGCGATCCGCACCAGTTGGGGATCGTCGGCTATCTCAAAGGGGAACAGGGGGAACAGCTTCAGGCGATCGTCATGACCGGAGGCGCAGAGCCAGTCGTGTGCCTCGTCAGGTTTACCCAAAGACATCGCGTGCAGCGCCAGGTACCAGGCGGCATGAGACCGGACACTCGGGGCGCTTGCCTGCAGCATGATTGTCGCGATCTCGGCCACCTCTGCCGCACCGCGCTCGTCGCCGGTGTGGATCTTCAACTTCCCCAGGGCAACCACCGACGGAGCCTCGAGCACGCCGACAACCAAGTGCGCCTCGTCACGGCTGTGCCGTCCCTCAAGTGCTACTGCCGCCTCGCCGAGCTGACCCATCTGGAGCATCTGGCGCCCTCGTGAGGCCTCGAACATGCGCAGTGCCCAGTTCTGCCGGTCTCGCTGTGCGGCCGCAATGCCTTCGTCTATCGCGCTGAGGGCCTCCTCGTACCGGTCCGCAGCCGCCAGCAGCCAGGACCGGAAGTTGTGCGCGAGCCGCTGCCGCGCGTCTTCCTGGACGCCGAGTCCCCGGCGCTCGGCTGTCCGGAGAATCTCCAGGCCACGGCCGAAGCCGGAGACCTGGTAATGCACGGCCGATTCGGGGAGCTCAAAGGCGAACCAGCACGCGTGATTACGGCTCGAATACACCGCCTCGCGTGCTTCGCCCTCGATGGCGAGTGCCTCATCGGTGCGGCCGGCTACCACCAGGTTGTGAAACAGCGACGCCCAGAGCCAGGCTCGTAGATCGGCCGTCAGGTCCGGCAGCGCCAGGGCCGCGCGGGCATTGTCGGCCCGCACGTCAGGCGACAGGTCGAACATGCTGGCGACACTGAACCGCACCCGGGCCTCTTCCTCGGCTGGGAGCACCTGCCGCAGCGCGGTGTCGGCGAACCGCTTGCCTTCCTCGCCCAGGCCCGCGGCGAACAGGGAGATGGCACGTCTGGCCACTAGGGGTCCCCGAAGCGGATGCCGAGCGGGTGCCAGCTCCAATGCCCGGCCGGCCAGCTCGGCGGCGGTTGCAGGGTCGGTCGTCCCGAGGGCGTCAGCGGCTTGCAGCAAGGTGGCGATGGCGGTTTCGTCGCCGGGCTCGGCACTGTCCCCAAGCTGCTGCGCCACCTCGACGGGGAGCGCGCCCCGGGCCAGGAGCACATCGGCAGCCTGCCGGTCGAGGGCCCGGCGAACCGGGACGGGAGAGCTCGCCCGCACTGCCTCGCGGATCAGGTCGTGTCCGAAGGCCAGCTGGTCGTCGCTGTCGATGAAGATGTCGGCCTGGACGAGTTCCTTGATCGGATCCAGCAGGTCGGCGACCGGCGTCCGGGTCATCTCGGCCAGGTCATAGACGGTAAACCGCCTGCCCAGGGCCGAAGCGAGCGTGGCCAGGCGGTCCGCTGCCGGGGACATGCGCAACAGCCGGCCACGCATGTTGTCACTGACGCGCCGTGGGAGACGATCCTCGAGGAGCCTCGCTTTGCCGGACTCGACGGTCACGATGCGCTCGTCCTGGAGGCCGCGGAAGAACTCCATGAGCAGGAACGGGTTTCCCTTGACTCGCTCGGCCTTTTGCAGAAGCTCCTCATCCGGCTCCGCGCCCAGAACGTCGGTGGCGATCTCGGCGACCGCCTCACGGCGGAGCGGGCCGAGGCGGATCAGCTCGGCCCCCGCGTCTTCCAGCTGGTACTTGGCGGCTTGCACCGGTTGAAGGCCCTGATTCGGGCGGAACGCGATCACCCAGCCGACGGGAAGGGAGGCGAGCCGCTGTGGCAGCTGCCGCATCGCGACGGCACAGCCGTCTCCGGCCCAGTGGAGATCATCCAGGCAGATGAGCAAGGGGTCTCGGAGCGCTGCCTCCTCGATCAAAGCCTGGATGTCCTGGAGTAGCCAGAACCTCTGCTCGGGGGAGGCATGCAGGTCGCTCAGGGCGTCGCGGGCGATGAGGGGCCTGTCGCCTCCGAAGAGCGCGTCGAAGAGGGGGTCCAGGTCGACCGCCCGGCGATGCGGCTCTGACGCTCCTCGTCCGACTCGGAAGGAGCGTTCGGCGGCCATGGACGCGCACGCGTCCAGGAGCCGGGTCTTGCCGAGTCCAGCTCTCCCTTCGACGATGATGACCGAACCGACTCCCGACTGGACCTCATCGAGGCGGGTGGCGATGGCAGCGAGCTCGTCGCCGCGGCCACGCAGAGGAGTCCTCCGAGTGCCTTCTACCATTCGGCCGTCACGTCGGGAGTGTACGCCTGGGCTGCCCGAGCCATCCAGACCACGAGGCCACCAGTAAGGGATAGCTAGACCGGAGCCTGGCGTCAGCAACAAATGGCTTTTTCGAGCGATTCCCCGGTGATCTGCAGGGCGAAAAATCTCAGCTGGGAGCCGACACGTCAAAAGGGAGAGAATCCATGTCGCAGACCAAGCCGAGCATCGTGTTCGCCCACGGGCTCTGGGCCGACGGCTCATGCTTCAGCAAGCTGATTCCCACGCTTCAGGCCGAGGGATACCAGGTAGCGTCCTCACAGCACAGCCTCGACACGCCCGAAGGCGACGTCGCCGGGTCAGCAGCCCCGCCATCCTCGTCGGCCACTCCTACGGCGGAAGCGTCATCACCGCCGCAGGAACCGACGACCGCGTCGCCGGGCTCGTCTACATCGCCGCCCTCGCCCCCGACGAGACCGAGACATCCCAGAGCCAGCAGGAACAGTTCCCCGTCACCGACATCTTCTCCCACATCGAAGTCGCCGACGGGCGCATCTGGCTGCTCCCGTCAGGCACCGCGTACTTCGCGGGAGACCTGTCCGAGCAAGAGCAAAAGCTGGTCTGGGCAACCCAGGTCACGCCGGCCCCGGACCTCTTCAGCCGCAACGCTCCGGGCACCGCGTGGAAGTCCAAGCCGAGCTGGTACATCGTGGCCAACAACGACCACACCGTCCATCCCGAGCTGGAGCGCTTCGCCGCGAAGCGCATGGGCGCCACGACCTACGAGGTCGACAGCAGCCATGTTCCCATGCTCTCCCAGCCCGGTCTGGTGCTCGACGTCATCCGGGCCGCCGCCAACGGGGTCTGACCAGTCACGCCGGTCGGCGACCTGCAGAGGAGAAGGAAGCAGATGGCATCCGAACAGGTGCTCGACGTAGTGGTACGCCGCCACGTCTTCGACAGCGACCGGCCGTTCCAGGCCGTCCTGGACGGCATCTTCGGCGGCATCACCCGGCCCGACATAGGGGCGCTGTTCGGCAAGCTCGCGGCGAGCACGTCATACGAGCAGTTCAGCTCGCTAGTCCGGCGGGCGCAGGGGAGCGCCGGCCTGATGCTATTCCTTCAGCTCGACCTCGACGCCGCGCTAGCTCTCGACCCGCAAGCCAAAGGCCAGACCGGGCGCCGCCTGGTCCGCCTGATCGCCGGCAACCCGGTCACGATGGAACAGATGACCCGCCACGTGCCTGACGCAGGCTCCTACGCGCCGGTCACCATCCTCCTCGAGCAAACGCCCGGCGGAACCCGGGTCGCCTACGACAGCGTCGCCAGCACCCTCGCCCCGTATCGTGACGCGGCCGCGTCACAGGTCGCCAGGCGGCTCGACACCGAGGTGCTCGGGCTCTTGCGTCAGGTGACCGGCGTGCCCGCATCCGCAAGTCCCTGAACCCTGCCCGCGACAACCACGATCCGCCGAAGGAGCGTCACCATGCCCATGATCGACGTATACGCCACGGCCGGGACATTCGCCGACCAGCACCAGCTCGCCGCCGATCTCGCCGCCGCGGTCATGACCATCGAGCAAGTACCGGACATCCCCATGTTCCGGCAGAACACCGCAGCCTTCGTACACGACCTCGCCGATGGGAGCCTGTCCAACGTCGACGGCCGAGGCAACTACGTGCGTATACAGGTCCTCACCAACGCAGGCGCACTGGATCGCGGCAAGCAGCTGGCCATGGTCGAGCGCCTGACGGACATCGCCGCCAACGCAGCGGGCGACCCTACTCTGTCCAGCCGGACATGGGTGCTCCTGACCGAAGCGCCCGACGGGGGCTGGGGCCTGGCCGGCCACGCGAACACCAACGAGGAACTGGTAGCCGCCGCCCGGGCCCAGATGGCGAGCCTGCAGACCGGCCAGCCCGCCAGCCCGCACCTGTGAAACCCGGAGGCGGGATGACTTCCTATTCACACGCCACGGCTCCGACCAGGTTCGCAGAAGTGGAGGGCGCTCTGATCGCCTACCGCAGCTTCGGCACCGGTAAGGGAACGCCGATACTTCTGCTGAATCACTATCGCGCCGGGATGGACCACTGGGACCCGCTGGTTACCGACGGACTCGCCCAGGGGAGACGGGTGATCCTGTACGACTACAGGGGTGTCGCCGGTTCAAGCGGGGATCCACGTGACACGTTCGAAGCCATGGGCCAGGACGTGGCCGCCTTCGTCCGAGTTCTTGGTCTGCCCGAGGTAGATGTGCTGGGTTTCTCGATCGGCGGGATGATCGGACTGGATCTCACCCGGACGAACCCGGAGCTGGTGCGCCGGCTCATCGTAGCCGATGCCAAACCCCGCGCCGGCGATACGGAGGGAACGGATCCCAGAGCCCGGACCGTGGCGGACAATCCGGTGCCGGTTAAGGAGGACTTTCTCTTTCTCTTCTTCGCGCCGTCCGAGACGAGTCAGCAAGCCGGCCAGGCGTTCTGGCAGCGGCGCCACAAGCGAACTGAGGACATGGATCCCCCGAGTTCTGAAGCCACGATGAAAGCCCAGCGGGCAGCCGTCGTCGAGTGGAGCAAGACAAAAGGTGAGCGATACGCCGAGCTAGCGGCCATTACCCAGCCCACGCTGGTGGTGCACGGCCGGTACGACATCATGCAGCCGCCGATTAATGCGTACACGCTCGCGCAGCGCATACCGCGGGCTCAACTGGTCATCTATCCCGATTCCGGGCATGGGGCAATCTTCCAGTACCCAGGGCTCTTTACCGATCATGCGGCTCGCTTCCTCGATGCAGAGCCCGCCTTCACCTAGAGGGCCATCCGAACCAGGAACTGAGAAATAAAAGCGAACAGGAAGGCACTCGCATGCCCGCTATCACCGCCCACGACGGCACAGACTCGACGCACCGGGCCGGTCCGTACTCCGGTCTGCCGAACAAGCTGGTCGCCGCTTTGCCTAAGAGACCGGACCGCCTGTCGTCCGTACATCCCTAGAACTCGGCGTGATGATCCATCGATGCCGGAAAAAGAAAAGGAGAAACGACTCGTGAGTGAGAAAGAACTCGAGGCAGCCGCCAGCGGATTCCTGGACACGGCGTTCAACCTCGGCGAACCCGAGACGGCCGTCACCGAGCACGTCGGCGACAAGTTCGTCCAGCACAACCCCCAGGTCGCAGATGGAGCGGAGGCATTCATCGCATTCGTCCATTCGATGCGAAGCCAGTTCCCTGAGATACACCTGGACATAAAGCGCGTGATTACCCAGGGCGAGATGGTCGTGACGCACTCCCATATGACGCTCACGCCAAGGGAGCCAGGGCTGGCTCTCGCGGACTTCTTCCGTTTCGAGGAGGGCAAGGTGGTCGAGCACTGGGACGTCATCCAGAACATCCCTGATACCTCAGCCAACTCCAACGGCATGTTCTGAGCATGCGAGAGGCCCGGCGCTACCCGGCCACGACCGGCCGGTTTGCGAGCAGGCCGCACCTGGGCCTGCTTGCTGCCGGCGCGGCGCGCCTGGAATGCTTCCC
>JBEKGC010000620.1:0-3314 GCA_050013055.1 Streptosporangiaceae bacterium
ACGTAGGTCAAATAGTCCTCGACGATCTCCCGCATGACCAGCTGGCCCGTGTGCCCTTCCATAAGGCCCTCGCCCTCGCTGGTCCGGGAGAAGTCCCACAGGACATCGATGCCGTCCGTCGCAGGTTGCGGGAAGCCAGGACGTACTCACGGCCGAATTCAGCCGTCAGCCGGGCAAGCGCAGGCCGGATCCGGGCCGACCGCACGCCAGCGGTGCTCAGCGCCTGAAGCACGTGCGCCTCGGCCATCGCAATGAAAGTAAAGCCCCCCCGGCCATGCCTGCGGCGCTCGGCCCATGTCCGCGGCTATGACCGGACGGGGAATGTCCGGAGAATCGGGCAAGCCCCGTAGTAAATGAGGCGGCGCAGAGTGGCGCTCGAGCGGTCGATTCCGGACGCTCTCGGCAAAGCTGGCATCCTGTTCCGCCATTCCCCCTACACTCCCAGAAGTGAGACCACCGTCCGCGCGCGAGGAGCCCTCCGGTCACAACCAATTCTGGGCCGGCGCCGGCGGACCGATCATCGCTGCGGTCGTCGCAGGAGTGTTCGGTCTGGTCGGCCTCGTGGTCGGCAACAGCGGGGCGGTGTCTAAAGTGCTACCGGGGTCGCCCGAAGTGACGCGGACCGTGACTGCTCCACCCGTCACTGTCACTGCTACATCAAATGCGCAGGCTGGCGGCACGACCGCGGGCGGGGACTGGCACACCGGATCCCTGAGCATCGCCATGAGCGGCAGCGCGGACTTGGACGCTCCTCAGAGCGACCCCACGTGGGGCGAAGTTAGCCTGCCCAACGGCGCCAACTACGATCTATCATTCACCGGCGAGGTGCTAAGTCCGCAGTTCAGTGACCAGTTCCAGGTGCAGATCCTATCGACCGGCAGCACAAACGCGCCGTCGTGCCAGACCGAATCCGGTTACGGCACGGCACCTGTGGACATCACGACCCTCAAGATTGGAACCTACCTGTGTGTCGTCACGAGCGAGGGACGGTTCGCCCGACTCAGGTTGGCCAAGTTCCCAGGGGTCAATCAGCCTGTCACCTTTGATGTGATTGTTTTTAACAAGTCTGGGGGCTGATCCGGCCGATCGGGTCATTCGTCCGAGAGGGCGCGCACCCTTACTGCGGGCGAGTACCGGGGGTTCTCCAGGATCGTAGTAACCGTGCCGAGCGTCCACCCGGTTCCGGCCCGGTGCGTGTTACGGCCGGGTTGGCCGCGGACGGGCACGGCACCCCGGCCTCATTCAGCGCCCGCGCGATCCGCGCCACCGAGTGGCCGGACAGGCGCTGGGCGAAGATCCACCGGACGGTCGGCGCGGTGGCCGGGTTGGGGTCCAGGCGGTGCGCACGCCGTCCCCAGGCGGCGTGTGCCTTGTTCGGGTGCGGCCCGGCGTCGGCGAGCCGGTATCCGTACGGCGGGCGGCCGCCGAGGTAGCGTCCCAGGTTCCGTCGGCGTGGCGCTTCTGCCGCCGCGGCGTGGTTATCCGCCTTGTCCCGGTTTCCCCGGGGCTTGCGCGGCAGCGGGCATCTGGCGTTGTCCGGCCTGGCCGTCTGGCTGCCCGGGTTCCGCCTGGCGGGTCAGCGGTCCCCAGCGCAGGATCGTGCCGCAGACGATGCCGCCGGCGGCGAAGATGGCCGCAGTCCACCAGAACGCGGTGGTGTACCCGTGCACGGCCGCGGCGGCCTCGATGGCCGCGACAGCAGCGGGCGACGGGCGGGCGGCGGCCGGGCGGCTGGTGGCCAGTCCGGCGATGTAGCTGGTGATGGCGCTGGCGGCGATGGTGTTCAGCAGCGCGGTGCCGATCGAGCCGCCGATCTGCTGCCCGGTGTTAATGGTCGCCGACGCGACGCCCGCGTCGGAGGGCTGCACGCCGAAGGTCCCGGTGTTTATCGCCGACGGGATCGTCAGCCCCAGGCCCGTGCCGGTGACCAGCATCGGCCCGAGCACCGTGGAGGCGTATCCCGTGTGGACGCCGATCCGGGTCATCCAGGCCATGCCTGCGGCGGCGGTCAGCATCCCCAGCCCGACCAGCGCCTTGGGCCCGATGCGCGGCATCAGCACGATGTTCGACAGCTGGGCGAACCCCGCCAGCGCCGCGATCATCGGCAGGAAGGCGACCCCCGTGACCAGGGGCGAGTAGTGCAGCGTCGTCTGCAGGTAGTAGGTGAGGAACAAGAAGATGCCGAACATGCCCGCACCCGCCACCAGGATGGCCAGGTAAGAGCCACCGCGGTTGCGGTTCAGGACCACCCGCGGGGGCAGCAGCGGGGAGCGGGCCCGCGTCTGCCAGAAGGCGAAGAACACGAGCAGCACCACGCCCGCCGCCAGGAACGCCCGCGTGGAGTCCGCGCGCCAGCTGTGGGTGGCCGCGTTGGAGAAGCCGTAGACCAGGCAGAACATCGCCGCGGAGACGCTCACTACGCCGGGTATATCCAGCCTGGCCTGGCCGCGGCCCTTCTGCCACGGGAGCAGGACCAGCGCGCCGGCCAGCGCCACGACGGCGAAGACCAGGTTCACGTACATGCACCAGCGCCAGTCCAGGTACTGGGTCAGCGCGCCGCCGAGCACCAGCCCGATCAGCCCGCCCGCGCCGACGATCGCGCCGAACACGGCGAACGCCTTGCCCCGTTCCTCGGGGTCGCTGAACGTGACGGTCAGAATCGACAGGGCCGCCGGGGCCAGCAGCGCGCCGAACACCCCCTGGCAGGCCCGCGCCGTGACCAGCATCCCGAAGCTGACCGAGGCCCCGCCCACCGCCGACGCGACCGAGAAACCGACCAGCCCGATGATGAACGTCAGCTTGCGCCCGAACAGGTCACCCAGCCGCCCGCCGATCAGCAGCAGGCTGCCGAACGACAGCGCGTACGCGGTGATGACCCACTGCCGGTCCACGTCGGAGAAGTGCAGGGCTTGCTGTGCGTCCGGCAGGGCGATGTTCATCACCGTCAGGTCGAGCACGATCATCAGCTGGGCGAGCCCGACCAGGCCCAGGATCAGCCACCGGCGGGAGCCTGGCTCCGCGGCCGGCGAGGCTGGCGTGCCCGGCGGGCGAGCTGTGCCTGCGCTTGTTTCGCTCACGTGCCTCACCTATCTGGAGGTTACATCTCCGCTTAACTCACGGTACATTAGAGCCAAGCGGAGGCGCAACCTCCGTTCGCAAGAGCCAGGGAGGAACATGGTCCACCCGGACCAATGTCATCCGGTGCGCCCGCTGCGCCGGGACGCCGAGCAGAACCGGCAGCGCATCCTGCGCGCCGCCGCCGAGGTTTTCACCACTCGCGGGCTGCAGGCCAGCCTGGACGACGTCGCGCGGCA
>JBEKGC010000621.1:0-3272 GCA_050013055.1 Streptosporangiaceae bacterium
GCACAACCGGGTCGCCGCCTACGCGTTCGTCCTGATCACCGATCGGTACCCGCCATTCAGGCTGGCGCCATGACCTGGCACCGCGGGGCGATGAGGTATTCGCCGATCGCGTCGCGGACGCCCGGATAACTCATCAATCCAGCCAAGGAGACCAACATGACGACCAGCATGCGAATCACAGCAACGAGACGAGTCCCGATGGACTTAATCAGGAAGACCGCGCTCGTCGCGGCGTCTTCTACTTGATCACCTTCATCTCGATCCCTACGCTCGTCCTCTATTCTTCCGTGAAGGACCACCGGGACTGGATCTTCAGCTCCGGCTCCCACACACTGGCGTGCTCGTGGGCGGCTTCCTCGAGGTGATCGTCGCCCTCGCCTGCATCGGCACCGCTGCCGATATCCGCGGTCGTCTGCACGGATGTCCGAGGTTCTCTGCATAGGGGAGAACCAGGGCCGGTGACACGTTGTACCAGGCTCTCCTCGAGCTGGTGTAATGGATCGATCAGGGATGGCCGGCTACTTGTTCGTCCGGCGTCGCGTCGATGTCGTTACCGGCTGAGCCCGTGTCACCTGCTCTCTCGAGGCCGTCGAGGATCAGGGCGAGGCCGAACTCGTACTCGTTGCCGAAGTCGTAGCCGGGCTGAAGAACATGCCCGAATGTGAACTCGGCCAGGTGGGGATAGGTATCGGCGGGAAATTGCGCGAGCATGACCTGCGCGAGCGCCGCGGTCTCCTCTGGAGTGTCGAACGGCAGGCCCCGGTCCTGCAGCGCGAACCCGTAGATGTAGCTGTCGAGGGCTGCGTAGGCGTGCGCGGCCTGCTCGAGGGAGAAGCCGGCGTTGCGGAGGCATCCGAGGACGGCGTCGTGGTGCCGCAGCGTCGCTGGGCCGGGGGACGTGCGGGACTCCATCAGGCCGATCGCCCAGCGATGCCGCGCCAGGACAGTCCGGACCGAGATTGCCCGCTGGCGCATGGCCCTCTTCCAGCCTTCGGCCGCGGACGGCAGCTCGATCTCGGCGAAAACCAGGTCGATCATGCCGTCGAGAAGGTCCTCCTTATTGGCGACGTGGTTGTACAACGACATCGCTTCGACCCCCACTACCTGGCCGAGCTTGCGCATCGACAGCGTCTCGATGCCGTTCTCGTCGGCGAAGGTCACCGCGGCGCGCAGGACCCGGTCACGGCTCAGGGGGATGCGGGGCGCTGGTAGGGCATCGGGCGTAGCGGACACTCGAGACTCCTGTTCTGCACTGCATCGGCGCGTCGCGAAGAAATAACTTGACGTACTTACAGTGTAAGTGTAACTTACATCGTAAGTAAATATCGTATACCGTGTCGGCCCGGCCGTCTCCTGGTTCCGCCGCACGCCACCCCCGGAAAGGGGACCCCGATGACGAACCACGCTGCGGAACCAGCCAGCCGGCACCACGCCAATGACGCGCCGCCTTCCTTCCAGCAGGGGCCGGATGCGAGCCGGCCGGTACGCAAGGCCAGCCTCATCGCCGGGGTCGCGCTGCTGCTCATGGCCGCCCTGGCAGGCTTCGGCTACAACTTCGCGATCCACGGGCGCATCACGCGCGGCAATGCCGCCCGGACAGCCCAGGACATCATGGCGCACCAGGGATTGTTCCGGGCCGGCATCGCATGCCTGTTCGTGGTCATCGCGCTTGACGTGGTGGCCGCCCTGGCGCTGTACCGGGTGTTCGGCCCGGTGAGCAAGCCCATCTCGGCGCTCGCGGCGGGGATGCGCATCGTGTACGCGGGGATCTTCGCGGTGGCCGTCGTCCAGCTCATCGGAGCCGCTCGCCTGCTTGGCGGCGGCACATCCCTGCCGGCGTCAGGCGCGGACCGGGTGCACGCCCAGGCGCTATCTGACATCAACCGGTTCACCGATATCTGGCACGCCGGGCTCATCGTGTTCGGTCTTTACCTGCTCGTGATCGCGTGGCTGGCCTGGAAATCGGGCTACGTTCCCAGGCTCCTGGGCGTCCTGATCGCGATCGCAGGCCTGGGCTACATCTACGACAGCATCGGCCAGTTCGTTTCCGGCGGCTCCTGGACCCAGGTCTCCACGGTCACGTTCATCGGCGAGTTCCTGCTGGCGCTGTGGCTCGTGATCCGGGGCCGCCGCATCACAGTGAGCCAGCCGGCGCTCCGCGCCGAGCCGGCCGGGGAAGCGAGATGACCGCCGTGACGCCCGGGACGACCGCTGCGGGGACGATGACGGCGATCGTTCAGGACGACTATGGCACCGCCCCGAGGCCGTGCTCCGGCTCGCCGGGATCACCAGGCCCGCGATCGCAGACGACGAGGAGCGAATGTGAGGTTCTCAGCCAAGGTCGAGCCCGCTGGCAACGCCGCCGGGGTCGAGGTTCCGGCGGCGGTTGTCAACGCCCACGGGTCCGGCCGCCGACCGGAGGTGGTCATCACGATCGGCGGTCACACCTGGCGCAGCCAGGTCGCATCCATGGGCGGCCGGTTCATTGTCGGCATCAGCGCAGCCAACCGCGCCGCCAGCGGGATCGCCGAGGGAGACGTGGTCAAGGTCGGCCTCCGGCTCGACGCCGAACCGCGGGTAGTGGCCGAGTCGCCCGACCTCGCCGACGCGCTGGACCGCAGCCCCCAGGCCCGCGCCGCGTTCGACCGCCTGCCCCTATGAAGGCGCAAGCACGTACGGGCCATTGAGGACGCCCAGAGCCCCAGACGCGCCCGAACAGCCCAATACGCGGAACGACTCCTCTCGCACCAGGGGAGACAGCAGCAATGGCGCCGGACTCCGGCCGCCCGGCAGACCCCATCGCTCTATCATCACACGAACCCCCGGCAGCGCCCATGTGAGCGCGGGCAAGCCAGGGATCCGATGCGTCGCTCTGGCACGTTCGACGACAGTCAGCTGTGGCGTGCAGATCCGGTATTACATGCGCGTGTATCAGAACGCTGCGGGTTGTCGCCCGTCCACCTGTCCGGCATTGTTCAGGAGTCGGCCACCTCGGCCCGTCAGTGCCGGCTGGCCGCAGAGCCGGCGCCAGGTCCGCCTCTGCGCCGGCCTCCAGGCTGCAGCTTCCGCGCTGTGTGCCGTGGTGGCTCACGGCGTCTGAGCGCCGGTACCACGCTGGTCCCGGACGATGGCTACCGCCTGCTGCTGGGCGAGCCCGGAGCCGGCGGAGAACGCCTGATCGAACCGGGCTGCGCCCAGCCTGTGGCGGACCTGGGCCACCAGATCGGCCTCGACCCGCCGCAGATGCGGCCATGCCCGCAGGCCAACCCGCC
>JBEKGC010000622.1:0-3252 GCA_050013055.1 Streptosporangiaceae bacterium
GAGGTGCCGGTATCGGTCAGGAAGGTCGTGTTGACGTCGACCGAACCAGAGCCGGAGTACCACGACCCCTTGATCATCGGGTACCCGGTCCAGCTGGCGTCGCCGTCGAACGCGGTCACCTGGGCCTGCTGGGACAGTCCGGCCACGCCCACCTGCGCGTCGGTCTCCGGCACCCAGTGCGCGATGTCCGGGTCGGCGGTCAGCGCGGCGGCGATCGCCCGCTGCTCGGCCGGCGACGCGCTGGGCGACCCGCCCGTGCCGATCACGGTCTTGCCCTTTCCCGGCTGGACGGCCACCGGGCCGCTAGGGGCGGGGTCTAGCCGCAGCGGCGCGGTGTCGGCCAGCCGCAGGTCCACGTAGACCCGGTTCAGCGTCGTGGACAGGCCCACCCCGAACGTCACCGCCACCGCGCCGAACATGATCGCCACCGCGGTGACCGCGGTCCTGGCCGGCCGGGAGAACGGAGCCGCCAGCCCGATCGTCGCCGCCCGCGGCACCCGGGGCACCCTACCGAGCAGCCGGTGCGCGAGGTAGCCGTGCGCGGCGCGCGGCGCGCGGCCGGTCGCGATCGCCCGGGTCGCGCTCATCCGCCCCGCCCGCAGCGCGGGCAGCATGGCACCGACCGCGGTCAGGCCGAGGATCACCAGCGGCACGGTCACCTCCACCCACAGCGGGATGGACAGCGAGCCCACCCCGTACACGCTCGCGTTCTGCGACAGGATCGGGATGGCCAGCAGCATCCCGAGGACCGTGCCCACCACGCAGCCGGCCAGGGCCGGCACGGCCACCTGGAGCACGTACGAGCCGGTCACCTGGGCCGGGGTGAAGCCGATCGCCTTCAGCACCCCGATCCTCGTGGTGCCGGCGATCACCGCGCCGCTCACCACGTTGGCGACGATCAGCACCGACATCGCCAGCGCGATGATGCCGAAGGCGATGATGAACGGCGCCCAGATCGCCACGTTGCTCTGCTCCGAGGTCCGCACGTCCAGGTAGGACGCGGTTCCCTGCACCGTGCCGGCCGGCAGCGCGGCCTTCAGCGCGCTGTCGTCGGCGTTGATCGCCGTCGCCGTCGAGGCGCTGGAGAACCGGTACAGCATCTGCGCCTGCGGCGCAGACCCGGCGCCGGACAGCGCCGTGATCTCCGCCGGCAGGACCCAGGCGTCCGCCGTGTTCGTGATCGAGTTGGCGAAGCCGACCACGGTCAGCGCGGGCGAACCTGGTGCCCCGGGAATGGCCACCGTGGAATCCAGCTGAATGCCTCCGGACACCGGCCCGGCCTGGGACCAGACGACCTGGTCAGGTGCCGTCGGCCAGTGCCCGGACTTGAGCGTAAGATCATCGACCGGCCCGTTGGGCGAGGACCGTCCCACCAGGTGCACCTCGATGTTGCCGGTGCCGCCGATGCCGGGGATGGTGAACTTGGCGGCCACCATGGTCTCGGGGAACGGGCCCGCGACGGCGGTCACCCCGGGCACGTGCGAGGTGGCCGCGAGCTGAGCCGACGACGCGGCCGACAGGGACATGTCGGCGGCCACGTCCGCGCCGTGCTGGGCGGCGAAGCCGCGGTCGAAGGGCGACTGGCTGTCCACCAGCATGCCGACGGCGAGCACCGAGGCGGCGGTGCAGGCGAGCACGACCAGGCCGATCACGACGGCCTGCAGCCGCCGGCCGCCGAGGCCGCCCCGGGCGGCCCGGATGATCGCCTTCACCGCCGCGCCCCCGCATCCGTGTCTGCCACGACCCGCCCGTCCTCGATGGAGACGACCCGCTGCGCGTACGTGGCCGCCAGCTCCGGGTTGTGCGTGACCAGGATCAGCGTCTGCCCGGACGCGTTCAGGTCAAGCAGCAGCTCGGCGATCTCCTCGCCGGTCGCCGAATCCACCGCCCCGGTGGGCTCGTCGGCGAGCAGCACGGCCGGCCGGTTCACCAGCGCCCGGGCGATCGCCACCCGCTGCCGCTCCCCGCCGGACAGCCGGGCTGGGTAGGCATCCTTACGCTGGGTGATCCGCAGCGCGGCGAGCAGCTCCTCGGCGCGCGCCCGGGCCTTGGCCGACGGCAGGCCGGCCAGCTGGGCCGGCAGCAGCACGTTGTCGATGACCGTCATGTCGTCCAGCAGGTTGAAGAACTGGAAGATCATGCCGACCTGGCCGCGGCGGAACCGGGCCACGGCGGTCTCGCTGAGCTTGTCCACCCGCTCGCCGCCGACCCGGATTTCCCCGGTGGTCGGCCGGTCCATGCCGGCGATGAGGTTCAGCAGGGTGGACTTACCGCTACCGGACGGCCCCATGATCGCCACGGCCTCGCCGGGCGCTACGGTGAGGCTGACGTCGGATACCGCGGACGCCGCCCCGCCATCGTATGTTTTCGTGACGTGATCCAGCTGTACGAGCGCTTCCATGCCGCGACCGTACGCCGCCGCGGCCCCCCGCCACATCCGCCTCCAAACGGAACCTGGCTACCGTCAGGAGCTGACCGTCATCCCAGGGATGTAAGCCATTTACTCCGAACGGCGGACGGTATCACGCCCGCTAAATGCGAGAATCATCCCATGGCCAGGCTATCCGCCACCGGGAAGCGGCCGCAGGTCTCGGCGTGGTCGCTCGCCCTGGACGCGGTGATCGCCGCGGCGGCCACCGCCCTGGCGATCAGCGAGACGATCTCGCGCGCCCACGGGGATTCCTTCGCGGTCCCCCGCCTCACCATCGTCCTGCCCGGCGACAGGCTCTTGCAGCCCGCCTGGTATCCATCGGTGGGCCTGCTAGCGGGGGTGGCGCTGATGGCGGCGCCGCTCGCCGTCCGGCGGGTATATCCGGTCACCGCGTGCGCGATCATCTTCGCCGCCGCCATCGCGCTGCCCCATCACGTGCCGCCGGCCGGGTTCGGGGCCGCGATCCTCGCGGTGTACAGCGCGGTGGTGCACAGCCCGCATCGCAAGCTGGCGGTCGGCGTCGTGCTGGCCGGCGCGCTCGCCGCCGTGGCCACGTTCCCGGACAGCCCGTCGACCATCTCCGAACGGTATGCCGCGCTGCTCGTGGTGGTGCCGACCGCGGTGGTCGGGCTTGGCATGCGCGAGTGGCGGCGGCGGGCCGACGACTCGGCGGCGCGGCTCCGGACCGTGCAGGCCGATCACGAGGCCGTCACCAGGCGTGCCATCGAGCTGGAACGGGCCAGGATCGCCAGCGAGCTGCACGACGTGGTTACCCATAATGTGAGCGTGATGATGGTGCAGGCCGGCGCCGCCCGTAAGGT
>JBEKGC010000623.1:0-4768 GCA_050013055.1 Streptosporangiaceae bacterium
GCACGCCCGACTCGGCGGCGCGTCAAGCCGGAACAAGCCGCCTGCGCGGCCCGTCCGTGGCCGTCCGTGGAAACCCGGCGGGTACACCGACCGTCCCGGCGGCCCGCACGCCGTCCGCTATGCGTCCGTGGATGCCGCAACACAGCACCCAACAGCGCGACAAGGTGACACATCACGGGATAGAGCAGAAACGGCCCGCTGGCGTGAGAATTCGCCGCTAGCGGGCCGTTTCCCCAGGGTGTGGCAGGTGTTGGGTTCGAACCAACGTAGGCTGAGCCGACGGTTTTACAGCCCTATCCTCCTATTCGAGTCGTATGCCACTGACCTGCGGTTATGTGTTCCGAGGCGGGATTTGGGGCCGCCGCCGTCCGCTATGCGTCCGTGGGTACCGGATTCCGGGGCCGTGCGGGCCACGGACGAGGGCGGAGGATCCACGGACGAGGAGGGGACGGGCCACGGACGGGGGCGGAAAAATCCACGGACGGCGAGGGCAGGAGCGGCATCCAGACCGTCCGCGGGAGCGGTAAGCCGGACCGCTCCCACCCGAATTCCAGCCCTGACCTGCCATCTCCGGAAGCCTGCTCGGTGTCGCCGTCACCCTCGTCACCGAGGTCTTGCTCAGCGTCCTGGATGCCGAGGGCGTCGGCGATGCGCTGGTTGGCGGCGGCGGCCTGGCCGTCGATGGAGTGGGCGTAGATCTTCAGCAGGACGGCGACGCCGTGCCCGGCGCGGCGGGCGACCTCCGTCGCGGGCACGCGTCTTCCTCGTAGGCGACGCGAGTGCCCGTGTTCCGGAACTCGGGGATCCACCCGAACTCGGACAGCGCAATGCCGAGCTTGCGCTGAAGGATGGCGGCGGCCGTCGACTTCCGGCGGCGGAAGTCCCTGCGAGAACGATGAACGTCCTCACGAGCAGACCAAGGTGACCCCGGACGAGAGCCATCCCATTTACGGCGCCGGGACGGCCGGGCGTGGTGGCTACGGGCGGCCCGGGCTGGCTGGCCCGCGCGCGAGCAGGCTGTAGGCGTTGGGCAGATGCCCGTCCCAGGCTGCAGCGCGGACGCTGCCGGGTCTCCAGAAAGGCTCCGGGTAATTCGGCAAGGGAGAGCAGTTCCATGCACCGGGCCGGCGGTGTCGGCCTGGCGGAAGGGGGGAGGCTGTCGGCTCATGGCTGTGACTCGGGGGTAAGGGAAATCGGCTCCGCGGGGAGTCTGGATGGTTCCCGGACGCAGGGGTTACGCTCGGCGCACGGGGGGTCACGGTCGGAGGGGTCATGGGGAGCGCGCTGGAATTGCCGGGCGGGCAGCGGCCGGGGGACGTCGTGCGCGCCGCCCGCCTGCGCGGCGGCCTGACACTGGCCGGGCTGGGGGCGCTGACCGGGTACTCGGCGGCGCAGGTGTCGCGGTACGAGCGAGGTGTCACGCCGCTGACCGATGTCGCGGTGCTGCGCCGGTTCGCGCGGGCGCTGGCGATCCCGCCGGGTGAGCTGGGGCTGGCTCCCGCGCCGCCGGGCGGCGCGGGAGGACGCGGGCGGGTCGGTGCGGCGGTTGGCGTGCCGTCGCGGGCGGTGTCGTCTACGGTGGCTGGTGAGCCTGGGGGAAGGGATGGCGACGTGCGTAGACGGCAGCTCCTGGCGGCGCTCGGCGCGGCGGCCGCCGGCGCGGCCGGCAGCCAGGTGGCCGGCGCGGTCCCGCTGCCCGCGCCTCGCGAAGCGGCCCTCGGCGGGCTGCTGGTCGGCCGGGTCCGTGACGCGATGCTCGGCCTGGCGCCCGTGCCGTCGCGGGTCTCGGCCACTACGGTACGGACAGCGCTGGACGGCGCGCTGGCGGACTTCCGGGGCAGCCGGTACGGCCGACTGTCGATCAGCTTGCCCCGGCTGATCTCGGCCGGCCATGTGCTAGCGGCAGGCGGGGACTCGCGAGAGCGTGACGGGCTGCTGGCGGAGATTTACACACTGACAACGCGGATGCTGATCAAGCTCGACGATCAGCAGCTCGGCTGGATGGCCGCCGACCGCGCCCGCGTGCTCGCCTCCGGTGCCGGGGACCCGCTCGCGGTCGGCGAGGCCGCCCGGAACCTGGCGGTGCTCGCCCGCAAGGCAGGCTGGCACGACCAGGCGGCGTCCATCGCGCTGGCCGCGGCGTCGGGTCCGCTGCTGGCCGGGCCGGGTGCCCGGCTGGCGGCCGAGCGGGGGCTGCTGATCCAGTCCGCCGCCTATACCGCTGCCCGTGCCCGGGATCGCGACACGATGCGGGAGCTGACCGGCGAGGCCGCCTCGATCGCGGCCGGGCTCGGCGGTCGGGCGCTGCTGCGCGATCATGGCGGCGGGTTCACTCCCGCTACGGTGGAGCTGCACCGGGTCTCGGCGGAAAACTACGCGGGCGACCCCGGAGCGGCGGTCGCGGCGGCGCGGCGGATCGTCCCGGCGAGCCTGCCGACGACCGAGCGCCGTGCCCGGTATTGGACCGATACCGCCCGCGCCCACGCGAACTGGGGGCGCCGCGACGACTGCGTCAGCTCCCTGCTGGCCGCTGAGCGGGAGGCCCCGGAGGAGACCCACGCCCGCCCGGCGATCCGTGACCTGGTTTCCGGGCTGCTGGTCACCGGGCGGACGGGGCCGGAACTACGCGGCCTAGCCGCCCGGTGTGGCGTCACCTGACCGGTTCCGGCTCCGCGGCGGAGGACGGCGCGCGGAACAGCCGGGCGAAGGCGCCGGGGCCGTGCCGACCGTCCAGCCACGCCTCCAGACGGGCGAGGTCGCCGCTGATCATCGCAGCGACGAATTGCCCGTGAGCCTCGCCGGGCTCGCCGTCGAGCCCGGCCAGGAGCGCCCGGTACCGGGCGCTCACCGTGCGGCCGAAACGGCCGAGCGACCGCGCGTAGGGATGCCCCGACACCAGCGCCGCCTCGATGCCGTCGGCTCTCAGCGTGCCGGTGGCGTCGGCGAGGGCCAGGCCGGGCACTCCCAGCTCTGAGTCCATGCTCGTGATCCCGCAGGAGGCGGCCGTCTGGCGGGCGACGGCGGCAGCCTCGGCGTCGGTGGCTCCCTCCATGAGGATGCCCAGGTTCCGGGTCGGGCCGTCGCCGGGGCCGTCGGGGGCGGAGTAGGTGCGCCCGTCGGGTTCGCGGAAGTTGATGCCGTACTGGACGCGGGCGATCTCGCCTCGGTCGGTCAGCCGGTACCGGCGGAACGTCGCGTAGTGCAGGCAGTCGTGGGCGTAGGAGCGGACAAGGTCCAGCGCGGCCGGTCGCCGAAGACGGTGACGGCGGCGTCCATCTGGATGTGCCGGTAGCCCTGCGCCGGGTGGTGGAACCCGCCCCAGCCGCGCACGCTGCCGGGGGCCGCCGCGGAGCGGGTGCCGGCCCAGACGCGCTCCAGCGGCAGCAGCACGCGGACCCCGATCCGCTCATAGCGGGCGGCCATGACCGTATACCCGGCGCTGAACACGTCCTTGTCGATAATCCCAGTGCCGAGCAGGTCCGGGAGCGGGCAGCCGCTGACCTCCGGCAGCCGCATCGGGGGCGGGCTGGCCCGGAAACAGGCCAGCAGCAGGTGCAGGTGAGCGCATTCCGCGGTGCTCCCGTCGATGCGCTCGCCGGGGGGCAGGAAGGTCATGGAAGCCTCCGAGATCAGTGGGTGTGCGGTGAACCGATCGCACCACCGCCCGGCGTCCAAGCGAGCTTTCCTGTCACGCTGTGCAAGCGGTTTGCACGCCATGCAAGCGGCGCTCGCCGTTCGTTACCGCCGCGCTACCATGAGCCGCAACGGAAAGGCGGTGGCATGGCCGTGAATGACCTGCTGACCCGGCTGTGGCGGCTCGGGAAGCCGCTCCAGTGGCGGTTCCTGTGGCTCATGCACTCCAAGTTCATCTGCGGCATCACCGGGGTAGTCCGCGACGACCAGGGGAGGGTGCTGCTGCTGCGCCACAGGCTCTGGCCCGAGGGCCGACAGTGGGGGTTGCCTACCGGGTACGCGAACAAGGGCGAGCGGCACGAGGACACCATCGCGCGGGAAGTCCGCGAGGAAACCGGCCTGACCGTCAAGGCGGGGCGGCTGCTGAAGGTCCGCAGCGGCTTCCGCTACAGGATCGAGGTCTACTACGAGGCCGTCCTTGTTGGCGGGCTCCACGGCCTGGCACTCGACCCGAGGGAAGTCCTCGAAGCCCGCCTGTTCAGCATCGACGACCTGCCGGCCGGGATGCCGGAAGACCACCGGGAGCTCGCGGCCGCCCTTTGAGCCGCCGCGTGCCTCGCGGAGATGAGGGGCCAGGCGGCCGGATATGTGTCCGCTCTCGCAGGGGGCCGTTACCCCCGCTACCTGCCCACTGCCGACGATCACGGAATGCCGTCAGGCCCGTCCCGGGCCGCACGCGGAGAGGCCATCGTCGATGCCTGGCTGCGCCAGAAGGGAAACTCCCATGACTGAGGAAGTCGAGTTCATCCGCGGCAACGACCGCATCAGCCAGCTCGCCCAGCGAGCCGACATCGCCGACGGAGTCACCCGGGTCCGCGCCGAGATGGCCGAAGCCGACCGCACCTACGCCATGGGACTAGCCGCATCCGGCAAGCCGCCGAACTCACCCAGGCCGAACTCGCCCGCCGGCTCGGAGTCACCCAGGCCGCCATCAGCCGCATCGAACAGCCCCGCGACCTGCTCCTGTCCACCCTCAACTCCTACCTCGGAGCCATCGGCGGCCGCGCCAGCGTCATCGTCACCTTCGCCGACGGCCACGAGACAACCCTCGACCTCTCACAACTCAGATAGCGCC
>JBEKGC010000624.1:0-3238 GCA_050013055.1 Streptosporangiaceae bacterium
GTAGCTTCCCTGTCATCACGACGCCCATGCGTCTTGTGATCTCTGCCTGCTCGGCAGCAAGCATCCATCGCAGCCTGCGGCGCTCTGCCGGGCTCGCCAGGCACGATCCTCCCCGGCTTCGGTGTCGGCGAGGGGTTTCCCCGGAGCACCTGGACCGCCGCTTCGTGATTTGACAGGAAGCGTCGCAGCGCTTGGGATCGCCCGAACAGCAGGAGCGCTCCGGCCGTGACCTCGGCCTGGGTCCCGACCCAGTCCACGGCACCGCCGCGGCCCACCTCGTGAGCGGGCATCTCATGGGCGTGGTGGGCACACAGGCCGGCCGGCCGTCGCCAGCAATGGCCCGCCGGACGTGGGTGCCTCTCGCTGTTCCCACCCCGCGCAGGCTGTCGGCGGGCGTGATCGTCTTCAGCTCTAGCTGTATGGCCTTGCCGGGCTGGGCCGGCAGCGCCTGGAGGTCGATATCCACCCCGTTGACAGGCCACCACTGCGCGGCCAGCGATCGGTACCGGTACGCGACGCACAGGCTGGCCCAGTGCTCCAGGGTCTTCTCCGGAACCGACACGTTTTGCGTCATGGTGAAAACAATAGGAAAGAGGGCGTTTCTATGGAAATCCGGTGACTGGGTGACAGTGGCCGTTCCTACCGGGGAGCGAGCAACGGCGACCGCCGTTGAGCTGGATGACTCGCACACGGGGACTACGACCGGACGCGTCATGAACTATCACGACCACTGATACTTCCCGGCGTCGCGGGAGACGCCGGCGGCCTACCGGGTCCACAGTTGTCGGTTCCGCTGGCGGCATAGGACGCGCAACGGTGCCGGCAAGCCCGTAACTGAATTGAGACATTCGTTGAGGTCGGCGCTGGGCGATCGGGTCCTTGCGGTCCTTCGGGATGAGCCGTGGGTGACGGACGAAGCTGCGCAGCCGTTCGGCTCAGACGATGAACAGGTGCACATACCGGCTGATCGTGGTCATGGCACCGTCGCAGAGCAGAACGGCATCGGCGTAGACGGCCTTCTTGTCGACGGTGTCCGTCTTCAACGAGCTTCCCGGCGAGACCACTTCAGCCACGAGCACGCCGTCCACGGTGGGAGCAGATGCGTGCGCGGTCGAATCGGGCGCTCACTCCGGGCAATCCCGAAGGCAGTCACCGCCGCAACGGCAGCGTAGGCCTGGGCACGGCGGGCTGCTGCGGGCGGGGGTGCGCTGAGGGTCACCAGGTGGTTCCCCTGTCGATGGTGCACGGGTTTTCGGTGTATTGGCCCGGTTGCCCGGCCGCACCGGCAGTGGCCAGGACAGCCGTGGCCAGCAGTACACCAAGGACAGCGGTGGCGGTGTCGGGGATCGTGTACGGGCCGTGAAAGCCGGACATGGCCGCCTGCGGCGCCGACGCGGCGCCGATCAGCAACGCGGCCCAGCCTGCCCAGCGTCGGCCGGCCTGGCATCCGCGCGCGGTCCGCACGCTCAGCCCGGCCGTGGCCAGCCCGGCCGCGACCAGCTCCGCGGTCGGCACCGGGTGCCGGGCCGCCGCTAGGACGAGACCGCACCGGGTCAGGTCCAGGACTGCCGCGGTGAGCAGCATCACGGCGATCAGATGCCGGCCAGGCCTGGGCCTGGCGGCAGGTCCTGCCTTCTCGCCATCGGCGTCGGCCGCGGTGGTGTCCCAGGGCATGCGGCCGGCCATCAGCACGCGATCGCGTCGTGCTCTTCGAGATGCTGGCGCAACGCATCCAGCGCGTAATGCAGCCGTGATCTGGCCGTGCCGTGCGGTATGCCGAGCTCGCGGGCGACCGCCGCCATGGTCCCGCCCCGGTAAAAGGTCTCCACGAGCACGCTCTGGTGCGCGGGCGACAGGTGCGCCAGGGCGGCGGAAACGAGCTGCCGGTCCAGGACCTCCTCCATTCCGGAATCAGTCCCGGCCCCCCCGGCAGGCTGCTCCGGTACGCTCACCGGCCGGGACCGCGCGGCCCGGTTCGCGTCGATCAGCAGGTTGCGCGCGACCCGGAACAGCCAGGGCCGGATGGGCCGGTCGTCGGCGCTGAGCTGGGGCAGGTGACGCCAGGCCCGGATGAAGGTCTCCTGCACGATGTCATCCGCGCTCGCCCGGTCCGGGCAGAACTTCTCGACGTAGGCGTGCAGGGCGCTGGCGTAGTGCGAGTACAGCTGGCGGAGGGCGGCATCGGGGTCGCCGGGGAGCTCGCCGCCGGGAGCATGCGTGGTAGCAGACATATCTACTAACACGGATAGTAAGAAGGTTGCGTTCACCGTGGCCGTCGCGGTTGCGGCGGGGAGGTGCCTGCGGCGCGCGGGCATTCCCCGGAGACTTTCCCGGGCCGGCGACGCCGCCGTCGAGCAGGCAAGTCCCCGGAAGCCTCCGGCGAGTTCCCCGGCCCGGTGGCCGTGTCGAGGCGGCTGCCGTAAGAAAAGTGAGACGATGCCCGAACCGCGGGCTTGCCCTATACGTGTTAGTAGGTAACGGCGTACGCCGTAGGCATGGCCATGCTCGGGAGTGAGAATGCGACGTTTCGGTGAGCTGGAAGCGGTGATCATGGACCGGCTGTGGGAGTGGGGCCGCCCGGCGCTGGTCCGCGAGATGGTCGACGATCTGCGGGCCGAGCGGGGGCTGGCTTACACCACCGTGATGACGGTGATGGAGAACCTGTACCGCAAGGGCTGGTTGCGGCGGGAGCGGGCCGGCCGGGCCTGGCGTTATGAGCCCACCGGATCCCGGTCCGGTTACACCGCGGCGCTGATGAACGAGGCGCTGGCCACCACCGCGGACCGGCGTACCGCGCTGGCGCATTTCGCGCTTCAGATGAGCCCGCATGACGCGGAGCTGCTGCGCGAAGCGCTGGACCAGGCGCTCGGCGAGCACGAGGCCGGTGAGTCCCGGTGACCGTTGCCGCGGTGCTGGTGGCCTACGCGGCCTGCCTGGGCATGGCGGGGTCCAGGATGCTCGGCCGGGCCAGGTGGACGGCCCGGGCGCCGCTGCTGGCCATCGTGGTCTACCTGGCCGCCGGATGGTCGGTCACCGTCGCGCTCGGGCTGGCCGGCCTGACCCTGGCCGTTCATGCGACCGCCCTCGGCGGAGGGCTGAGTCACCTGGTCGGGGCTTGCGTGCTGCGGCTGCGCGCCACCTACGGCACCCCGGGCGGCGCCACCGTCGCCGGGCTGGGCCTGACCCTGGCGGGCGCCGTCGCGACCCGCACCGCACTCACCGCGACTAGGTATCTCCG
>JBEKGC010000625.1:0-3234 GCA_050013055.1 Streptosporangiaceae bacterium
GCGAATACGGCCGCCAAGGGCGTTCGCGGTCACTTCGCATTCTCCGGATCCGGGAGCTAGCCACCATGCCGCCAAGGACCCCCTCGCCCGACCTGCGGCCCGCACCCGAACCGCCCCGCCCGCCGGGCCCGCCCCGCCCGCCCGGCCCGCCTGTGCTCTCCCGGGCGGCTGAGGCGGTCACGTCACCAGCCCTGCCGGAACTGCGGCTCGTCACCGTGCCCGATACCGCCCCGCCCTACGACTGTGAAACCCACGGCACCGCCTGCCCGGCGCAGCGCGACCCGGCTGGGGCGGAGCTGGCTGGGGCGGGCCAGGCCGGGGCGGATTCAGCTGAGGCCTGGTGGTGGGCACAGGACCGGGCCAGCTGGTCTCCGGCCGTGCCGCCGCCTGCTGCGCCGGGCACCAGCTTGGCGCCCGCCCCCGGACCGGCGCCCGCCTCAGGACCAGCGCCCGCCCCCGGACCGGCGCCCGCCTCAGGACCGGCGCCCGCCGCGGCGGGCCCGTCGTGGCCGCGGCAGTTCGCCCAGGTCGTGGTCGAGGTCCTGGCCGGGGCCCGCTCGCCCAGGCAGATCGTGCCCTGCACCACTGACCGCGTGCGGGCGCAAATCGCCTTGCTCATGCCGCTGATGACCCGGGGCGGGCCGCCCCGGATCCGGCGGATCCTGACGTCGCATCCGGCGGCGCACGCAGTGGAGATGACGGTCGTCATCAACTTCGGACCGCGAGTCCGGGCGCTGGCCATCCGCTGCGAGCAGCTGCCACCGCGGGCCGCCGCACCAGGCCGGCCCGGCCGCCCGGCGCGATGGCTGTGCACCGAGCTGGAAGCGGGCTAGCGCGCATCCCGACGCGAGCGCTCGACACCCCTCCTCCCAGCCGTCACAATCTGGCCGAAAATCCGGGCGGACCAGCGATCGTGGATCGTTAGCTTCTGATTTCGAAGGTAACGATCCACGATCCTGTCAGAGCGGGCCCGAGCTGGGACTGGGGGGCAGGTGGGGTAGTTGGTGACTGGTCACCAGGACGGGAGGACGGGACGCCGAGAGAGGACGGGACGGGTGGCCGCTAGGCGTCGGGTCGCATCCGAGGGTCGCCGTGGCAGCGCTTGAACTTCCGGCCGGAACCGCACGGGCACGGGTCGTTGCGGCCGACCCTGGCGAAGTCGTCGTCCGGGCCGGGACCCTGGCTGGTTTCCACGTGCGTTCCGCCGTCCACCGACGGCGCCGAGTACTGCAGCCGCTGCGGTCGCCGCGGCGCGAGCCCGGCCGGTATCGGCGTGGCCGGAGCCGCTGGAGCTGCCGGAGCCGCCGGGATCCCGGCGGCCCTAGCGTGCGCGCCGGCGGGCCGTACTTCCCGCTTGGCCGCGTGAGCGCCCGACGCGCTGCTGGTCCGGCCGTCTCGCTTCGTCGCCCTGGTCCCGCCCTGAGCTGTCCTGGCGCCCGCCGCGCTCGGCGCGCCCGGCGACGCTTGGCGCCGGCCGGACGGGCTACCGCTCTGGGCCGGGGTGCCCTGAGCAGGCACCGCCGGAGCGGGCCCCCCGGGAGCGGGCCCCCCGGGAGCAGGCCCCCCGGGAGCAGGCCCGCCGCGAGCAGGCCCCCCGGGTCCGGCGGGAGCAGCAGTCGCCCCCAGAGCAGGCGCCGCCGGGGCCGGCCCGCCAGAAGCGGGCCCGCCGGGAGCAACCTCGCCCGGAACTCCTTCGCCCTCCTCGACGATCGGGTTCTCCTGGATCTGGACCACCAGGTTGAACAGGTTGCCGACGGACTCTTCCTTGATCCCGTCCATCATGGCGCTGAACATGTCGTAACCTTCGCGCTGATACTCGATCAGCGGGTCGCGCTGACCGTAGCCGCGCAGGCCGATGCCCTCACGCAGGTAGTCCATCTCGTACAGGTGCTCGCGCCACTTGCGGTCAAGGACCGAGAGCACCACCCGGCGCTCGACCTCCCGCATGACCTCCGAACCGAATTCCTCTTCCCGTCGTTCGTACGCGGCCTGCGCGTCGGCGATGATCGCCTCGGTGATGAACTCCGCGGTCAGCCCGGCCCGTTCGCCGCCCGCATCGTCGATGACCTGGTCGACGGTGACGCTGACCGGGTAGAGCTGCCGGAAGGCACGCCACAGCTTGTCCAGGTCCCACTCCTCCGGATAGCCCTCGGAGGTCTCGCCCGCGACGTACCCGGCGGCCACCTCGTCGACCATCTCGCGGATCTGCTCGTGCAGGTCGGCGCCCTCGAGCACCGTGCGGCGCTCGCCGTAGATGACCTGGCGCTGCCGGTTGAGCACGTCGTCGTACTTGAGAACGTCCTTGCGGATCTCGAAGTTCTGCTGCTCGACCTGGGTCTGCGCGGACCTGATGGCGCGGGTCACGACCTTGGACTCGACCGGCACGTCCGGCGGGATACTCAGCCGTTCCATGATCGCGCCGACCCGTTCGGAATTGAACATCCGCATCAGGTCGTCTTCCAGCGACAGGTAGAACCGGCTCTTGCCCGGGTCGCCCTGGCGGCCGGACCGGCCGCGGAGCTGGTTGTCGATGCGCCGCGACTCGTGCCGCTCGGTGCCAAGCACGTACAGGCCGCCCGCCGCGACAACTTCCTCGTGCTCGGTGGCCACGTCGCGCTTGGCCTTGGCCACCGCTTCCGGCCAGGCCGCCTCGTAGTCTTCCGGCGTCTCGACCGGGGAAAGCCCGCGCTGGTGCAGCTCGGCGTCGGCGATGAACTCGGGGTTGCCGCCGAGCATGATGTCGGTACCACGGCCGGCCATGTTGGTGGCCACCGTGACGGCACCGCGCCGCCCGGCCTGGGCCACGATGGTGGCCTCTCGCTCGTGGTACTTGGCGTTCAGCACCTCGTGCGGGACTCCGCGCCGCTTGAGCATCCGGGACAACAGCTCGGACTTCTCCACGCTGGTGGTACCGACCAGGACCGGCTGGCCGGCCTGGTGGCACTCGAGGATGTCCTCGACGCACGCCTCGAACTTGGCCTGCGCCGTCTGGTAGATGACGTCGGCCTGGTCGTCGCGGACCATCGGCTTGTTGGTCGGGATGGGAACCACGCCGAGCTTGTAGATCTGGTGGAACTCGTTGGCCTCGGTGGTGGCCGTGCCGGTCATGCCGGACAGCTTGTCGTACAGCCGGAAGTAGTTCTGCAGGGTGATCGTGGCGAGCGTCTGGTTCTCGTCCTTGATCGCCACGCCCTCCTTGGCCTCGATGGCCTGGTGCATGCCCTCGTTGTAGCG
>JBEKGC010000626.1:0-4812 GCA_050013055.1 Streptosporangiaceae bacterium
GTCAACCGGGCCCCGAGCGCGCTGACCGCGAGCATCCGCCTCAGCTCGCCACTGGCGGGCATCGTCAGCGCGACCCTCACCGGGTCCAGGAGCCCGCTCGGCGGCCAGCCCGTGTCGTTCAGCACCGGGCCCCATCACCTGTGCACCCAGGACACCGGCAGCCGCGGCGTGGCCTCCTGCGCGCTCACCTGGTCCCAGATCCTGCTCGCCGAACAGAACATGGGCACCATCCAGGCCAGCTACCCCGGGAACGCCGGCTACCTGGCATCGTCAGCGACCGCGGTCCGGCATCTGGTGCCGTAGGCCAGCCGCCCGGGCCGCCTCGCTGCGATCCGGCCCGTGGACACGGGAGATGGACCAGGGGTACGGTGAGGATGCTGCTCAGGACCCCGGCGGCTGCTCCCGTGCCCTGTCGCGAGGGCGGTACAGGAGTCGGGGTATGGGCATCACCGCAGCGACCGTGCCGCTGCCCGCCGGGCCGCAGCCAGAGACCGTACGTCCGCGCCTGCGGACCGGCCGGAAGATCTTCCGCGCGGTGCTGCCTGCGGTGCTGGTCGTGGCGATTTTCCTGTTCGCCCTCCCGCGTTTCGCGTCCTACGGCAGCGTGTGGTCCAGCCTGGACGCGATGACGTGGCCGCAGGCGCTGCTCGTCGCCGCCGCCGCGGCGGCCAGCATGGCCTCGGCCTGGTTCATGATCTGCTCGGTCTTGCCGTCGGTACGGCTGCGCGAGGCGGCGGTGGTGAACCTCGGCTCCAATGCGGTGGCGAACACCTTGCCCGGCGGCGGGGCCCTGGCCATGGGGGTCAGCTGGGCCATGCTGTCAAGCTGGGGTGTCAGCCCGGCTGAGTACGTGCTCTACAGCCTGGTGTCGGGAATCTGGAATGTCTTCGCCCGGCTCGGCCTGCCTGTCCTGGCCCTGCTGGTTCTGGTGCCGGCCGCCCGGCCCGGTGCCGGGCTGATCACCGCCGCCGTCGTGGGCCTGGCCCTGCTCGCCGCCGCGGCCGCCGCGCTCGGCCTCCTGCTGCGCAGCGAGTCGTTCGCGGACCGCGCGGGCCGCGCGCTGCAGCACGTACTCGTCGTCGCCTGCCGGCTGGTCCGGCGGCAGGCATCCTTCGACGTCTCCGGATCACTGCTCGGCTTCCGCGCCCAGGCCGGCGCCCTCATCGCCGCCCGCGGTTGGCGGATCACCGCGGCCATGGTGGCCAGCAACCTCACCTTGTGGCTCGTGCTGCTGGCGTGCCTGCGCGGCCTGCACCTGAGCCAAGCTCAGGTGCCCTGGCAGACGTCCCTGGCGGCGTTCGCGTTCGTCCGGCTGCTGACGGTGCTGCCCATTACCCCCGGCGGTCTCGGCATCACCGAACTCGGGCTGATCGGCATCCTGGCCGCCGGCGCCGGGCACCAGGCCAGCGCGCAGGTGACCGCCGCCGTGCTGCTGTACCGGGCCGTCACGTACCTGCCCCCGATCCCCCTCGGCGCGGTCGCCTGCCTCCTGTGGCGGCACGCGCCCGCGCTCTACCGCGACACCCGCCCGCGCTGACCAAGCCCGCGCTTGGGGGTGCTGTCAGTACCAGGATAACCAGGCTCTTGGTAGCTGGATCGGGGCGGCGCCAGGCTGGGTGACATGACCAACATCATGACCCGCGGCGCCCGCGCCGGAGAGTTTGCCCGGCGTGAGCGTCAGGTACGCCCCGGCCTCGTGCTGGCCGTTGTCCTCATCGGCCAGTTCATGGCCGTCCTTGACCAGCTGCGCACCTCGGGCGCGGGCTTGCAGCTCGTGGTGGCCGGATACACGATCACCTACGCGGTGCTCCTGGTCACCGGGGCCCGGCTCGGCGACATACTCGGCCACCGGCGGATGTTCCTGGCCGGGCTGGCCGGCTTCACCCTCGCCTCGCTCGGCTGCGGGCTGGCGACCTCGGCCGCGTTCCTCATCGCGCTGCGCTTCGTCCAGGGGGCCGGGGCCGCGCTGATGATCCCGCAGGTGCTGAGCCTGATCCAGCGCACCCACGCGGGCCAGGCCCGGGCCCGCGCGATGAGCAGGTACGCCGCCGTCCTGGCCGGCGGCGCGGTGGCCGGTCAGGTGGCCGGCGGCCTGCTGGTCAGCGCCAACCTGTTCGGCTCGGGCTGGCGGCCGGTTTTCCTGGTCAACGTGCCGATCGGGGTGGCGCTGCTGGCCGTCGGCGCGCGGGCCCTGCCGACCGGCCGGGGCGAGCCGGGCCGGACCCTCGACCTGCCCGGCCTGGCCTGGCTGACCCCGGCCGTGCTGGCGTTCGTGCTTCCGCTTGTGCTCGGCCAGCCCGAGCACTGGCCCGTCTGGGGCTGGATCGGCATGGCGGCCAGCCTGCCGCTTGTGGCCGGCTTCGCCTGGGCCGAACGGCGGGCGGCCGGAGCCGGCCGGACACCGCTGATCCCCGGCCGGGTGCTGCGCGTGCCCGGCGCGCCGGTCGCGATCGCCGGGCTGGCCGTGGTCATGACCATCTTCAGCGGGTTCTTCTTCACGCTGGCGCTGCACCTGCAGGACGGGCTCGGGTTCTCGCCGCTGCGGGCCGGGCTGACGTTCGCCCCTGCCGCAGCCGCCTTCGCCCTGGTCAGCCTGAACTGGCGGCGGGCCCCCGCGAGCTGGCACGGCCCCCTGATCATCGGCGGATTCGTGGTCTTCGGGGCGGCGCTGGCGGCGCTGGCGGCGGTGCTGCGCGCGGGCGGCACCGGGGGAGTGGCCCTGTACCTGATCGGCGCCCTGAGCGGCGCCGGGATGGCGGCCGCGTTCGGCCCGCTGATGACCCGTGTGCTGCTGCGCGTGCCCGTCGAGCTGGCCGCGGACGCGACCGGCGTCGTCGTGACCGTGAATCAGATCGGCCTGCTGACCGGGGTGGCGGCGTTCGGCGCTCTCTACCTCAACCTGGCCGGCCGGCTACCCGCGCACGCCGACCCGTATACCCCCGCCGCGTTCCGTGCCGTCTCCGCCCACGCCGAGGCGGTCACCTTCCTGGCCCTGGCCGCCCTGGCCGCCGTCGGCGTTCTCCTCGCCGCCGTCCACGTCCTCGAGCGCCGCTGAACCGGGTAGATTCGGGGCGGCGGAAGGAGTGACGGTGGCCATCGTGGTGCTGGTGTTGTGGTTGTTCACCGCGGGCGCCGGGTTCTCCGTGCTGATCAGCAGCAACCTCAAGCGCGACCGCTCCGCGCCCGCCGCCGCCCAGCCCGCGCTGGCCACGGCCCGCACCCCGGCCCGCAGCCCCGGCCCGTCCGTTTCGGAACGGGACGCCAAGCGGGCCCGGCGCGAGCAGTTCGACCCGGCTTCGCTGGTCGCGGCCAGGACCGCGCCAGTCCTGCCGGGAGCCCGGGCCCTGCTGGAGTTCGCCCATCCGGCCTGCGGGATCATCGGCCTGGCGTTCTGGCTCGGCTACTCCCTGGTGCATGCCAGGCTGCTTGGCCTGATCGGGTTCGGGCTGGCGGTGGTCACGGCCTGCGCGGGACTGACCTGGTTCACGGTCAACGTCCGCGCCGCCCGCGCCGCCCGCGACCAGGCCGGCGATGCCCGTGGCCACGCCCACGGCGCCCCGGCCGAGGATGCACCCGCGCCGTCTTTCCGCGGCCGCCTCGTCGCCCTGCACGGCGCCGCCGCCGCCGTCACGGTGGTGCTCGCCACCCTGACCGCCCTGGTGCTGCACGGCTAAGCCTCTCCGCGGCAGGAAAACCATAAAAAAGGGGCCAGTGCACCCGGCCGCCTGCACGGATAGGGGAGACGGCAATCATGAGCCGGGGGAGCGTCGGGGAGTCGATGGCTCATGATCTGGGCGGCCGGGTGCACTGACCACTACCCATGATTACGGGCGCCCCGACGGCCCGGCTCAATCCCCGGAGCCCGGGTAAGAACTTGGTAAGACTTACCTCCGGAAATACTTACGCCGAGATGAGCGCCCGATAGAAGGACAGCGGCGCTGGGTACGATCGATAACCGGGCAAAAGATCTCGAAAAGGGCGGGTAGCGGCCTGAGCGACAAGGCACCCAGTGACGTCAGCGGCACAGCCCCGCGGGCTGGCACCGGGCTGAGCAGGCGCCGGGCCCTGACCATCCTCGGCGCCGGGTCCGGCCTCCTGATCGCTGAGCAGGCGCTGGTGGCCGGCCAAGGTCCCCCCGTCGCCCAAGCGCAGGCACCGGAACAAGCTCAGGCCACCCACCCGCCGAACCCGGCCGGCTACGCCCCCAACGGCACCGCGGGCCGCGCCGCCGCCCTGCCCTTGCAGAATGTCGAACTCCTCGCCAGCCCGTTCCGGTCCAACCAGGCCAGGAACACCAGTTACCTGCTGTTCCTTGATCCCGAACGGATGCTGCGCTGCTTCCGCCTCAACTACGGTCAGCATCCGACCACCCCGCCCATCGGCGGCTGGGAGAAACCAGCGTCGCAGATCCGCGGCCACACCACCGGCCACCTGCTGTCCGCCCTCGCGCTGACCTACGCCAACACCGGGCAGGAGGCGCTCAGGACCCGCGGCCGTTACCTGGTCAGCCAGCTGGCTGCGCTGCAGGCCAGGGCCACAGACGCGGGCTACCACCCGGGCTACCTGTCGGCGTTCCCCGAGGGCTACTTTGACTGGGTGGAGCAGGGCAAGCCGGTCTGGTCGCCGTACTACATGATCCACAAGTACCTGGCCGGGCTGATCGACCAGTACCAGCTGGCCGGCGATGACCAGGCGCTCGACGTCGCCATGAAGCTGGCCGACTGGGTCCAGTGGCGTACCGGGCGGCTGACCTACTCGCATATGCAGATGGTGCTCGGCACCGAGTTCGGCGGAATGCCGGAAGCCCTGGCC